>NZ_PNDY01000002.1:0-252467 GCF_005886645.1 Pseudoalteromonas sp. S408 | reverse complement strand
TGACACCATAGTCACTTGTTAGCTGTACTTTTCAGAACGAAACATTTTTGGGGCGCGCATTGCGATCAGACCAGAAAGTAAAAGCACTGACCCAGCATATGCAAACCATGATATTTCGTAAAGACCAATAAGACGACTCAACGTATGTGACATCATAAATGCAAAGAGCGCAGAGAAGACCAAATGCTTCACCAGCAGGTACTCTTTAACAATTGACTGCCCAATATAAAAACCTACTCCAGCAATTACACCCGAACCTAAGCAATTAACTATCACGGCAGATAAAGGTATTTCAACTTCTGCACGATATACACCGTAAAACCTCATTACCAAAGCTATTGCGATAAAAAGACCAAGGAAAATACCGGATTGTTTATAAGAGTTCATACTTCTCCATGTACAGCTAACGCCGCAAATAAGCGGCTAAAAATAGTTGGCTAAAATTTGTGAGGAACGAACAAAGCCAACTGTTTTTTGTCCGCACTTTTTAATTTGCTTTGTTAGCTTTACTGTAATCCGTAACCACATAAAAACCAAGAATATTTTCTTGAACTTCAATCGTGAGTATGTTTCCTGCGGATTGAGAGTTCCAAAAATCTTCGCCAACTTTTAAATCTAATGGGCCAAGATCCTCTGGAGCGATAGCCAAGATATAACTAGTCGATTTTCCTTTGCTGACTCTTTTGTCAGTTATTTCAACATTTATACTTACTGTCTCGCTAACTAATATATATGAGCTTGAGAAACCTACAACAGCCAGACAAAAGAACATATATGTTGTTCTTCTTTGGCTTCTAAAAAAGCTTCTTCTATCAACAAAACTATCCCATAATTCAGACGTATTACGCTTTTTATGGATGATAAACCCTACAGCCAAACCAATCACAGCAGTACAAAACACAAGCTCAAAACCATAGAAAGTTCTACTCACTGTTTCGATTGAAAACCAGATACCTAGAATCAGAAAAATGAACCACAATAATTGAGAAGTTTGATCAGTTTTCATATTTACAGCTAACATTTTAGTATTTATGCGACACGCAGTTTGTGTTGCATAATCGCTTGTTGGACTGAGGCGCTACCTGCTCGGTGTGTCAGAGTTGGTTTTGTTTATGCTATGGGAATTTGCTTTTTAGAGGCTCTCACTTTCCTCGCTAATTTAATCAGCTTAGCGAGTGTTATGTAAGCTTTCCCTGCATTGCTCAGCGTTTATTATCTATTCATTAAACCGAATGTTTAACCGTTAAGCAAGGATATTTTTCGCTCGCACAGTCGCTATTAGCCTGAGCAATTAAGCAGGTTAACTTATTGATTTGATGCAGCAAGCAAGGCTGCTAACTCGTTCGCGCTACTTTATTTGTCGCCGCATCTAAATTCATCACACCAATAAATCGTAAAGTACCCGTCTTGCATGACTGGCAAGGCCAATGGGGTATTAATCGTTCTTGCTCTACCTTCGGCTTCACCGCTTTGCATGGGATTGCTGATATTTGAGCCTTTATTAACCCTAACTTTCGCTTGCGACACGCATTAGCTAAAAAGCCATAGTGGTGAATGCGCATAAACCCTTTGGGCAATACATGTTGTAAGTAGCGCCGTAAAAATTCATCACAACTTAGCGTCATGACTTTATCGCGGTTGTTATCTGCATAATCGCGGTATTTAAAGCTCACTGACTGTTCATTTGCTTCTCTTTGTGCGTTTTTTAGCTTTGCGTTACATAAAACGCGCTACTTTTGTTGGTTGAAGCTCATAAAGTGAATAATTCACAAAGAGGGTAAGAGGCGCTGCGCTTTTAGAGGAAAGACTAATTAAAAGCATTGGCTGATTTCGTTTTCTCATTTACTTCTCATTCATTTCTCTTTGTGCAATATATTTTGGCTTTTTCAGAATTTAAAACGAATGCGTTTGGCTTAATGGGTGAAGCTCATAAAGTGAATAATTCACAAAGAGGGTAAGAGGCGCTGCGCTTTTAGAGGAAAGACTAATTAAAAGCATTGGCTGATTTCGTTTTCTCATTTACTTCACATTCATTTCTCTTTGTGCAATTTATTTTGGCTTATTCAGAATTTAAAACGAATGCGTTTGGCTTGATGGGTGAAGCCATTAAATTGATCGATTCACAAAGAGGGTAAGACGCTGCGCTTTTGGAGGAAAGACTAATTAAAAGCATTGACTGATTACGTTTATCTCATTTACTCCTCATTCATTCCTCTTTGTGCAATATTGTTTGCCTAAAAGTTGTTTTTATAAACCAACACAGCGTTCACAAACTAAGGTAAACATTAAGTTTGTAAACGCTGAATTTAATGTCTACCAACTATACGTTGCACTTAAGGTATATTGCTCTCCGCGCCCGGGTGTGCCGGGTATTTCTTCAAACGATTCATCCCACACATTGTCTGCAGCTAACGTAATAAATAAATTATTGATTACAGTTGGCGTAATTTTTAGCGACAATTGCGTAAATAACGCAGTGTCTTTACCATTGCGTAGTGCGTTTTCGTGCTGTTTACGCCACTCGTTATCAACCCTCATTTCTATTAGGTCGTTTGGTGTCCAAATTGCACCTAAGGTCACACGGTGATCTGGAAAGTTTAAGGCGTAAAAGCTGGCGTCGATATCTGCATCACCATAGTTTTCTGACTTATTTAAGTAGGTGTAGCTTGCAATGAGCTCGGTTGTATCAAAGTACTTGGTCGCAAAAAACTCAACGCCGGTGGCGTCTATGTCAACCGGATTAGCAAAGCGGGCAGAGCTAGAGTCAAAACTAAAAGTCCAATCGGTTAGGTTGTTATCTTCACGGTAGAAAACCGCTGAATTAAGTTGCCAGGTTTGTTCTTGCATTAAATAACCAAGCTCTATGTTTTTAGTCGTTTCGCGCTCAAGGTTGTAATTACTTCTAAATAACCCGCCTTGCTCACTGCCGCCAATGGCGGTGTAGCCTGCAACTTGGCTTGCTTGTGCGTAGGATACGTAAAGTGTTTGTTCAGAGCCGTCACTGTTTTGAGTGTTTAGTGAAATATCGCCAATGAGCGATAACTCAGAGTCATCTCGGTTTGTGTCGTCAAAAGCCGCACCTAGGCGAAGTGTTAATAGCTGGTTTTGTTCAAGGTCGATTTTATATTCAGGTAATACGCTCAGTTTGTAATAAGTGCGTGAGGTAAAATTATTCTCAAGTGTGGTCGACTCTATTTCATCTTCAATATATTGCGCTGAATAATTTACTGCAAACGCGGTGTTTTGTGCATGGCTTCCTGATACCGCAATCGATTTTACTTTAGTTTCATGAAATGCTTCAAAGGCGCTTGGATTCTCACGAGAAAATACATAATGGTCGTTGTGTTTTCTGTAATAGGCAGATACTTCAAAATGGCTATTGTCTGCATAATTTTGCTGGTGGTTAAGCATGAGTAAGCGGGTTTCTAGTTCTTCTGTTTCATTTACGCCAAATGGTGTGTACATATTTGGCCAACCAAAAAACTTGTCTTGTGAGCCATACATTATATCGGTTTGCGAATCCGCACCTATTAACTGTATGCGCGCAGAGGCGCGGTTAAAATCGTGATCGCCGTTTTCTATTGAACCGTCACTTTGTGAATGAGAATATTCGCCCTCAAAGCCCAGTTGCCAATTTTTAGCATCATCAATTTCTGTGCTTATTCCTGCGTAAATACTGTGTAAGTTAAAGTTGTTTGTACCTGTACCAACAGATACATTGCCGCCAGTTGTGATAGGTTTAAAACCAAACGAAATCGATCCCACTGAGCTGTTCATACCGTTTAAGGCATTGTCGGCTCCGGTTAAAATGTAGGGACCCGTTAGCATTTGCGGTGCAATAGGAAGCTCCGCAACATAATGACCTGTTTGAGGGTCTAGTAGGGTAGCACTGCCGACTCTAAACCCTGTGTTTTCGAAAATACCGCCACGAATTGTTACATCAGCTTGCGCTTCTGCCATATTGCGTGACTGTAAATCAACGCGTGGGTCGTATTCTAAATTAGACACGGGAGAGTCAAAGGTGCCAACAGGTAATTTATTTGCCGTGGCCGATGCCTCAACAGTTATTTGTTCTATTGCTGTTTCACTGTTGGTTGAAGCTTGCGCATAAGTAAAAGGTGTAACGCTGCACAGCAGTGCAGAAAATATAAAATGCTCAGTGCGATTCATGGTGTATCTCATAATGTGTTAGGGCACTTATAAAAACTATATAAAGCGGGTGGGCTAGCTTAATTTAGTCAGTGCGATTTTGTGCGCTATTGTACAGTAATTATAAAAATCTGCATTTGATAATCATTTGTATAATTAACGCGTTACAATACACATGTATTTTTAATTAACTTTATTGAGTTAGATAAACAATGACAGTTCAGCAACACAATACACTTTATTTTGCCGGCGGCTGCTTATGGGGCGTGCAAGAGTTTATGAAGCATTTACCGGGCGTTATAACAACCCAAGCAGGGCGTGCTAATGGCGCAAGTAATAGCACACAAGGGGCATACGATGGCTATACTGAGTGTGTAAAAGTAATGTTTGACTCAAGTGTTTCACTCAATCAACTGTTTGACTATTTTTTTGAAATTATTGACCCTTACAGTGTTAATAAGCAAGGGGCAGATGAAGGCCCTAAATACCGTACAGGCATTTACAGCAAAAACCAAAATCATCTAGATGCAGCAAGCAATTATATAGATAAGCGCAGTGATGCCGAAAAAATTGTAGTAGAGGTAGAGCAGTTAACTAATTACGTTCCAAGCGATCCAGAGCATCAAGACCGCTTAACTAACCACCCCGATGATTATTGCCATATACCGCTTGAGTTATTGCATAAGTATAAATTGTCATAGAATTATACTTGGATTATAGGTCACTCAGGCCTTTCAAAGCGATACAATTTAAATGAGCCAGTTTGAAGTGTTGAACCTTTGTGGTTTGAATACATATAGCCTTTGAGTTCTCGGTTGTCTTTATGAATAATTAGCTTATTTGCGAAGGCTGAATTGCTGGTAGTGATTTCCAGTACGTTGTCTTTTTCTTTAATATCTTGTGGCATAAAAGTGGTACTGATTATGTCATTGGCTCCACTTGCAAAATAATTGAAATATGACTCTTTATTGGGGGAGAATTCAATACTTACGAGTTTTTGATTGCCGTCTAAATTTAATAATCCTACCCAAAAACCATATAAACCTGACTTTTCTATAGCTGCTAATTCATCTATTTTAGAACGGTATTTATCTATAAATGTATGGACGGTAGATTGCCTTTCTTGTTTTTCCAATCGGTAAGTTTTTGACATGACAAAATCATCGTCTGCATTAGAATAAATTTCTAACACCTCAAATGAATTATCTAAATAACGGCTTAAAATTAATGTAAATTGCAGATGTTCTTTATTAGGGCTAATGAGTGTGATAATGCAATTAAGGCGACTGCATTTAATATCGTTATTATTAAACGCAATTGATTTATTTCTATGAAATGCACTGGCGATATTTGCAATGATTAAACGGTGTTCTCCGTTTTCTTTTATTTCCAGTACATTGTATTCAAAATTATCTTTGTAAATGCCTTGCCACAAACCCGGAGTTAATTTTAAGTTTTGCGCATGTGCGGGGAGCGAAGCAAAAAAAGCGAATAGAGTGACTGTAAAATACTTTAAAAATGCCAAGGTGTGATTCCTTTGTTAACAAAAAAGCTCACAAACCTGTGAACTTTTTAAAAACTAACTAAAACTTACTGCTGCTTTTGTGGCGGGAAGTTACTTAAAATTTCGCTCACTGTATTATTAATTGACGCTTCGCGTTGCTCTGGCGATTGTTTTTTCTTTAAACGGCCTTCTTTAGCACCGCGCCAAATTAACTGATTAGATGCGCTGTCTACAATATCGATAACCAATGTACCCACTTCGTATTCACGCGCTGTTGTATCACGTTGAAAACCAGTACCCCAGTAACCCCAACGGTTACTGTAACCCGTGTTAAACGTATCTACTTCTAATTCTTTATCTACCGACGCATGATAGTTAACAAGTACGTCAGCTTGGGCTGGATCTACTAATGTCATACCAAGGGTGTTTGTAAGCTCATTATTTACCGCAGTACGCACACGTTTTTCCATTAAACCGTTAATTTGGTAGTTGTTGGTGTCTTTAGTTAAACTCGCGTTTTCTACCCAAGCAAATGTTTTAAAATTACTAAAGTTAGCTGATTTATCGTAATCCCAATCAGGGGTTTGAGTACAAGCGCTAAGTAGTGCTAGTGCTGCAACAATAAGTATATTTTTCATTACGTTTGCTCCAATAAAATGCATTACCTTAAAATAACACACCTTATATAAATGTGTATTATTAAAAGGTTCTAAAAATTAGTTTAGTGTGATGAATATGAATGACTAATTAATACTAATTAGCCACTCAAAAATTTAATGCTCTACTTCTATCCAATCTTTTTCATCTACCCAGTTTTGTGCGCCATCTTTTACCGAACGAATCGGCACAATGTAGTCACAACTTATTTGCGGCTTAACTGAGGCAAATATAGGCACA
The DNA here is from genome assembly GCF_005886645.1 of Pseudoalteromonas sp. S408. Taxonomy (NCBI): domain Bacteria; kingdom Pseudomonadati; phylum Pseudomonadota; class Gammaproteobacteria; order Alteromonadales; family Pseudoalteromonadaceae; genus Pseudoalteromonas; species Pseudoalteromonas sp. S408. The sequence continues at coordinate 245,917 of NZ_PNDY01000002.1, read as the reverse complement.
AAGCCAAAGCTTAATGCGGTTTCTATAATTGCTTTTTGGTTTTGCGGGTCAATGTCGGCCGCTTCATCAATGTAAATAGGTATACGGTACAGGTTTTGTTCCTGATCGCTTAATAAGTAACGAATAAACAACATGCCACACAATAACTTAATAGTAATACGTGTGCCATTTGAGCCGGCTGAGTCTATTTTTTCAAAGTGTTCGGTTTCGCCAGCGCGGTTTACCACTTCAAAACGAATATCGAACAAGTCAGTTAAGGTGAGGCCTGCTTTGTCTGAAGCAAGTTTTATTAAATGATCTTTTGCTTCGTTTACTGCGCTTTCGCTGTAAGGTTCTTGGCTCAGTAAATCAAGCGTGTCGCCTTGTTCAAACTGATGCGACGTGCTGATAATAGTATCAATACTATCAACCAGCATTTTGCGTGGTATTACGTTAATTTTAAAGGCTTGCAGGTTAGAAATACGGTGCTGGCTTATGCCTTTATTAAAGCTATTCATTTCGCGGCGAAGGCGATCTAAATCTTCCCGCAACCCTTTAATAGTGGCGGCTACTTCGGTTAATGCCACGCGGCCTTGACGCTCAACGGCATCGCGTTCGTTATCAAGGTTGTGAAATGCGCTAATTAGTTTTTGATATTTAGTAAATTCGTCGTTTTCGTTATCGAACTTAGTAATGCCCGCGTTATATACATGCAAATAGGTATTACGCACGTTTATGTCAAAATTGCGCAGCTCTTGGCTGTCTTTATTAAAGTGATGTACTAGGTCGCTTAAGTTATCAAAGTCGACTGTTATATCAATCATATACGGGGTTACTTTACCGCTGTATAAATCGAGAGTGTGATCAATTCGCTCGCTTTTAACTTGGCGTAGGCGCTCGGTTTGGCGATTAATTTGCTCTTGCTTTGATTTAATTAACGAGCGTCTGTCTGCAATTGAGCCGCTATTTTTTTGAATGTCTTGCAGGTAATCGTCGACTTGTTCGCGCTCTGCTAATAATTGCTCTTTTAGCATGGCTTGCGCTTCTACCGACTGCTGCATTACCTCAAATTGCTCTAAGCGTTTAAGGGCGCTCTCTGCGCTCATTAGCTCATCGTAGAGTGCGTCTTTTTCTTTTTGTTTATCGGCAACATTAGCAGCCACTTCGCGCTGTTGTTTAAACTCTTTTAATGCGTGTTCAAGTGCACTCAACTGCGTTGTTAATTGCTCTTTGTTTTCGCCGCTTTGCATGTGTACTGGCGAGAGTTTTTTAAGTTTAATACTTGCACCCGGAAGCGTTAGCACACCGCCTTTAACGTTTTCACTTAATAGCGATAAAAACTCCCCAAAGGCGTCTTCATCATCAATGGTTATATCGCCATTAGTGGTGGTTGCAAACGAGAGTAGGTCGGGATTTAAAATACGCGATATTTCTTCTACTTCTTTAAGCGATAGATCTTCGCGCATACGGGTAAACAAATTAAACTCAAGGTTTTTAAGCTGCAGTTTTAAACTTTTTATTTGTTTTTGCGTTTCGCTAATGCGGTAATCAAGGGTGTGCAGGCTTTGGCCTTGAGCGCTGGTTATAGAGTGCGAAAGCGACTCGTAATCGTGTTTAAGTTGGCCAAGGTTAGTTTTAATTGTGGCTTTATTTACCAGTTCAAATTCGCTTTTAAAGGCGCTGTAATCTAAAAACCATTGCTCAATTTGAGTTTGTTTGCGTTCTATATCGCGCGATTGCTGTACGTATAGGCTTTGCTTTTGTTCAAACTCGTGCTTTTCGTGTTCAATGTCTTCAAGTGCAACACCGAGTTCATTTAGCTGCTCTTCTTGATAGGTATCAAAGTCTATCAATGCTTGATCAATTTTAGGTGCGTAGGCTGCTAACTTACCTTTAAGTACGGTCTGATTTTCAAGCATTGATTCAAGCGCACTTATTGGCTCTTGCATTGATTCAAGGGCTTTTAATTCACGTTTAGCGCGGTTTACTTTATCAAACGAGCGACGCCACACTTCGTAAAAATCGACCTTAGAGTTTGACATATGGCGTTCAAACACACGCAGCATAAAGCGTTTAACATCGCTTGCGCCTAATTTGTGTAAGTTAAGAATACGCCTAAAAATTTCTTTATAAATGGCAGAGTCTTGCACATTATTAAGCGGGATCATTTTTAAGTTTATGTCGCCGTCGAAGGGTGTTGCGCCGCCGGTAAGTAGGGCGTTTAGCTCTTGTGCTTTTAGCTCAATAGGGTTGTAATTAAGCGACTTTAAATGATTAAACAGCTTGGTAAACTTAATTATGGTATTACCTTTTGTATACTGCGCTAAATCAAGCTTGCCCTGATAACAAAAGTACTGATGCGCGTAACCGGCTATTTTACCAAGTCCTGCTACACCAATAACAACCGAGCCATGAGGGAGGTTGGCTTCTAGTAAAATGTACGACTGATCCGATGAAAAATAAAACTTACGGGTTTCATCTAAATCGTGCCCGTCCCATTCGGTAAGGCGTAAATCGTTGATAAGCGGAAATTGCAGGGCGTTAATAACCGAGCTTTTACCGGTATTGTTTGGCGCACAAATAGAGCTGCTTTTATCAAGCGGGATCACACACTTTGCATAGCCTGCGGTATTAAGTAGGGCGAGTTTGCTCAGTCCGTATAAGTTTTTCATTCCTCGTCCTCCGTAATGTAGGTTTCTTCGTTTACTTCCATTAATGCATCAATGTAGCGGTGAATTGGCGCTTGTAGCATAAAGCCGCCTTCTACTTCGCGGGCGAGGCCTAAACGTACCATGCGCAGGTAAACGTCTTTACGTAAATCTGAGCCCGAAAATATCTCCAGCTGATCAAACAAGTGCTTGTTAATTTGCACTAGTGTTTGCATCAGTTCTAAATCGTTTACTTCATCAAACAGGGCGCGCATTGGGTCTTTACCCGTGTTGGCGTAGTGCTCAATTAAAATGTAAATAGTGAGCGCAACAGCACGGGATATTTTCCCCATGTTTGGCGTGCTTTCGTCGCTTGTAAAGTAGTAAAAGCCGCGGCTGTCGTGCTTCAAATCGTGGCCAAGGGCGTTAAATAATGCACTGTAGGCGTCTATGTGTTGGTCAAGCTCTTGCCACATTACGTTGTCTTGTTCACAAATGTGGTAACCCGCCGTTAATTTTTTATTGATTGCTTGCAGGTGAGTTAGTTCGTCTAGGTTTATATGTGTCATGGTAATTACTTATCTGCCTTAGTATTAGGCTGAACGGCTAAATCTGGTGCCTGAGAATTAAATGGATAAAGTGAAAAGTGCTGGCCGGCAATTTTAACTCGGGCTTTTTTATCGCTTTGGCTAATTTCAATGTCGCTATCACTGACTAATTTTTGATATAAAAAGAGCATTTCGTCGGCGTCTAAGTCGGGGTAGCTTTCATCTAAAAACTGCAGCAGCGGCTGTGGTTTTTTACGTTTTTTGTTAAAGCGTTTAGCAAAGCTTGTTTTTACATCGTTGTAATCAGGAATGTTAGGCGTTACAAATGCGGGTACGTCTTGTTGTTCGGGAAGTTGATATTCTTCATGTTCAAATTCTACCAAGCTTGCCATGTACGCGATAATATGGCGTTGTTGCCCAAGCGAATAACGCTGAGAGTCGGTTACAAAATTAGGTTGTACAGCGCTTAGCATGTTATCTACGCCATTTTTACGCACAAGGCCGAGCACTTTGGCCGCTTGGCGTGTAACTAAGTTATTTCGGCGTAGCTCTTCGCGCAGGGGCATGAGCATATCGGCACTTTTACGCAAACTCTCTCGGCCCATTAGGTTCATTTCGAGTATGCGAGTTCGTAGCTGTTCTAGCATGCGTTTGTCGGTGTATGCTTTGCCAGAGCGTTCAATAAATTCGATTTGTTTACTGATTTGCTGCTCTATTATTGTAAAGCAGGCATGAAAATCGCCCCTAATATCGACCATTTCAAGCATGGGCTCTATATATTCGTCAAAGGCTTCAATTACTGCTTTGTAGCGTTTTTGTAGTGATTGCACCGCATTGTTTGATTTAGCTTGTTCAACAATATTTAAAATGGCGTTTTCGTTGTGCGCGTAAAGTTTCATTATTTTACGTACCCGATCATCCATAATGCGGCTGTAGCGGCGTAAATCGTCAAAGTCTTCAACGTTTCCTGCGTTATCTAATTTATTACCTAAGCGGGCTAAATCATCAACTAATACGCTAATTTCTTGCGCTAAACCTAAGTGCTCTTCTTGCAGTAAAAAAGTAGCAAAGTCAGCAATGGCACGGTTAATTTCAAGCTGCGACGATTTAGCGAGTGGAATTAAAATATCTTGATTGAGCAAGCGATTGGTTTCTTTGTATATGCGCTCGTTTGACCACGTGGGCTGTTTTTGTTTTATGGCATTTTGCACGTCTTTTAGGCTAAAGTCGGCCATTTTAAAACGTTTAAATAATAACTCTAAAACCCCCCAATGTTCGCTAAGGGTATTTAGTCGCTTTTTAGCTGGGATCATAAGGCGTTACAACATCCTAGTAATTTATTATTGAGAATTTAGAAGCGTCTCATTATTACGTATTCTAATTAATCTAGCCTGTATATAGTATTCGTTTTTAAGACTATTTAATAATAGTTTTTGCATAGCCGCAGTGCTAACATTCGCGCCGAAAATAGGCACGTTGAGAGGGACTTTACGTGTGTTCTTTAAAACAATATCAAAGGTTATTTAATACCCATGGTTTCCACGATTATTCTAACCCTGATAGCGATCGGATTCTTATTGATCGTTATAGAAGATATCATCCATGTAAATAAAGCTAAAACCACGCTTTTTTTTGGCACGCTTTGCTGGATCCTCCTGTTTATTTTCCCCCTGCATGGGCAAAGCCCAGAGCAAGTGCAAGAACTCCTTAACGAAAATATTTTAGAGATAGCATCGCTGTGGTTGTTTTTAATGGCCGCCATGACCTTTGTTGCTTATTTAAACTCAAAAGGGTTTATCGAAAATATTGTGCACAGAGTGATGCCAACAAGTATTAGCGAACGCAAGCTGATGTTTTTGGTTGGGGTATTTGCGTTTTTGTTTTCGTCTGTTTCAGACAACGTAACAGCCACGTTAATATCGCTCGCTGTGGTTATGTCGTTAAAACTGCCGCCTAAAAAACTCATAAAATATGCCACGCTCATTGTATTTGGTGTTAACTCCGGCGGTGTGTCGTTAATTACCGGTGACGTTACCACCTTAATGATATTTTTAGATGGAAAAGTAACCATTGCTAACTTATTACTGCTTATTGCACCTGCATTTATCAGTGTTATGTTGTTAGCGGCAATGTTAAGTATTGGCATGAAAGGGGAAGTGACCTTTTCTAAGTCAGGGAAAAAACGCATAGAAAAAACCGATATCACTATCGCAGTTATTTTTGTTTCTACAGTTATCAGCATACTCGCGTTGAGTGTTATTTACAGTGTACCGCCTTTATTAACTTTCTTATGTGGTTTATCAATTATGTTTTTAGTGGCGCAATTTTTAATGCGCAAAAAAGACATAAACAAAAATATTATCGACTACGTACGCGACATAGAATACGACACCTTACTGTTTTTCGTCGGGGTTTTATTATTGGTAGGCGCATTAAAAGAGATTGGCATGCTAAGTAAGTTTACCGATCTATACACTGTTATGGCTCCACAGTACGCTAACTACTTAATGGGTATTTTATCGGCTGGGGTAGATAACGTGCCGCTTACCGCTGCTTTACTAAAAGCTAATATAGTAATGAGTCAGCAAGATTGGTTGTCGTTTACTTATGCAACCGGTGTTGGCGGGTCAATGCTTATTATTGGATCGGCTGCGGGTATTATTGCCATGAGTAAAGTAAAAGAGCTAACTTTTATGAGTTACTTACGTTTATCGCTGTATTTGTTAGTAAGTTATACCGTTGGCTACGCGGGCGCGTATTACATGGGCGGATTTGTTTAAGTTTTGCTTAACTAACCGCATTAAAACGCTTGACAGCTAGACGGCTAAACGTTAACTTTCAAACCCCGCTTAAAAGTGGGGTTTTGTTTTATTAGCCATTGGTTAATACAACATTCAGAAGAGGTGCGATACTTAGGTATTTAATGGTAGGTGACGAACGCCTATAACCATTAAAGAGGGAAGTACTCGCCGAGAAAACCAACGTTACGTCGATGTTGTTTTTCGGTTTATGGGGCTGAATCCTCAAAACTGTCACCAATCTAGGTGGAGAGCTTCTGGCAGTGGATTTACCTTCATGCATTCACTTGCCAAGTTCTTCTTGTTTTATCGCGGTTTGGATACCGCAAAAGGAGACTAAATGACTACCCAATCAGTGCCGCAAACAGTATCGGGCGTTAAATCAGATTACATTGTTGCCAAATTTGGCGGAACCAGTGTGGCTAACTTTGATGCGATGAGTCGTTGTAGCGAAATTATTGTTGCCGATAAAAGTGTTCGTATTGTTGCTGTAAGCGCCAGTGCCGGCGTAACTAATCATTTGGTTGCACTGTGTAAATCAAGCATCACCCCAGAGCAGCGCCAAGAACACATTAGTGGCGTGCTAGCCATTCAACAGGCTATTTTAGATGAGTTATCGCTTGATGCCGATTTAGCCGTAGGTTTTAACGAAACGTTAAAAGCATTCCAAACGCTAGCGCTTGAAACACTGACAACTGATCAGCAGCACGATGAGTTACTTAGCTTTGGTGAACGTTTATCGTCGTATTTATTTGCGCAAGTGCTGCGTTTAAAAGGGTTAAATGCCGATCGCTTTGATGTACGTCAAGTACTTAAAACAGATAGTCAGTTTGGAAAAGCAACACCTAATGTAAGCGCAACAGCACAAGCTGCAAAAGAATATTTAATTCCTCTACTAGATGAACAAGTTATTGTAACCCAAGGTTTTGTTGGCAGTGACGAATTTGGACAAACAACAACGCTTGGCCGTGGTGGGTCTGACTACAGTGCCGCTTTACTTGCTGAGGCAATAAACGCCAAAAGCGTACATATTTGGACTGATGTTGTGGGTATTTTTAGTACCGATCCGCGATTATGTGTAAAGGCATCGCCCATTGCTCGCTTAAGCTTTGATGAAGCCGCTGAAATGGCTACCTTTGGTGCAAAGGTATTGCATCCAGCTACTATTTTACCCGCTAGCCGTAGTCATATTAATGTGTTTGTTGGTTCAAGCCGCGAGCCTGAACGTGGTGGTACGTGGATAGAGCGTGAAAAATCGCAGCAGCCAGGAATTCGCGCGGTAACCCAGCGTAAAAATCAAATTTTGCTCACCCTTAAAAGCCCTGAAATGTTATTGGCTAGCGGCTTTTTAGCCCGTGTATTTACTATTTTAAGCGAGTTTAATATATCGGTTGATTTGGTAACTACGTCTGAAATTAGTGTCGCAATAACGCTTGATAATGCGCCTAACGCGTCGCGCCCAGAGCTCGACCAAGCGTGTTTAGATAAGCTTGCTGAATTTTGCCATGTATCGGTTGAAAACAACTTAACACTGGTGGCACTTATTGGCTCTGAGATTCAACTTCGCCAACACGAAATGAACTTAATGCAGGTATTAAGTGACTTTAATATTCGCTTAATTTGTCATGGAGCAAGTAAGCACAACCTATGCTTTTTAGTCGAACAAAGTGAATCTGATAATGTGGTTCAGGCTATTCATAGCCGTTTGTTAGAAGCTTAACTAGTAAGCGCCTTATCGGTTAATAAAAAGCACCGCCAGTCGGTGCTTTTTTTATGCACTAAGGTTAAATCAAATGTCTCTGTTTGTGTGTTTACTACTTGGCTGCTTGCGGCCAAGCCTACTAAGGTTAATTCGTTAAATACGTTGGGGCTAAGTAATTTGGCAATAGGGCGACCAGTTGCTTTAGCTAATGACTCTTTTAATGTCCAAATTCTAAAAAAGGTATTGGCTTGGCTTTGCGTATTGGGTTGAGACGTAATTAATGTAACTTCGTCTGTATGGTAAAAATGCTTGGCTAGTTTTTCAAACGGGCGCGTTAAGCTAATTTTTTCAAGGTCGAAGCCAAACGCCTCGCTTTCTAAATTTAAAGCAACCCCAACAAAACCATGAGAGTGCGATACATACGTATTAATAACGCACTCGTTAATATGCAGCTCTAATTTAGCTGTGGATTGGTTAAAACTTGTGTTAATGGCATTTAATGGCACATTTGAAAATTCAGGGTGGGTGGATTTTACAAGCAATTTTAAAAGTAAACGGCTTGCTACATATTCTTTTTTAGCTATTTGGTTTTTACGGCGGTTAATAACGGTTAATTCAAATTCGCTGAGTAAGCTCGCCAAGTTGTAATTAGCCAAACTAAGTGTATTAGCGTCGAACAACAAAACGGTACTTTTGCCTTTAGGTAAATTGGCAAAATCTGTTGGCGTTATAGTTAAGGCGTTATTAAAAAAATGTGCGGTCATATCAGCTCAAAAAGTAAAATGTCGTTGTTATTGTGAGCAGTTAACGCGACAAACAAAGGCTGAATACAATTTTATTACTCAGCTGGCATTAAATATGGTTTAATTCACAACAATCAAAATAATAACAGATTTGTAGATGTATGGCACAAATGCGTGATGGGTTTCAAAGCCGACTTGGTTTTGTTTTAGCCGCTGCTGGCGCGGCAGTGGGTTTGGGTAATATTTGGGGATTTCCTACACAAGCTGCTAATCATGGCGGTGGAGCATTTTTACTCGTCTATTTTCTGGTTATCTTTTTATTGGCGTTACCGGCGCTATATACCGAACTTTATTTAGGCCATAACGCACAAGCAAACCCGGTAAAAGCGCTGGGTAACGCGTGGCAAGATAGCAACCGTAAAATAGGCGCAGCGGCGGGCTATATTGGCCTTGCGGGCGCTGTCGTCATGTTGAGCTTTTATTCAATTGTGGCAGGCTGGATGTTGTCGTACGCAATTGAGCCTGTTACAACGTTTGTTGGTTTACACAGTGTGAGCGAGTTTTTACACAGTGACTCGCAAGCCCGTAATTTTGTATTTACACCATTAATGCTTATTTTAACGGCCTGTATTATTTTAAAAGGGGTTAAATCGGGTATTGAAACGTGGTCGCGCCGACTGATGCCTATGCTATTGGTGTTACTTGTTGCGCTAATTGCTTATATAGCCACTTTGGATGGCGCAAGCGAAGGTTTTGCAGCGTATTTAATGCCTAACTTTAGCCAAATACTCGATCCAAATTTAATTATAGCGGCTATGGGGCAAGCATTTTTTTCGCTCTCGTTGGGTGTGGGTTGTATGATGATTTACGGCTCGTATTTACAACCTGATGCTAATTTACCAAAGCTAACTGCAAGTGTTGCATTACTTGACACGAGCGTTGCGTTTTTAGCTGGCTTACTCATTATTCCGGCTATTTATGTTGCACAACATAACGGCGTTGAGGTATTTAGTGGCGGTAAATTAATTGGTGAAGGACAGCTTATATTTGCCATTTTACCAGAGCTATTTAATACCATGGGAGAAATAGGGTTACTGGTTGGTTTATTGTTTTTTGTATTAATGTCGATAGCCTCAGTGACGTCTACTATTTCATCAACTGAAATTCCAGTTGCATTTCTAGTGGAAAACCACAACGTTAACCGCACTAAAGCTACGTGGTTAGTGAGCTTAGTGGTATTAATATGTGCAAGTGCAATTATATTAAACTTCGATTGGTTATTTGGTTTAGTTATTATGCTGTTTACGCAATATCAGCTCCCGCTGATGGGGTTGTTTTACTTCATAACGGTTGGTTGGATGTTCAAACGGGGTAATAAGTTACACCAAGCTAGCACGGGCGCGCATTTTTGGTTTGCCCAGTATATCCGCTTTGTATGCCCAATATTAATGACCTTGGTATTTGCAAACGTCGCGTTTGGTTAATGACTTAATGCAGTGAAACTAAAAAGCCTCCGTCGGGGGCTTTTTGCATTTTAAAATGCTGGTCGTGATGCTTAAAATATTGATACAACTTATTTACGCCAAGCTGCTTTTTTGTAATGTTGAATATTCGATGGAGATAGGTACCCACATCCACTGTTTCGGAGAGTCCAGTTTTTGCGTGTTGTGTGTTTTCAACGGCTTCTTTTACAAGTGCTAAATGGTAAGTATCAGCAGAGGCAATACTTTTACTTTTTACTTTAGGTATTGTATTTTTTTTACCTAAAATATAAAAGTCATCAAAATAGTGTTTAGCACTGGCTGTATTATTACCAAACCCGATTACCTTTTTACCATTTCGTCTTAAAAAGTGTACTAAAGCCGCAAAGTCAGAATCAGAAGAGGCTATTGCAAAAGTGTCAATCGGGGAGACATACAAAGACTCCATAACTCCAACAGTTAACGCAATATCGGCCGCATTACTTTTAGCTTTTACGAGTTTTTCTTGGTACACCATTTCTATTGCATGGCGCGAACAAATATTTACCCAAGGTTTTAGTTGTACTGCTCCAAAGTTGCCGTACGCTTTTTTAACCTCAATATGTTCAAATTTAGCCATTATTTGATCTATAAATTTATGGCTTATATTTTCTGCATCTATGAATAACGCTGTTTTTTCCATTTAAGCACCTGCTAAAAGCCATCAAATTTAATTAATAGATACCATCGCGCAGCATATTTTGGCAAGTGTAAATGGCTATAAATGTTAAATAACCTGAGTTCAGGTTAATTATTAAAAACTTCGTTGCTTAGCGGTTTATTTAGTTTTACCTCAAGGGCATTGGTAATAGTAGTGTTTGCTATTTCGGTGAGTGCTTCTTGAGTAAAAAAGCCCTGATGCCCGGTGATCAGCACATTTTTAAAACCGACTAAACGGGAAAATATATCGTCTTGGTTAATTTCGTCGCTGTGGTTTTTAAAAAACAGTTCGGATTCTTGTTCGTAAACATCGAGCCCTAAGTAGCCAAGCCTTTGTGTTTTAAGTGCTTGTATGCACGCTTTACTGTTTAATAATGCCCCGCGTGAAGTGTTGATAAGCATAACGCCAGGCTTCATTTTATCAAAAGCACGTTCATCGATTAGGTGATGTGTTTGCTCGTTGAGTGGGCAATGCAGTGAAATAATATCGCTTTGGGTTAGTAACGTGTTTAGGTCGGTAATGGTGTAGTTACCCGGCATTGCATTTGGGTCGCATACCAACACCTTTGCGCCAAACCCATTGAGTATATTACAAAGCGCTAAGCCAATTTTTCCGCACCCAATAATACCCACTGTTTTGTTGTGTAAGTTAAAACCAAGTAACCCGTTTAAATCAAAGTTGTCTTCGCGCACGCGGTTGTAGGCTTTGTGTGTTTTTCGACTCAGTGTAAGCATAAGCGCAATACAGTGTTCAGCAACGGCCTCGGGGCTATATGCAGGTACACGTAATACATTGATGTTATGTGCTTTGGCCGCACCTAAATCAACATTATTAAAACCGGCACAGCGCAGTAGTATGGTATTTACACCTTGTTGTGCCAATAGTTTTATAACCTCAGCGTTAACTGTATCGTTTACAAACACGCATACTGCATTGAAGTTGTTTGCTAAAACCGCAGTTTGCTCGTTAAGCGATTGATCAAAATAGGTCATTGCTAAGCTACTATGAGGTGCAATACTGTGTTCAAAAAAAGGTTTTTCGTACTTTTGCGCGCTAAAAAAAGCAATGTTCATGATGAGGCTCCAGCAATTTGGTGCGTTTAAAATAGTGAATCTGCTTAAATTAAACTACGTTACTGCCATGTGCTCAAGTAGCGATTGCTTTTTTATTATTTAATTTAGCTGCTTGCAGCAGGTTTGTTTCAATAACATGTTTGAGTGTGTCGGGCTTTGTACGCGGTGCATAACGAGCAACTAGTTGCCCTTGTGAGTTAATTAAAAATTTTGTGAAATTCCATTTAACTGCCCGGTTTTGTGAAATACCGCGTGTATGGCATTTTAAATAGCCAAATAAAGGGTGTGCGTCTGGGCCATTGACCATGACTTTGCCAAATACTTCAAACGATACGCCAAACTGCATTTGATAAAAATATTTTATAGCTAAATTATCAAGCGGTTCGTTCTGTCCAAACTGATTACATGGGAATGCAAGTACCGTAAAACCACGGTGCTTGTACTCTTGGTAAAGCTTTTCGAGGGCATTTAATTGCATTGAAAAACTACATTTACTGGCCGTATTGACAATGAGTACGGTTTTGCCTTTTAACTGGCTTAAAGAAAAATTATCACTGTTATAAAGTGGTGCATTAAATTGATAAATACTATCCATAGGTTACCTACTTAATTTCCAATTGGTGGAAATTTTACAAAGACTTTCATTCGCTTTTTTGTTGGTCGGTTGACATAATCGAGACCTAGTTTCTAAGTTAGCAGTTAAATAGGTCATTTTTATGTCAATGAAAGTCGCATTTATAGGTTTAGGCGTAATGGGTTACCCCATGGCGGGGCATTTAGCCAATAAAGGTCATAGCGTATGTGTATTTAATCGAACACAATCCAAGGCGCAAAGTTGGACTGAACAATACAAAGGAAGCTTTGCACACACCCCACGCGAAGCGGCTCAAGGCGCTGATATTGTATTTATGTGTGTTGGTAACGATGATGATTTACGTTCTGTAGTTTATGGCGACGACGGTGTTTTAGCGGGTATGTTACCGCACACTATATTGGTTGATCACACAACAACCTCTGCGGAAGTAGCCCGTGAAGTGGCTGCAAAAGCGGCGCTGCAAAATATCGACTTTATTGATGCCCCCGTATCTGGCGGACAGGCCGGCGCTGAAAATGGTGTTTTAACGGTCATGGCCGGTGGCAATGAAGCCGTATTTGCAAAAGTACAGCCTGTAATGGCGGCGTTTAGCCGTTTTAGCCAATTGTTAGGTGGCGTAGGCTCGGGCCAGCTTTGTAAAATGGTTAATCAAATTTGTATTGCAGGTGTTGTACAAGGCTTAGCCGAGGGATTACATTTTGCCAAGCAAGCGGGGCTTGATGGCGAAAAAGTTATAGAAACCATTTCTAAAGGGGCTGCCGGTTCGTGGCAAATGGAAAACCGTTACAAAACAATGTGGGCAGGCGAATACGAGTTTGGTTTTGCGGTAGATTGGATGCGCAAAGATTTAGGCATTGCGCTTGATGAAGCTAAAAACAACGGCGCAACATTGCCAATGACGGCAACGGTCGATCAATATTACGCCGACGTACAAGCCCTTGGCGGCGGCCGATACGACACTTCAAGCTTACTTGCTCGTATAGAAGCGCTGCATAAAAAATAACTCTGTAGACGCGAGCTTGCTTGCGTGACGGGCAAAGCCCGTAAAGTGATTTATTCACAAAGAGGATAAGATGCGCTGCGCTTTTAGAGGAAGTGATTAGGCAAAGTTATTATTGGCTTATGTTTTATCATTTACTCCTCATTCACTTCTCTTTGTGGATTATGTTTTATTTTAGCAATTAAAAGCTACGCTTTTCACGTGGGCAAGCTTTTCGTCTACCGCGCTGATATAGATGCGGTTTTACTTGTTGACGCGAAGCTTGCTTGCGTGACGGATAAAGCTCGTAAAGTGATGTATTCACAAAGAGGAAAAGAGGCGCTGCGCTTTTAGAGGAAGTGATTAGGCAAAGTTATTATTGGCTTATGTTTTATCATTTACTCCTCATTATCTTCTCTTTGAGGATTATGTTTTATTTTAGCAATTAAAAGCTGAGCTTTTCACGTGAGCAAACTCAACGTCTACCGCGAAGGTGTAGATGTGTGTTTTACTTGTAGACGCGAAGCTTGCTTGCGTGATGGGCGAAGCCCATAATAATTCAAACAAAAAACGCGACGCTTTAGTAATTAAAGCGTCGCGTTTTTATATGCACTATAAAAATAAACTTAAAGCAAATTACATACTCTGCGCGTAGTTATAAAGCGCCTTTAAAATGGTGAGGTTCTTTTCGCTGTCGTCGTGCTCATGGGCCAAGTTTTCAAGGGTTATCATAAAATCTTGTGCGCTAATTGAGGGTTGATCTTCCCCGTGCATTAACTTGTTTTGACAATACTGGCGCCATTGATCAAGCTCTTGCTGGTTGAGCGTTTCAGGCCAGTTTCGTGCACGGTATCTAAACAGTAATGTATTGAACTTTTTATCTTCAAAATCTAAATTTAAGCCCGCTAGTTCATCTGGCTTAGCATCGCGAATAATCGCAAATTTAGCTTTGTCGGCATGGCTTGTAAAGCCATCGTAAAGTAAGTAATCAACGTTAGTAGTTGCGCTGTAATCGCCTTGTTCGTTAAACACTTCAGTTACTTTATCGCGAAGCTCGGTATTGGCTTTTAAAACAGCTAAATTAGCAAGGCACTGCTCGCGGTCAATTCCTAAACGGGCTGCGTTTTCAGGCAATAACGTTTTAGCAGGCGCTAAAATAGGGCACTTGTTTAAATGCACCAGCTTTAAACCAACAGGTAAATCGCCCTCGGCTAAATCAACGCGTTTGGTGTATAGTCGTTTACGTAATTCTTCTACGTTTAAATCAATTAACACTTGCGGGCTTTGGGTTAAATCAAAACAAATAACGGCGTTTTTATTTACCGGATGAAAGCTCATAGGTGCCACCCACGTTGTACAGCCTTGCGTTGCAGGAATACGCGATGAAGTATGTACCAGCGGCGTCATGTTAAATACATCAACTAAATCGCCAAGCGCTTTTTTATTTCGTAGCCCAAAAAAGAAGTTATAAAGCTTTGGCTGTTTTTCTTTTATTAGCTTAGCCAGTGCGATAGTGGCTGTAACATCGCTTAGCGCATCGTGCGCAGCAGCGTGTTCAATACCGTTGGCTACTGTTAAATGTTCTAACTTAAAGCTTGGGCTACCGTCTTCTTTTAGCGGCCATTCAATGCCCTCAGGGCGTAGCGCATAGCAAGCACGTACTAAATCAATAATATCCCAGCGGCTGTTATTGTTTTTATATTCGCGCTCGTAAGGGTCGTAAAAGTTACGGTAAAAGCTATAACGGCTTACTTCGTCATCAAAGCGAATACTGTTATAACCAGCCACACAGGTATTTGGCGCACTAAATTCAGCATGAATTTTTGCAATAAACTCAGCTTCAACCAAGCCTTTTTTCATCGCCACTTGTGGCGTAATACCGGTAATTAAACATGCCTCAGGGTGGGGCAAGTAATCCGCTTGCGGCTTACAATATTCAATAAGCGGCTCGCCAATTATATTTAAATCAAGATCGGTACGAATACCCGCAAATTGGCTCGGCTTATCTTTTTGAGGGCTTGCCCCCCAAGTCTCATAATCGTGCCAGTAAATAGTTGCTTGATTTTGCTCTTGATATGCCATGGTAAAACCCTGAGTAGTTAACTTTAAAATGCACAAATATGCGCCAAGTTACTAAAATAATGAATTATTTAGATTATGGCATATGGGCGAGAGAGTTTATAGGTACCTTAATTTAAACTTTAGTAAATTTAACTATTATCGCTGGAAGTCATATTTAATATCGCTTAAGGTAATTTTTAAAATAAACTTACGTAAAAAATAAGATGAGAATACTCTTTACCGCAATCATTTTTTATTCGCTTTTTATCCCGCACGTTGTAATGGCCAGTAGAGCTAAGGTTCAAATAAATGGCTTTGATGTAGAGTACGAATTAGCAGGTGAAGGTAAACATACTATTTTACTTGAAGCGGGCGGCTCTGCTGGTTTAAGTGATTGGGATCCTGTTTTTGAGTCACTTACCAAGCACGCGAAAGTTATACGGTATTCTCGTATTGGTAATGGTGGCTCTGCGCAAATAAAGAAAAACTACAGCTCTGAAGAATATGCAGCTGAGGCTGTGTTATTACTTAAAGCACTTAAAGTAGATGAGCCTGTTGTGTATGTTGCGCACTCTTATGGTGCTTATATTGCGCGTGTATTTGCTGCAACATACCCTAATCAGATTAAAGCGCTGATGTTAATTGAGCCTGCATCAGAGCATGATGTAGATATTATGCGCGCGATTGATTTACCACGCGCTGAAAAAGAAATTGCAGCAATAAAGCTTGATGACATGAAAAATGGCATGTCGAATCAGTATTTAGATTTCTGGGCAAAACGCCCGCTACCTGATTATCCGCAAATTGCTGATATACCCGTGACTGTTATCGCCTCCGTTAAAAAGTATAAAAAGCCATCTGTATTATTTTTTACCGACAAAGCGCGTGAAATGTGGGGTGACTTACATTCAAAATGGGTTAATGCATTTCCCCAAGGTGAAATAGTCATAACAAATAAAAGCTATCACTACCCGCAAAAAGATGAGCCAGAAATGGTTGTAGCCCAAATAGTGAAGTTGCTTGAACGCACTCAATAAGTTTAAATTTTTGGTTGTTTTGATAGATGTCAATCTTCGAAATTAATGGTCGGCATTCGACTAAAGTCTATAAGTTAATTATCTTCACTTATTGGTTTTGTTTTTATCGTTTGTCGGTTTGATGGTAATTCTCTAAAGTTCAGTTGTCGGCAACAAGCACGACTTAACTAATACCAATTTTATTAAAACATGATCATTTTAGCGAATTAAATAACTCACTAACTGCGTTAAAAATTATTTATATAGAACGACTATATTTCATAATTTTTGCCTTGTTATTAAGCTATTTTCTTGACGCTAAAAAAGCTCACTAATTTAAACAATTGGCATAACAGGACTACGACCATGAAAACTTTTATCAAAACTATCGCTCTTAGCTCTTTACTTACTTGTTCAGCTGCTGCAATGGCTGATCAAAGTGATTACAAATTAATGGTTATTGAAACTGCAACTGCGCCGCAGCCACTTGAGCAATCATTTAATAGCTGTGCACTTAATGTTAAGTCTAAAAATTATGCACAAGCTGAAGAAGTTTGTACTAAAGCAATTGCGCTTTTAAAGGATGCAGACGCACCACGTTTTAAAGTACGCCAGCTTACATCATTCGCATTAAGTAACCGTGGTGTAGCGCGTTTAAAATCAAATAACGAAACAGCTGCTTTAGCCGATTTGTACGAAGCTAACCAAATGTCTAACAGCACTATGGTATCGCACAACTTAAATCGCGCTAAAGAAGAGCTTTCTTTATAAGCTGCTTTAGTTAGCGCCAAGTTAAAAAAAAGCCCCAGCTAGGTTTAACCTGCTGGGGCTTTTTTGTATTGGTATCATTATAGTTTTTATTGTTTTAATCCTATTTTTATAACCACAGCGTTATTTTTAGTCATAGTTTATAAAATGTAATTTACTAAATAATCCAGATATTTTTAAGGTTATTAGACTAAAGTCTATAGGTTAATTTTATTCACTTATTGAGTTTGTTTTTATCGTTTGTGAGGTTTGAGCTTTTACTCTAAAGTTCAGTTGTCGGCAACAAGCACGACTCACTTAATTAGGAAAGGCAAACCATGAAACGTACACTTTTAAAAACCATCGCTCTTGGCTCATTATTAACTTGCTCTGCAGCTGTAATGGCTGATTCAAGTGATTACAAATTAATGGTTATTGAAGCGCAAACTGCGCCGCAGCCGCTTGAGCAATCGTTTAACAACTGCGCACTTAATGTTAAATCTAAAAATTACGCACAGGCTGAAGCAATTTGTACTAAAGCAATTGCATTGTTAAAAGATGCTGATGCACCTCGATTTAAAGTACGCCAGTTGACTTCATTTGCGTTAAGCAACCGCGGTATAGCGCGTTTAAAAGCGAACAACGAAACAGCTGGTCTTGCTGATTTATACGAAGCTAAATCAATGTCTAATAGCACAATGGTGTCGCACAATTTAACACGTGCTAAAGAAGAGCTTTCTTTATAATAAGTATTACCATAGTGAAAAAGCCGATGTTAGAGTAATCTTGCATCGGCTTTTTTGTGTTCTTTGCTTTTTAAAATGCTCATCATCTATTCATAATTGCGGGTTAATAATACATTTAATTGTTTAACTCAAAAATAAGCCCTATTTTGAAACCCATAAAAATATTACTGCTCACCTTAGTCATTATTATATTAACCCTAGTACTCGCCGTGTTTGCTTTGCCTGAAAAAATAGCTAATCCCGTATTAGGAGCAACACCCAACGATTGGAATCATGCTACTTTTTGGTATGAGCCATGGGGTAAGTCGGGGGTTCATAAAGGTATTGATATTTTTGGTAAGAAAAATACGCATGTTGTTGCACCCGTTAACGGGCTTGTTGTGTTTAGTGGCGAGCTTAAAAGAGGCGGTAAGGTAGTTGCTATACTTGGGGCTAAATGGCGTATTCATTATTTAGCACATTTAAATAGCTACACTGTAAGTGAAGGTGACGTTGTAAAGCTAAATGAAAATATTGGCTTACTGGGTAGCACAGGAAATGCAGTCGGTAAGCCACCTCATGTTCATTATTCAATTGTGTCTTTATTTCCACTGCCTTGGCTTGCAACAAATGAAAGCCAAGGTTGGAAAAGAATGTTTTATATTAACCCACACACAAAACTGGTTAACCGTTAAAGGTCAGTGGCAACTCACCGCGCTAAATGTTAGCTATTGAATAGCGACGGCAAGCTGGTGGTAAAGGCCAATACCTACTATTACATTGAACGGAAAAGTAACACCCAGCGAGCTAAGCATGGCAAGGCCTATATCGGCTTTGGGAATAGCGGCTTTTATTGCAGCAGGGGCTGCAATGTAAGAGGCACTGGCTACCAAGCTACCGAGTATAACCACTGAACCAAGTTCTAATCCTAATAAAGTACCTACGCCCACACCTAGTGTGCCCAAAAATAATGGGGTAATAATAGCAAAAGTGGCTAATTTCCAATGTTGCCATGGGAAAGGGCGAAGTGTTTGTGCAGCTACTAATCCCATTTCTAGTAAAAATAAAGCGAGCACTACTTTAAAACTGCTTGTTAATAAGCTGGTAACCTGGCTGCCTTGTGATGTGCCGTACATCATGCCAATAATTACACCACCCACTAATAAAATAACACTTTTGTTGGTAAGGGTTTCGTGCCAGAGCGCTTTTAATGAGAGTGAACTTGTTTGGCCTGGGTCTTTATCAAGCTTGCGGTAAAGTAATAAGCCAACAATGATAGCGGGAAGTTCCAGCATAACTAAATAGAGTGTTACTTCAGCGCCTACGGCTAAATTTGCAGATTCGGCATACGCTAACGCAACCGCAAAAGTACCGGCACTTACCGAGCCATAATGCGCTGCAATACTGGCGCTGTTGGCCACCGATAATTTAATAACGTATTTTAAAATGGGATATAACAGTAGCGGAATAAGTGCGCCTAAAAGCATAACTGTGCCCATTTCTGGTAGTAGCTGCCAACTTAAATTACCATGAAGTACCATGCCGCCTTTTAAACCAATAGTTAGCATGAGTAATAAGCTTAGCGTTTCGTACGTTGCTTTAGGAATGGTTAAATCAGAGCGTAATATTCCTGCTACTAATCCTAAAATAAAAAACATAACAACTATATCAGGCACAACATTTCCTTTTAAATATGAAATTAAGTAGCGCTATTGTATTTAAAACTTTGTATAGTAAATAATAAAATAAATACTAGTTAGGTATAGGTAATTATCTATAGGTGGGCGTTATGGATTTACGACATATTTCATTTAGGTTGCTCGAAGTATTTATGAGCGTAGTAAAAACAGGTTCAATTAGTGAAACCGCGAGGCGCTTGCACTTAACCCAGCCCACTGTTTCGCTGCAAATAAAACGCTTGCAAGAGACCATAGGCGAGCCATTAATACATATGCAGCAACAAAAACTGCATGTAACAGAGGCTGGGTTAGCGCTTTTTAAAACTTGCCAGCAAGTATTTGGGCATTTTGAAGACTACCAAGACTTTTTAACAGAGCTCAATGGCGGAGAGCGCGGCAGGTGTAAAATAGCCATGGTCAATACCGCGCAGTACATTTTGCCCAAATTGTTGGGGCCTTATAGTAATTTGCACCCGCATGTAGAGCTTCCTCTTGAGATAGGCAACCGTGCAGAAGTGCTTGATCGATTTGAGCGAGGTGAAGACGATATTTATGTTTTCAGCCATCCTCCATCGCTTGAACATGCGCAAGCTGCACGTTTTTTACATAATCCGCTTGAGTTTATTGTGCCGGTTAATCATCCTCTTGCCAGTGTAAAGTCAGTAAAGCTTGGGGATTTAATGCAATACCGATTTTTATTACGCGAAAATGGCTCGGCAACACGCATGTTATTTGAAAGCGAGCTACAAAGTCGTGGTTTAGTACTCAGCGATTCGGTACAAATGGCCAGTAATGAAGCAATTAGAGTTGCGGTATCGTCGGGCATGGGAATCGCTGTTTTATCTCGCCACGTGCTTGCAAAAGACGATGCAAACTTTAAGGTATTAACAGTTACCGACACTCATTTGGCAAGCCATTGGTATTTTGTTATGCGAACCGAAAGGCATATATCGCATGCGGCGCGAAACTTTTTAAAATTTGCACAGCAGCATTTAGAGCAATATCTTGGCTCACAATGGGTGAGAAACGAGTTAGATAAATTACGGATTTAAAATGAGCGCAATAACACAAAAACAAATCGACATTATTGAAAAGGGACCATGGTTTGCTAGCCGGTGTGAGCACTTAAAACAGTTTTTGTTAGCTAATGGCAAATGCATAAGCCTTAATGCGCATGAGTCATTATTTTTACGTGGTGACCCACACGACGGAATATACGTTGTTTTAAGCGGCATTATGCGAATAAGTGGCGTAAATAGTAATGGAAAAGAGGCCGTATTGAGTTTCATTGATGCGTCACTATGGTTTGGTGAAGTAACATTATTTGATAAAGGCTTAAGAACCCATGACGTTTATGCGCAAACTAATGCAGAGCTATATTTCGTTCCACAACGCTCACTGGAGCAGTTATTAGGTAAACACCCTGAGTATTGGCAAGAGTTTGGTTTACTATTGGCACAAAAATTACGCCTTATGTTTTCTTCAATGGAAGATCATGCATTGCACAGTGCAGAGCAAAAGGTATGTAACAGATTATTAATGCTGGGTGAGCAAACCAATTTTTCCGTTCCGCTGGCATTATCTCAGCAACAGTTAGCTGATATGACCTACCTAACACGGCAAACTATTAATCAAATACTACAAAAACTGGTAAAACTAAATGCCATTAGTTTGGGGTATCAGTGCATTACTGTGTTGGATATACGTAAACTACAGGCGCTTGCTAGTTAAATTGAGCGGCGAACAATAAGCCTATAACAAACCGTTTTTTTAGCGCTGACTGCGTTGAATTAAAAATTACTAGCCAGATAAAAAACACACCCTAAATGGTTTAACTAGAGTGTTGGTTGCCTAGCTTTACCTTACCCAAATATCAAATAGGTCGCTGAAAATTCAACCATAAAAGAACAACAGACCCTAGCTTTAAATTAGTTTACTTGCACTCTTTGTTGGAACCAAAATTGCTACAAGTAATACTTTGCGGCAATGGATTTAAGCTAATGATGATAACTCCCTTTATAAATCAACATAGTAGCTATGTGAGTGACACTAATACGGCATTAAAAAGTAACCGTGCGGCAATTGATCTCCCTATTCAACAGACCACCAAAGAAGAGAAATCGTTAAATGGGCCAAAGGTTACTAATAACTTTTTACAAAATGCCCAAGAGGCATTGGTATACCAGCGTTTAGGTATCGATAAAGACAAAATAACCGAGATAAAAGCATTAATAGAAGCGTTATCTGAGCAGTTACAAAAGCAAGGCGCTGACAGTGATTCAATTAATAAAAAAATGGATGAACTACAAAAAATGCTTGAACAAGAGTATCAAAAAGGGCGCGAAAGAATGGATTGTCAACCAGAGTGGGAAAAGGGACGTATTATTTCAGCGTTGGTTTAGTTTTGTAAGTGTCGGGTAGGTGACATTGTTGCTACACTTTTATTTGTTATGTTCAGTTTTTAGTTAAAACTTTATAGAGGAATACACAATGCAAACACTTCAACAACAACTGGGCAAATATGGTTTATACCACCGCTCTAAACGCAATGTTTTAACTCACTTTTTTGGTATTCCGCTTATTGTATTTGCGGTGCTGTGCTTATTAGCGCGTATTCAGTTACCCCTTGGCAGCTTACTTATTGATGGTGCACAGCTTTTTGTTTTTGCAAGCGTGGTGTATTACTTAATGTTAAGTGTGTCGCTTGGCTTAATAATGGGCGTTTTGTTTACTTTATTACTTTTAGCGGCGCAGCCAATCGCGGCTATGGCTTTTTGGCCTTGGTTAAGCATTGGCGTGGGGGTATTTGTTTTTGGTTGGGTGCTGCAGTTTATTGGGCATTATTATGAAGGTAAAAAGCCTGCGTTTGTTGATGATTTAATAGGTTTAATTATTGGCCCATTGTACGTAACCGTTGAATTATTATTTTTAATGGGATTTTACAAACAGCTTGAAAACGAAGTGAATACGATAGCTGGGCCAACAAAAGCGTAATAAAGTAAAGAGGTGCAAATGGATTTTAATAATAAAACAGTGTGGATCACCGGCGCATCGTCAGGTATTGGCAAAGAGCTTGCCGTTCAATTTGCAAAGTTAGGCGCACGCATTATTTTATCTGCCCGCAATGTTGAAAAGCTCACTGAGGTAAAAGCAACGCTTGAAGGTGATGGACATTTAATTATACCGCTTGATTTAGCAAACCCAGAGCAAGTGCTTAGCTCGGTGAATTCACAAATTGATGACATACCCGCTATAGATATTTTAATAAATAATGGCGGGGTATCTCAGCGGAGTTTATTTTTAGAAAACGACTTTAATGTATACCGCCAGCTTATGGAGGTTAATTATTTTGGTTTAATAGCACTGACAAAAGCAATATTACCCTCAATGGTTGCCAGAAAAAGCGGTTCAATTGTGGCTATTAGTAGTGTGGCAGGAAAAGTTGGCTCAAAGTTTAGAACGGGTTATTCAGGCTCAAAATATGCAGTTGTAGGATTTATGGATTGCCTGCGGGCGGAAGTGGCTGAACACAATATTCATTGCTTAACTATTTGCCCCGGTTCGATAAAAACAGCGATTGCGCATAACTCGTTAAACGAGCAGGGCGTCGCACAAAATAAACCTGAAGAATCAATTGAAAACGGCATGGCAGTATCTGATGCTGCTGCAAAAATGATAAAAGCAATTGCCAACAAAAAAGACGAAGTTATTGTAGGGCAAGGGTTAAGTGGTTGGGCACCAACAATAAAACGGTTTTTCCCTACTTTATTTAATCGGTTAACGGCTAAAACTAACTACAGATAAAAGTACTGTTTACTATTAATTGAGCCAATAACAGGTGGTAGTTTTGTTAATATTGAAAAGGTAGACTGTATTAAAATTAAATAAATAAGGAAAGGATACTCGTGAAATTTGCATGGCTTAGCCTTTTTTTTGGTGCATTAATTTGGTCTGGCATTAACCCTAAAGATCAATTTACTTGGCTGCTTGAAGTTATCCCCGCAGTGATTGGATTAGCACTTATAGCAAGCACGTATAAACATTTTAAATTAACCCCTTTATTGTACTTTTTTATTTTAGTGCATTGTATTGTGCTGATGGTGGGTGGCCACTATACCTACGCAGAAGTACCTTTATTTGACAATTTATTAGGTAGCGAGCGAAATAACTATGACAAAGTAGGGCACTTTTTTCAGGGGTTTGTGCCTGCTTTGCTAGCGCGCGAAATACTGCTACGAAAGCAGGTTGTGAATGGCCGAGGTTGGTTAACTTTATTTGTTATATCTGTCAGTTTGGCGTTTAGTGCGTTTTACGAATTAATAGAATGGTGGGTGGCAGTACTGACCGGTGAAAACGCTGAGGCTTTTTTAGGGACGCAAGGGTATGTGTGGGATACACAGTCTGATATGGCATTAGCGTTATTTGGCGCTATTTGTTCGTTACTGTTGCTTTCAAAACTACACGATACACAGTTAAAGTATGTAAAAAACTATTAAACACTGTACTGGATAGTTCAAAATGACTCAACAACCTCACAACTACTCAATTAGTACAGACAAGTCTAAGCTGAACTTTAACGTTATTTATAACTTTATTGCTAATAGTTACTGGGCAAAAGGCATACCTAAAAGTGTGATGCAAAAAGCGATTGATAACTCAATGTGCTTTGGCGTTTACAGCGCTCATAACGAGCAAGTTGGTTTTGCACGGGTAGTTACCGACAACGCTACTTTTGCCTACTTGGCAGATGTATTTATTATCCCGCACCTACAAGGGCGTGGCCTGAGCAAGTTACTCATTAAAACAATAGTAGAACACCCTGAGCTTCAAGGCCTCAGGCGCTTTTTATTAGCCACATCGGATGCGCATGGCTTTTATGCGCAATATGGGTTTAAACCAATTGATAACCCCGCACTGCTAATGCAAATTAATCCTGTAAATGTGTATGATGAAAATAATAGTGAGGCCAATTAAACGGGAAGAGCAATGTTTATTTTAACCTCCTTATAGGCCCCAAACTCTTAAGGCTGCTGTATGAATTTCATTTAAAAGTAATACCCCTGCAATACTACCAAATAACACCCACTTTTTAGATTTTTCAACTTCCTTGGAGCGTCTGTAAGTAACGTAGCCAATAAAGGTTACTAGTACACTAACGGCTATTAATGATAATTGATTCTCTTGGTTAAACTTAAAATTCCCCTCAATCATATGATGAGAGAAAAATGAAATAACCCAAAGCGTAAACAAAACAGTAAGACCAATTACATAATTAATAATCTTAAATGTATTAATTGAAGTACCACAAACAGGACAAACATAATTTTGTTGCCTAGCGTTGGGAGTTTTAATCCTTGCGGTAGTTATTGAATTACATTTTTTACAAACTAACAGAGACATAAACTCGATTCTATTTAGGGCTTATAATAAGACTGTAGAATAACTCCAACAGCCAAACTCAATTAAAAAAGGGTTCCTGTAATTAACTCTAAGCGTTTTTAAAGCATTAGGCAATGCTATTTGGAACCTATAAAACAGGCTAATTTTCTTAAAAATGAGTAATTCTGAAGCCTTAATTTTTAAAATAAGGGGCGAAGGCATGAGGAGCATAATGGGCATGTTTGCGTCCCAGTGAACGAAGTGTGTGACTTGATTTTTTGTTCGGCGACACTTATTCATCTAGCCTCTGGCTTGGAAGTATAGCTATGAATAGTTGATCTATTTCTCTCAATAGGTCATTTATTTCTGCACCAGACTTTGAATTATGCTCTAGTCTATGTAACTTATGTAAAAGATCGATAAACTTCTCGAATAAGGCTTCGTCTACGAAATATTTCGAAGATACAATAATTTCTTGATTGCCTAAATATTTAGAAATATAGAAAGTTTCATACTCGAACTGAAATTTTCTGTATAAAAAATCGATATTGATTGCTACATCATTTCTTTTAACAAAAAAAACATTCTTCTCATTCCCTTATAGCTTGGAATGAGAAGTAAGCAGCAACGGCTGCAGAGCAACCAGATAGTGCTGAAAAAAATGTGTCCATAATTTGCGATGTCCTTGTTGTCGCCTAACCCCCTAAGCATCTGAAAACGAGAACGTTTTGGAGCAGTCAGTGAGTGGTTTTTCGATGACTTGGCTTGTTAGGTATACTCTTCCCCAAAACCCTCGTAACACTTTGGAAAGTAACCCCAAATCCTGATTATTGACTTAGTTTTTTCGAACTCAAAACCAATTTCATTCACAAGAGCTAATACATTTTCAGTTAGTTCTATATCAATCCACTCAACGCAAAGCAGTGGAAATGGTAAGTGATAATACCATTCGCTATCCCAACCTGATACGTAACCATTTACAACCTTTGTTCGGTAGCAAGGGGGATTGGGTAGAACTCGTATTTCTGAGATGAGTTCATTCCATTTTGTATTGTTGGCAGCACCAACCAGTTGCTTTTCAGCAATAATCCTTTTAGCTTCTTTCACGTCCTTTTCATCGGACACTGCATCAGCCATTGGCAGAAGACTCATGTGTATACCTAACTTTTATATAAGGGGCGCAGAAGTGTGGGGCACAATGGCGAAGCCGCCCCAAATATTTGCGTCCCAGCGAACCAAGTGAGTGACTTAAATTTTTTGTTATGTGCCACCCGATACATCCTTACAAGGAGTAGCTCAATAAGCCATCTGAGCTTTCTATATGTAGGATATCCATAATTATCTCTAAATGGTCCCCAAAGTGTTCTTTCGCCTCAGTGTCTTGCATTTCCATGATTTTTAATTCTGGCAAAAACGTTTCCATGACCCAAAATTTTGATGGGTTCTGCAGAAGACCATTAATAAGAGTGTCTAAAATTGATTCTAGTGTTTTAGTTAATAGCTGTTTTTCGTTTGGAACACTTCCTGGCAGTTCAGCAAAAAAATCACTACCCTTAAAGCTTTTTAACTCCGACAATGTGGATCGAGTTATGACTAAGGTCTGATCCTGAACTTCTAATAAAGGACTGTATTCCATATTATCCTCTTGGCACATAATACCCCAATAAGCGGTGCGCTTGCAGTGCAAATAAATCCGCAATAGCTTCTCGCATTCGCTTGATTGGTTTGTTATACATCGTTTTTACCTTTACGTGATTCATACATAACTATCAGTAGCCCAGTAATAAGGGATAGAGGAATTGTGATTGCCATTGCGTATAAAAAATTACCCATAGTAATGTTGCCTAATCCACTATCTCCCCAAACTTTAATTAACCCAATAAACATAATTGCGAACTGAATGAATACAGAGTTACTAATCACGGCGTCCCAGCCCGCGGATCGGGCGAACTTAATTTTTTTGTTAGGTGCGACCAAAGCGTAGCTCCTGAATTATGTTGGCTAATTCGTCCAAGCCTTTCTGATTAAGTATATATTGACCACTTGCGCTTTTGGTTAAGTACTCATCGTAAGCCCATAAAACCTCAACTTTTTCACGAATCATATCCAAAAAATTATCTTTAATTGGAACACTTAAAAAGTCATCCCAAAGATTCTCATCTGGCTCATTACTCCGCATTCTATCAAGGATACTCTGTACTTCGACTCGTGACAGTTCGATGCGGTTTTCGAAAAGCTTAGAAATAAAAGCAAACGGCGTTGCCAGCAATAAAAATGGTACTAAAAAAAACGAAGATTTTTGGTTTTTCACCGTAGCACCTAACAACTTTATCAAAGGACACTTTCCTCTATGAGCAATGTATGTCCTCTTATTTATTTTTAATATTAATAACAAATCCTGTAACACATTGCGAGTATTAAACTTTAAGTCGGATATAGTTGACCATAGCACTTTTAACAACAGGCAAAAAAGAGGAAATTGTCCTCACTTTCTGACTTAGGAGGAAAAACGCCATCGCTTTAGCAATTGCAGTAATTAAAGATTTAAAATAAAAACCAAAAGCTTTTTTAAACCATTTTACCACCTCTAAAAAATGGCAACGATAATATAAGTATCCGCTTTAAATACAATTGTTTGTGTAAGGCTATTATAAGGGTAGGTTTTTTGCGGGTCGGAGCTGTAAAACAAAGAGGTAATTAATTATTTACTAAACGCGTCTACCTGCTTGTGAAACGGGCAAACACGTTTAATACGAATTTATTTGGTTTTTTTTGCTTCAAGCGCTTCTATTTCACTCCAGATTTTTTCGGCTTCTTCGCTTAACATGGCGTAGCTTTTAATGTCGCCTTTACGCTGAGCTTGCATGCCTTGCTCTAATTTGGCGTCGTACTCTTTACGTAATTTTTTTGTTGGGTCTGATTTGAATATCGAAAACATGGGACTCGCTTAATTTTATAAAAGTGATTGCATTACCATACGCTACAAAGCGACAAAAAGTTCTTTTAGCAGTAAGGCGTTTACCTTATTAAATTAAAACAAGGTAAACGAATTATTTGCTATGCTGCGGTTACTAAACGGTTTTATAGCTCAGGCTCTAGGCGTTTAATACCTTGGCCATCTAGGCCTAAATAAATGTAACCATCAGCACCTTGGGCTAAACTTCTTACGCGGCCAATGCCTTCTAATATTTTTTCTTGGTTTTTTAACGTGTTTTTTTCAAGAGTAAGTGCACTTAAAAACGAAAACTTCATCGACGATAAAAGCACTTTACCTTTTAATTTAGGGTACTTGTCGCTGGTGACAAATAGCATGTCTGATGGCGCAATAGATGGTGTCCATTGTGATGTTGGCGATTGCATGCCTTCCTTTGTTTGCAGGTCTGTAAATGACGTGCCGCTGTAATTTACGCCATAGCTAACTACTGGCCATCCGTAGTTTAATCCTGGTTTTATTAAATTAAGTTCGTCACCGCCTCGGGGGCCATGTTCGTGAGCCCAAAGTACATTATTTTTTGTATCAAACCACATGCCTTGCGGGTTTCGATGCCCGTAAGACCATACGGCATGCTTAGCATCGGCTTGTTTAACAAAGGGGTTATCTGTTGGAATACGGCCATCTTGATGAAGGCGATAAATTTTACCTCCATCGCGAGTAAGATCTTGCGGGTTGATGTCGCGAGAACCACGATCTCCTATTGAAAAATAAACATAGCCTTGTTTATCAAACACAATACGACTGCCGTAGTGTTGGCCTTTTGTACTATTATGCTCACCTTTGTATAAAACGTGTAGCTCTAGTAGTTGAGTGTGATCATCGCTCAATTTTGCGCGCATTAACGCCGTGTTACTACCACTGCCTTTGCCCTCAGTACTTGAGTAAGTAAGGTAAAGCCATTGGTTGTTTTTATCATCGGTATGCAGTGCTAAATCAAGTAAGCCGCCTTGGCCGTTAGCGTCTATATCGGGCAATCCCTTTACTTGAGTAAGCGTTGAGGTGTTTTTACGTAATAAAAATAGTTTTCCACTTCGCTCGGTAATTAATAAATCACCGTTTGGTAATGCCTCTATTGCCCAAGGAATAGTCACACCCTCAGCAACGCTTATTGTTTTTACATTTAGTGGCAAACTCGACAGCGCTTTAAAATCTACTGCACTGACTGGCATAGCAGAAAGCGAAAATAAAGCAGCCGTTAGCGCGGCGCTTTTAACAGAATATGTATATTTTTTTGATTTTATGTTGACCATGATATTTCCAAAATTAATCAAATTAGGGTTACGTTAGCACGAGCAGTAAAAATTTGCTAAGTGTTGCGACAAGTGAAAAATACCATTACTTTTAGCTAGTTACCTATGTTAGCCGCGAACTTTAAAAATGAGTAAGCTCAATTAGTAAAGTCTATTTTTACTTTTAAAGTAAGTTTACAAATACGTTTATTAATTTTGTTTAGTTTGTTTTTCATTCGATTTTTTAACTAAATTGTGGAATAAATACGCTAATAGGGTTGAAAATTCAAATTTTCAGCGTACACTTGTGCGCTGAAGTTTGAGCTTACACTTGTACGCTCAAATAATTAAGGTTCTGATTTGTGCTAACACCCCAGTTTGCACAAACCATTGAGCAATAGACCAATATAGAGATTTTATTAGAATGTTGACGCAGGCATTAAATCAATTTTCAACGTGGTTTTTACACCATCAAACGTTTGCAGGCTATATAGAGCCAATAATGCAAGTGTTCAAACCTGCTTGGCGTGCAGGGCAATTTAGAGCACAACTGATTAGTTCAGAATCATTGAATGGTGAATTTTTGAGTTTGCAGCTCAAACCAAGTAGACAATGGCCTGCGCATACCGCAGGGCAACACATCAGCTTAACCATTGAAATGAATGGACGATTATTAACGCGCGTTTTTACAGTTGCTTCAGGTGTTAAATATTTCAACGAAACGGGATTTATACGTTTGTTAATTAAAACAAGCGAACAAGGACGATTTACCGGGCTATTAAACAACAAAGCTAAAGCGGGTACATGGTGCAATATATCGGCTGCATCGGGTGAGTTTGTATTTAAAAATACACATACTCCCGCCACATTTATAGCTGGTGGGTCTGGTATAACGCCGATGCTAGCAATGCTTGACGATTACTTAGCGCAAACAACCAAAGCAGTAAATTTGGTGTATTACGCAAAATCAGGCGAGCACCAATGTGTTGATGAGTTGCGAGAATTGGCCACACAATTTAGTCATTTTTCATTTTTATTGTTAACACGTGAGCAGTCGAGCGACATTACCAGCAATATTAAACAGTGGGACAATCCCGATATATATTGCTGTGGGCCACTAGGGTTTATGCAAACAGTACAAGAGTTTGCTAAAAAACATGACCTTAATTACTACCAAGAAGCGTTTGGCTTAACGTTACCCCAAGTAAACAATGAAGATCAGTTTACTGTAAAAGTGAACAGCCAAGCTCACATTGTTGAAGGCAATGATGTACTTCTTAGCCAGTTTGAAGCTAAAAAATTACCGGTAAAACGTGGCTGCGGAATTGGTATTTGCCATCAGTGCCAATGTATTAAAAAATCGGGAATTGTACGTAATTTAAAAACAGGTGAAATGTCAGACAACGGCGAGCAATTAATTCAGCTTTGTATAAGCCAACCTGTGAGTAACTTGGAGTTACAATTATGAAAAATATAAACTTTGACCAGCTTGCAAGCGATTTAGATACCATAAAAATGAATACGCTTGCCAAAGTAGGGCAAAAAGATGCTGACTACATTCGCTCTGTCGTTCGAAAGCAAAGGCTATGTGAGTGGAGCGGGCGAATATTATTAATGCTTGGATTTATTCAGCCTTTACTATGGGTTGCAGGTGTTTTGTTACTGGCCTTGGCTAAAATTCTCGATAATATGGAAATTGGCCATAATGTTATGCATGGGCAATACGACTGGATGAACGACAAACAGCTTAATTCTGAGCAATATGAATGGGATATAGCCTGCGATGGCCAAAGTTGGCATCGGGTTCACAATTTTGAGCACCATACATACACTAACATTATTGGCAAAGACCGTGATTTTGGTTATGGACTGCTGCGCTTAAGTGATGATTTCAAATGGCGCTTTAAAAATGTGTGGCAGTTTTTTACTTATATAAATTTAAGTGTGATGTTTCAGTGGGGCGTGTCGTACCATGAACTAGCAGCAGAGCGCGTTTTCATGGGGAAAAAGAAAGAAAACCGTGAAGGGCAAGTGTCGCATACCACATTAAAACAGCGCTTTTTTAGCAAAGGCGCTAGGCAGTTAATTAAAGATTATGCGATATTTCCGTTATTAGCAGGGCCTTTATTTTTGTGGGTGATAGCGGGTAATTTATTAGCAAATTTACTGCGTAATTTATGGACTTCGACAATTATATTTTGCGGCCACTTTACTGAAGACACCGAAACGTTTAAAGAGCAAGACTGTATAAATGAAACACAAGGCCAGTGGTATTATCGTCAAGTATTGGGCTCGTCTAATATTAAAGGGGCGAATTGGTTTCATATTTTAACAGGGCATTTGAGTTGCCAGATTGAGCACCATTTATTTCCAGATATGCCGTCGTCACGTTATCAAGAAGTGGCACCTCAGGTACAAGCGGTTATGCAAAAACACGGCATTGATTACCATACTGGCGGATTTTTTAAACAATATGGCTCGGTGTTAAAGCGAATTATTAGATACTCGTTTAAATAGCGATAGGGCTGCGTAAAGCGCTTTAAAAATTGAAAACATAAACCGGCATTTGTTAGCGCACATGCCGGTTTTTTGCTGTTATGATTAATTAACATACAGTGAGTGTTGTTTTTTCTTATTGTTAATTAAAAATCCGTTACTTTAGCTATGGTTAAATGATGCATGATTGTCATACAATGGAGAAAAATAGACCACACAAGAGAGATTAAAATGGCCGCATTTGGTACTGTGTTTATGCCGCAGATGATTCAAGCTCGTTTTTCAGATAATCAATGGAGCGAAACCTCAGTTGTTCCATGCGATAAGCTTGAGTTTCATGCTGGTGCACACGTTCTTCATTATTCAAGCACCTGTTTTGAGGGCTTAAAAGCATTTCGTCATGACGATGGGTCTGTTTATATTTTTAGAATGGATGCAAACATAGCCCGTATGCAGCAAAGTTCTGCACTTTTAAGCTTACCAAGTTTTGATGGCGATATGCTTAAAACGATGATTATTGATATTGTTCGCCAATATGCTGATGAAACTCCATTACCGCCTGGCTCTATGTATATTCGTCCAACACACATAGGCACAGAAGCGGCAATTGGTAAGGCAGCAGCACCTTCAATGAGCTCATTGTTATACACTTTACTTTCGCCCGTTGGTGATTATTTTGCCGGTGGTGCAACGGCACTACGTGTTTTACTTGAAGAAGATGGTATGCGCTGTGCACCTCATATGGGCATGGTTAAAAGTGGCGGTAACTACGCCAGTGCGCTTGGTCCAATTAGCGCAGCTCGCAAGCAGTATCAAGCAGACCAAATATTATTTTGCCCAGGTGGGGACGTACAAGAAACCGGTGCTGCCAACTTTATTTTGATTGATGGCAACGAAATTATAACCAAAGCGCTCGACTCCACCTTTTTACACGGCGTAACGCGTAATAGCATTTTAACGATTGCTAAAGATTTAGGCATGACGGTTAGCGAACGTAATTTTACAGTCACTGAGCTTTTAGAGCGTGCTGCAAAGCCAGGTACAGAGGCTGCGCTTTCTGGTACTGCCGCGGTATTAACGGCTGTGGGTACTTTTATTCATAACGATAAAGAATACAAAGTGGGCACAGGGGAGCCTGGGCCAACAACCGCGCGTCTGCGCCAAGCATTGAACGACATTCAATGGGGTAAAGCAGAAGATACACATGGTTGGTTAACTAAAGTGGTTTAGCGTTTAATACTCTATTAAGCGAATTGATATAAAGTAACCAAAAAGCCACCTAATTAAGGTGGCTTTTTGGTGCGAGTAACTTTATTAAAATTTTATTTTTCCAGTGAGTATATCTTTAAACATAACCCAGTCTCCCCATAAGCTATAAAAAGGGTGCTTAAACGTGGCTGGGCGGTTTTTTTCAAAAAAGAAATGCCCCACCCATGCAAAGCCATAGCCAATTACGGGTAATAGCCACAATAACGCATATGTTTGGCTTAATAATGCGCTAATAATGACCATAAGTACCAATAGGCTGCCTACAAAATGCAAACGCCGGCAGGTTACGTTGCGATGCTCCTTTAAATAATAAGGGTAAAAAGCTTTAAAACTGTTGAAACTAGGCTCATTTTTTTCCATAAATCACGCTTTATTTTTATTGTATGTTTTTACCATTAAAGCGTAAGTTTACACTTGTTTACAGCGATAAATGGCACTTAACGCATCTTAATAGACATAAGCTTAAAAAACTCATAAGTTATTACTACTACTTAATAAATAATAAGAACACACATTATGTTACTTAAACGTACCCTTGCCTGTGCTGTATTGTTAGCACTGAGTGGCTGTTCAGAGCCCACCAATACGTCGGATCAAAAAGAAGTAAAATTATCTATGAATAAAGCTAACTCAGTGGTGTATCCCGAGACCAAAACAGGGGATGTAGTTGATACCTATTTTGGAGAAAATATTGCCGATCCTTACCGTTGGTTAGAAGATGATATGAGTGAAGAAACAGCTGATTGGGTCAACGCTCAAAATACAGCTACTTTTTCATACTTAGAACAAATTCCTTACAGAAATAAGCTCAAGGAACGCCTTGAAAAACTGATGAATTACGAAAAGATAGGTGCGCCATTTGAAGAGGGCGGCTACACCTACTTTTACAAAAACGACGGCTTGCAAAATCAGTTTGTTTTATACCGTAGCAAAGGTGATGATGCCCCTGAGGTATTTTTAGATCCTAATAAGTTTAGTGACGATGGCACAACGTCTATGTCGGGTTTGTCGTTTTCTGAAGATGGCAGTTTATTAGCGTATCAAGTATCTGAAGGTGGTAGTGATTGGCGTAAAATTATCGTTATTAATACAACGACTAAAGAGCAAGTAGAGCAAGCTTTAGTTGATGTGAAATTTAGTGGTATTGATTGGCTAGGTAATGAAGGATTTTACTACTCTAGCTACGACAAGCCAAAAGGCAGTGAGCTGTCGGCTAAAACAGATCAACATAAAGTGTATTACCATGCTTTAGGTACATCGCAGAATGACGATCGCGTTGTATTTGGCGACAGCGAGGCGCAAAAGCATCGTTACGTTGGCGCCGATGTGACATATGATGGCAAGTACTTGCTAATTTCGGCCAGTGTTTCAACGTCTGGAAACAAGCTGTTTATAAAAGACTTAAGTAAAGAAAACAGTGATTTTATTACTGTTGTAGGTAACGCAGATTCAGATACATCTGTGATTGATAACGACGGCGATACGCTCTACTTAGTTACAAATTTAAACGCACCCAATAAAAAAGTGGTTACGGTAAACGCAAATGACCCGGCGCCTGAAAATTGGGTCGATTTTATTCCAGAGACCGATAACGTACTTAACCTAAGCAAAGGGGGGAATACCTTTTTTGCTAATTACATGGTGGATGCAATTTCGCAGGTTAAGCAATACAACAAGCAAGGTGATTTAATCCGTGAAATTAGTTTACCAGGCGTAGGGACTGCACGTGGTTTTCGCGGTAAAAAAGATCAAACAACGCTTTATTACTCGTTTACTAACTATAAAACCCCAGGGACTACTTTTTCGTTTGATGTAAGCACTGGCGAGTCAAAGGTCTATCGTGAATCGGCAATCGATTTCAATAGTAACGATTACACCTCTGAGCAAGTTTTTTACACATCAAAAGATGGTACTAAAGTGCCGATGATCATCACTTACAAAACGGGTATAAAATTAGACGGTTCAAACCCGACTATTTTATACGGTTACGGTGGTTTTAATGTAAGTTTAACGCCAAGTTTTAGCCCCGTTAACGCGCTTTGGCTGGAGCAAGGTGGAGTGTATGCCGTTGCAAATATTCGCGGTGGTGGTGAATATGGAAAAGATTGGCACAATGCCGGTACAAAAATGCAAAAGCAAAATGTGTTTGATGACTTTATTGCAGCAGCAGAGTACTTACAAGATAAAAAGTACACGTCTAAAAAACGTTTAGCACTGCGCGGTGGTTCAAACGGTGGTTTATTAGTCGGTGCGGTTATGACGCAGCGCCCTGACTTATTTCAAGTTGCATTACCGGCCGTAGGCGTACTTGATATGCTTCGTTACCATACATTTACAGCGGGCGCTGGTTGGGCATACGATTACGGTACTAGTGAGCAAAGTAAAGAAATGTTTGAATATATTAAAGCTTACTCGCCACTTCACAATGTTAAAGCAGGCGTTGAATATCCAGCCACTATGGTAACAACCGGTGATCATGATGATCGTGTGGTGCCATCACACTCATTTAAATTTGCCGCTGAATTACAAGCAAAGCAGGCCGGTGACAACCCTACGCTGATCCGCATTGAAACTAATGCAGGCCATGGTGCAGGTACACCAACCAGTAAGGTTATAGATTTATACGCAGATATGTTTGGTTTTACGTTATATAACATGGGCGTTAAAGAGTTATAAAACGCGTATACGTTTAAAAAATAAATAAGCCGAGTAAATTTACTCGGCTTATTTGTTTATGTTGGGCACCTCAAAAGCCCTCATGCTTGACTACTGCACTGGCAAAAATAATCGCTGATAGGTTTTATATGCGTATTCATCACTCATGCCACTTAAGTAGTCACAAATAATGCGCATACCTTGGTTGTGCTTTTGCGCTGCAATATACTGTGCTTGCGTGGTTTCGGGTAATAAACGAAGCGGATCGCTTGCAAACGCGGTAAACAATTCAATGAGTAAGTTTTGCCCTTTAAACTCAATTTGTTGCATTTCAGGGTCGCGAATTAAGCGTTGAAATACAAAGTGCTTGAGTATTTGTAGCACGTTTTCATACTCTGGGTGGAGCTTGGCTGTGTATTTTAAAATAGGGCATTCAAATGCCTCGTGTTGTATGTCTAAGTGAATATGAATGATGAAGGTGTTCACCAGCTCACCTATGGCGTCTTTTCGTTCAAAATCATTTTTTGAAAAAAGTCGAGATGTTAACGTTTCAAGTAAGCTATTTAGCCAGTCAAAATTAAGCGCTTGCAAGTGAGGTAATGCATGTGTTTGCCAGTCATCTAATGTTAAAACATGAGTTGCAATGGCGTCTTCTAAATCGTGCACGGCGTAAGCTATATCGTCGGCATGTTCCATTATGGCGCTGTCGAGTGATTTATATAGCGTTTTGGCACGGTGTTTATCTATTGTTGCGTGGGTGTTTAATAGTGTTTTGTCGTTTTGGCTTAATGGTTCAACAATCCAGTTAAATATGTGTGCGTCGTCTTGGTATAACCCTTTTGCTGGGCGCCAATCATCGGCTTTAATAAACGCACGTGTGTTATGAGTATCAGGTATGGTGTGCCACAACTCGTTTATAAACGCTGGGTATTTAATAAACCCCAGTAATGTGCGGCGTGTAAGGTTCATACCATACCCATTACTGTATGGCTCTAGCTTGGCAACAATGCGTAAGGTTTGTGCATTTCCCTCAAAGCCACCATGGTTTCGCATCATATAATTGAGGGCAATTTCACCCCCATGGCCAAAGGGTGGGTGGCCAATATCGTGAGCTAGGCAAAGTGTTTCGAGTAAACCGGTTGATGGGAAATGGCTAAAATCACTGTGCTGTGCTTTTAAATGCCTTAAAATACCGGTGCCAATTTGTGACACCTCTAACGAATGGGTAAGGCGGGTACGATAAAAATCGTTTAGGCCAATCCCCATAATTTGTGTTTTAGCTTGTAAGCGCCTAAACGCAGCGGCATGAATGATTCTTGAGCGGTCAACCTGCCAAGGTGAACGGTTGTCGTTAGGTCTGTGTTTATATTGCTCTATTATTCTACTTTGCCAAACTTTGTCCATACTGCTAAACCACTATTTAACCTGTTTAGTGCTTAGTATACCCATGCACTTATAAATTGCGAATGAACATATTTTTGTAATTCGCGTTTATATAGTGGCTTAGGTATAATGAAGGTTCGTATGTGTGTGTAGTTACCATACATAAATAGTTGTTTGAATGAGACAATACATGCTTAAGATTATCTTTCAGTTTTTGTTAGCCATCCTTTTTATATGGGCGCTTGCGTACCCGTTTGTACAAAGTGATGAAACCGATAGCGTAGATCAAACCACCAGTGAACAAGCTAAAAAAGTGAAGAAAAAAGAAAAGCCGTTACACAATGTCACGTTGCCTAAATTTTCTGAATTTACCGATGTAAAAGAGAAAAAACGCGCATTTTTTGATTTTATTCGCCCTCATGTTGAGGCTGAAAATAAAAAAATATTACAACAACGTGCCAAGCTAGAAATAGCCCGTATGATGCTTGAAAACAACCTATCGCTTGAAGAGAAACAAAACAAAGATATTGTAAAAATCCTTAAACAATATGGCTTACCTGAAACGGTTAACACACTTGTGCTAACTCAGGCTTTGCGACGTGTTGATATTATTCCTAAAGAAATGGCATTAATGCAAGCTGCAAATGAGTCAGCTTGGGGGACCTCTCGGTTTGCGCGAATTGGTCTGAATTTTTTTGGTCAGTGGTGTTACTCAAAAGGTTGCGGCATGGTGCCAAAGCGTCGTAACACTGGCGCAGCACACGAAGTCGCTGCATTTCAATCGGTGCGTGCTGCAGTAAGCTCTTATTTCAGAAATATAAATACCCACGGCGCTTACAAAGAGTTACGAGGCATACGTGAAAACCTGCGTCGTGAAAAAAAACCAGTATTAGCAACCAAGTTAACCCATGGTTTAATGTCTTACTCTGAGCGAGGTGAGGCATATATAGAAGAATTAAATACGATGATCAGACAAAACAGAGCTTACTTTGATGAATAAATACATGACAGGTTGTTTTTACGCGAGTTTACTTTTTTTGTTGGGCTTAAGTGCATTTAGCGCCAATGCCAGAGAGTTTGTAATGTCGTACGATGGTTTTTATGACCGTTTAAAAGTAGTTAATAAAGGGGATTTTCAATATGCTCGCGTTAACTTTTATATAAGCGATATTGCAACTAACGAGGCATGTGCAATAAAAAACGGAACCATTTTAACAGAAAATAACGAGTACCCACTTAACTTTACGGACAGTGCGCAGCTGTTGCTACCTTTTGATAAACAACTTGATTCAGATAAAGCCGTTATTGTTATAGAGCCACAAAACCTTGAACATGATTGTCAGTTAAAGCTACAAATAGAAGCTAACGAGTTTGACGATTTAGCCTTTTCAAAACATGCGTTATATACCATTAATGATGAGTTGGATGAATTGCTAACTGATTTGTCTGGTTTTTTTGTTAGTAAATTAATGTGGTTTTTATTACCTGAACAAAAGGGCGTGGCTGTTACCTTTAAAAATCCAATAAACATTAAAGATGAAAACGTGACGTGTAAGGAATCGATTTGTTACTTTGATGTTGACGATAATTGGGAAGAGGATGAGCAGTCATTCGGTGATATTAGTAATGTACTAAAAGTAACCCCATGGATTGCAAAGTAACAGTAAACGTTGCAATGAAATATTAAAAAAGCGGCATTAGCCGCTTTTTTAAATTTTAAGAGGAGCAGAGGAGTCGCGCTGCATTAGCGTAGGCTCAAAAAAACGGTTTATTTCGATATTTTTGGTTTGGTATACATCTTTTAGAACAAGCTTTGCGGCCATTTCACCCATTTTAGCAACCGGGTTATCAATTGTTGTTAGTGTAGGGTAGAGGTAGTTTGCAAATATTACATTATCAAAACCAACAATTGATAAATCGTTAGGCAAATGGTAGCCGTGTTCACGGGCATACTTCATCGCACCCGACGCCATTTCGTCGTTGGCACATACTAAGGCGGTAAAACTTAGGTTTTTATTCATCAGATGCTCAAGCGCTGAGCTTCCACCGGTTTCGTTAAAGTCACCTTCAAAAAAGAGCGATGGGTCAAAAGTGATATTGGCTTCTTCAAGGGCTTGTTTATGACCTGCCAAACGATTTGCAGCATCGGCTTTAAACTGAGGGCCTGCAATATAAGCAATTTCGGTATGGCCTTGTTCTAGTACTGATTTAGTTGCTAAATATCCGCCTAGCTTGTTATCTAGGCTAATGCAGTTGTTTTTGAGTTCTTGCACGTAGCGGCTCATTAAATAAACCGGTGTTGTGCCTTTACTGAGCGATATTAAGTAGTCATCAGTCACTGCTTCAACATGCAAAATTATGGCGTCGCAGCGTCTGCTAATTAAAAAGTCGATGCCTTCTTTTTCTTTGTCTTCTTCACTGTGGCCGGTTGTGATAATAACGTGTTTACCGGCAGCTCTTAGCTCAGACTCAATCCCCGCCATCATTTGAGCGAAGAAAGGACCGTGTAATTCAGATACTAAAATACCCACACTATTAGTGCAATTTGATGCCAAGGATTGGGCTATTGAGTTAGGTTTGTAACCCAATGTTTGCATTGCATCGAGTACTTTTTTAGTTGTTTTATCGCTTACTTTTGTATTTTTGTTCATTACCCGAGAAACGGTAGCTAACGATACACCTGCAAGCTCTGATACTTGATAAATTGTTGCCATGTTACTTATTGACTCGCTTTCACCCTTAACTTATTCAGCTAAATCATACCTTAGTGTTGTTAACTGTAGTTAGCTTTGATTGAATATTTTCGACAACCTGATTGGTTAACGTGTATTTTTTCATTGTATAAGCTACAAAGAGTGAGCCAAGGGCTGGTAGCACAGTAAACGACAGTAAAATTCCTTGCTGAGTACTTATTGTTTGCGTGACATCAGCCTGATAACTGTAAAACGATAGTAACCAACCAGCAATAGCCCCACCAACAGCTACACCCATCTTAATAAAAAATATAACACCCGAGTAGACGAGGCCTGTAATTCGTAAACCCGTTACCTTGTGGCCATAATCAATGGTGTCAGCCATTTTTGCCCAAAGGAGTGGGGTTGCCATGTCTAAAAAGAACTTCCATAAAATAAAAGCAGCAAACGCCAAAACGAGTTGATCGCTACTAATAAAGTAGCTAAATCCACAAATAGTTGCAGCGATA
The DNA here is from genome assembly GCF_005886645.1 of Pseudoalteromonas sp. S408. Lineage (NCBI taxonomy): Bacteria > Pseudomonadati > Pseudomonadota > Gammaproteobacteria > Alteromonadales > Pseudoalteromonadaceae > Pseudoalteromonas > Pseudoalteromonas sp. S408. The sequence continues at coordinate 205,835 of NZ_PNDY01000002.1, read as the reverse complement.
AGTTGTAAACTTATGTAGGCCTTTATTTTGCAAAAACGCGCCGCTAATGGCTGTGCAACAGCGCAACCTACCATGCTGGCAACCACGCCTAGGGTCATGAATAGGGTAATTAAATCTTCTCTGCCTAGGTAATATTTTACGTAATAAACCGCCAAAGTTAGCCTAAGCACTTGACCGGTTAGTAAGAAAAATGCCGCAATGCACAAGGTACGCCATTGATCGTTTTTTATGAGCGCTTGAATGCTTTTAGCAAAAGGAATGTTTTGTTCCTTGGGTTGCTGAATACGTTCTTTGGTACCTAAAAAGCAAAGTAAAAATAGCACAAGGCCTAAAACACTCATGGCGGTCATGGTTAACTGATAACCTTTAGCGCTATCGCCCTGGCCAAAGTATTCAACCATTGGCATGGTGCACCCAGCAACAATTACCCCACCGAGCATACCAAATACAAAACGGTACGATTGAATAGTGACACGCTCTTTTGAGTCTGCGGTTAACACCCCGCCTAGTGCACAATACGGGATGTTGATAGCCGTGTAAGCGACCATCAGAAGTGTGTAGGTACTGAAGGCGTATATTATTTTGTCAGTGCCTTCTAAGTCTGGTGTAGTAAACGCTAAGATACTAATAATGGCAAAAGGTAACGCAAGCCATAATAGGTAAGGGCGAAAATGCCCCCAGCGAGTATGTGTTTTGTCAGCTAGGTTGCCCATTAAGGGATCGGTTACCGCGTCAAAAATGCGAACAGCTAAAAACATAGTGCCTACAACAGCGGGGGATAAGCCCACCACGTCAGTGTAGTAAAGCATTAGGAACATCATAACCGTTTGGAAAATAATGTTGCTAGCGGTGTCGCCTAATCCGTAGGCTATTTTTTCTTTTACACTAACCATGGTTGCTTTATCTCGCTTTATGTTTTTTTAATTGCGTTAATAAATACGTTTTATTATCTATTTGAGATTAATGCTTTGTAGGCTAGGCCACTATTTTTTATAGTACGTTGCTGTGTGCTGTAATCTACGTAAACAATGCCAAATCTTTTTAAGTAGCCTTCCGCCCATTCAAAATTATCCATTAGACTCCAGGCAAAATAGCCGTCAATTCTTACACCTTGCTCTGTTGCATTGTGAACAGCGTTTAAGTGACTGTTGTAGTAGTCTAATCGATCTACATCATTGATTTCACCATTATTATAACTGTCGGGCATCGCTGCGCCATTTTCAGTAATAAAAATAGGTGGCAGGGCATAGGTATTATTAAGTGTGACTAATAACTCGGTGAACGACTCAGGATAAATCTCCCAGCCCATATCGGTTAGCGGCCCAGTGGGTTTTATTGGCTCGTAAATTTCAGTTGGATGGGCTTTATAGAATTGGCGGGTATAAAAGTTAATACCCAAGTAATCAATAGATTGAGAAATAATTGCCATGTCACCATCGTGAATATCTGGCAGATGTTCACAAGGGAGTTGTTCAATAATAGCAGGGTATGCACCATCCATAATGGGCTTCATGTACCACTGGTTAAGGTAATCATCTGCAAACGCTGTTGCTGCAATGTCATCAGCGTTTTCAGAGATGCTGTAACAGGGTGTAAAATTAAGGACAATACCGTTTAAAGTCGTCGGTGAATTTTGTTTTAACACGGTCATGGCAAGGCCATGAGCTAATAATAAATGGTGCGCGGCTTTGCGTCCGTATTGCTTACCCACTTTACCGGGAGCATGAATGCCAATTTCGTACCCTAAAAAAGCACTGCAAAAGGGTTCGTTTAAGGTAGCGTATGAATGCACCCGGTCACCAAATGCAAAGGTAATTAAATCAACATAGTGAGCAAACGCATAAGCGGTTTCACGATTTAACCATCCGCCTTCGTCTTCAAGGTGTTGAGGTAAATCCCAGTGGTATAAAGTGACAAACGCTTTGATATTGCGCTTTTTTAGTTCATCTAATATGTCAGTGTAAAATTTTACGCCTTCAGGGTTAAGCTCACCATTTTTTGTGATAACGCGAGGCCAAGAGATAGAAAGCCTGTAAGCATCGACTCCTAATGATTGGATTAAATCAATGTCTTGTTTCCAATTATTGTAATGATCACATGCAACATGCCCATTAGAGTTATCAGCTATTTTACCTGGAGTATCGCAAAAGGTATCCCATATACATGGCAGCCGGTGTGTTGACCCGCCTTCTATCTGGAAAGACGCTGTTGCTACACCGTAAATAAACTCTTTTGTTAATAGAGGTGAACAAGTTGGTAAAGATATTTTAGTCATTAGTTACAAACCTTTTAAAACCTTAATTGCACTTTTCGCGCCGATATTTACTGCCCCGTAGCTGACTCTGGACTTGATAAAAAAATAAAAATTGTTGAATTATGTTACATGTTCGTATTTAATTAGCTGTGAAAGCGCTTACATTTTTAAGATTAATGTTAATTAACCTTCAGGTCAACTCTTTAATAGCATGGCTTAGCCGCCAATTTATTAAAAATCCATAGAAGGTTAACGATAATAATAAATTGCGGAGAGCACATGGCTAGTTCAGCACCACTGACATCACACACACAATCGCAAAACACAGGCGGTAATAATTATGGGTTTGCACTCACATCGTTAACAACACTATTTTTTATGTGGGGTTTTATTACCTGCCTAAATGATATTTTAATCCCGCACTTAAAAGCGGTATTCGATTTAACATATGTGCAGGCTATGCTTGTACAGTTTTGTTTTTTTGGCGCTTACTTTTTAGTATCTATTCCCAGCGGTCACATAGTTAAAAAGCTAGGTTACAAGCAGGGTATTGTTGTTGGATTACTTATCGCTGCAGTAGGTTGTGTATTATTCTACCCTGCGGCTCAAATGCACAATTATCCTGTATTTTTATTAGCGCTATTTGTGCTAGCAAGCGGAATTACGTTATTGCAAGTATCTGCCAATCCGTATGTAAGCTTGTTGGGACTTGAAAAAACAGCGTCTTCTCGTCTAACATTAACGCAAGCATTTAATGCGCTTGGTACTACTGTTGCGCCATCATTTGGGGCATTACTTATACTAGGCTCTGCCTCAGATGCTTTTTTAACACCTGCGCAAAATGCAGAGTCGGTTCAACTTCCTTACTTAATCCTTGCTGCAATGTTAATTGCGTTAGCGGGTATTTTTGCATGGCTCAAACTACCAGACATCATGAGCGAGCAAAAAGAAGCGGCTGAAAACTCAGATACTATTGAAGGAAGTGCTTGGCAATATCGCCACCTTGTATTGGGTGCGGTAGGCATATTTATGTATGTTGGCGCAGAGGTTGCTATTGGCAGCTTTCTGGTGAGCTTTTTAGCACAAGAGAATATAGCTGGATTAAAAGAGCATGTAGCAGCGCATTACATCACTTATTATTTTGGTGGTGCCATGGTGGGACGTTTCATTGGTGCCGCCGTTATGCAAAAACTACCTGCAGGCAAAGTGCTTGGCTTTAACGGCACAATGGCTATTATTTTAGTGATTATTGCTATGAGCACATCGGGACAATTAGCCATGTGGTCAATTTTATTAGTTGGTTTATTTAATTCAATTATGTTTCCTACTATTTTTAGCTTAGCGCTAAATGGCTTAGGTAAACACACTGCTCAAGGGTCTGGTATTTTATGTTTAGCAATTGTAGGTGGTGCTATTGTTCCGCTAATACAAGGTGCATTTGCAGATTACATGGGTGTTCAACTTTCGTATTTTTTACCGGTTTTATGTTACATATTCATCGTATTTTATGGCTTAAGCGGTAGTAAACCCGTTCAAGCTAAGGAGACTTTATAATGAACACACGTTTTACGCTTAATAAAATTGCATTAGCAACACTTATTGCATCAGTAACAACTATAACGGCATGTTCTAATGATAATGGTACAGAGGTTAATACCAATAAAGAGCAGACAAGTGCAGAGCAAATATGGCCAAAGCTTAATATAGCTGTAAAAAAAGAGGCTGAGATTGAATCGCAAATAGCCAGCTATCTAAAATCAATGACGCTAGAGCAAAAAGTTGCGCAAATGATTCAGCCTGAAATACGTGATATTACCGTAGAAGACATGCGTAAATATGGTTTTGGCTCTTACCTAAACGGTGGGGGGGCTTTTCCAAATGGTGATAAACATGCTACACCACAAGATTGGGTAGCGCTTGCTGAGAAAATGTATCAGGCGTCTGTTGATGACTCTTTAGATGGCAGCAAAATTCCGACGATGTGGGGCACCGATGCAGTGCACGGTCATAATAACGTGATTGGTGCTACGTTATTTCCCCATAATATTGGCCTCGGAGCGGCGAATAACCCAGAACTTATTGAAAAAATAGCCTCAGTAACTGCGGTAGAAGTAATGGCTACCGGTATTGATTGGGTATTTGCGCCAACAGTTGCAGTTGTTCGAGATGATCGTTGGGGCAGAACCTATGAAGGGTATTCTGAAGATCCCGCTATAGTGCGTGAATACTCAGCAGCTATTGTAAATGGCTTGCAAGGTAAAGCCGATGAAGGCTTTTTAAGTGATAAACGTGTCATTAGTACTGTTAAACACTTTTTAGGTGATGGCGGCACTGTTGATGGTGACGATCAAGGTAACAACATTGACAGTGAACAATCGTTATTTGACATACACGCCCAAGGTTACGTAGGTGGTTTATCGGCTGGTAGTCAGTCAGTCATGGCGTCATTTAACAGTTGGAACGGCGTTAAAAATCACGGTAATAAATATTTACTAACCGATGTATTAAAAACACGTATGGGATTTGACGGTTTTGTAGTTGGTGATTGGAATGGTCACGGACAAATCAAAGGCTGTAGTAACGAAAGCTGCCCACAAGCTATTAATGCCGGACTAGATATATTTATGGTGCCAACTGGCGCTTGGAAACCACTATACGAAAATACCATTGCCCAAGTTAACTCTGGTGAGATTAGCATGGCACGTATTGACGACGCTGTAGCACGTGTACTGCGCGTTAAGCTGCGTGCGGGCTTATTTGACAAACCAAGCCCAGCTAACCGCTTATATTCAGGAAAAACAGAATTAATTGGCGCACAACAACACCGTGAAGTAGCACGACAATCAGTTCGTGAGTCACTGGTATTGCTTAAAAATAAAAATGACTTATTGCCGCTTGCGCCAAATCAACATGTACTGATCACCGGCGACGGTGCGGATAATATCGGTAAACAGTCTGGTGGGTGGAGTATTACTTGGCAGGGGACTAACAATAAAAATGCTGATTTTCCGGGAGCTACATCAATTTATAAAGGCTTAGAAGCGCAAGTTACGGCAGCTGGTGGTAAAGTAACTCTCAGTGATGATGGCGCGTTTGAGCAGCGCCCAGATGTAGCCATTGTTGTATTTGGTGAAGAGCCTTACGCGGAAGGCCATGGTGACAGAGATAACCTTGAATTTGAGCGCGGCAATAAAAAATCGTTAGCGTTGCTCAAATCATTAAAAGCACAAGGAATAAAAGTTGTTTCTGTGTTTATATCTGGTCGCCCAATGTGGGTAAATAGTGAACTTAATGCATCTGATGCGTTTGTAGCCGCATGGTTACCTGGTACTGAAGGTGGCGGTGTTGCTGATGTACTACTAAAAGGAGCCGACGGCAGTATTAAACACAATTTTAAAGGCAAGCTGTCTTTTTCATGGCCTAAAACGGCAGTTCAAACAACTGTAAATAAGGGAGACGATGATTACTCGCCATTACTACCTTATGGCTTTGGTTTAACCTATGGTGATAAAAATGTACTTGCCGATAATTTAGATGAAAACTCGCAATTAGATAATTCATCACTAACGAGTATGGATATTTTAGTGGGGGCACCGGTAGCACCCTGGCGTTTATTGCTCAAATCTGGTGATGAACTGTTAGATGTGTCGAGCAGCACCCATGAATTTGGCGCTATAAAATATCGAACAGAAGATAAGGTTGTGCAAGAAGATGCTCGCCAGTTTAACTTTAACGGAAGCGAAAAAGCGAGTGCTGAAATAGTAACGAGTTTTGCTGAAGATACCATTACTTATGTTGAAGCAAATGGTGTTATTAGTTTTGATATAAAGCTTAATCAACCGCTTGGCAATGAACTTTCACTTGCGATGTGTTCGGGTGAATGTGGTGAGAGTATTAACCTCTCTAACGTGGTAGATACTAGTTTACTAAGCAAATGGCAGTCAGTATCGATTGACCTTAAATGCTTTGCTGATAAAGGCGTAAACTTTGCAAGCTTAACAAGTCCATTTAGTTTGCACAGTTCCGGTGAAGCGTCAGTATCGGTATCAGATATTCAATTTGTACCAAACAAAGCAGATGAAGCAACGCTTAAATGTGAATAAGAGTGTGCCAAATTAATTAGAAATAAATTGTTGTGTGTAGTAAAGCCCTTCATCGAAGGGCTTTTTTATGATTCAAATACACCAATAAATATACTTTTATTGGTAATTAACCTTGTAAAAGTAGGCTTTTTTCATCGTAGGTAACTACTTTGTCGCGGCCTGTTTCTTTAGCTAGGTACAGTCTTTTATCGGCGGTGGCTAATAATTCTTTTATAGTCAGCTCATCGTTTATGGCGCTACTTACGCCTGCACTCACCGATAAATTTATATCGTGTCCCTCGTAATAAAATGGATAACAGCTTATGCTTTCGCGTAGTTCTTCAGCATTATTTCTGGCATCACTTAATGAGCAGTCTGGTAACAGTATGGCAAACTCTTCGCCACCGATTCGGGCTGATATTTCTTCATTCAAAAATTGTGATTTCACATGCTGCGCTATCCACTTTATGGCCTGATCGCCAGCTTCGTGCCCATAGGTGTCGTTAACGCGTTTGAAAAAATCAATATCGAGCAAAATAAGTGACACGCTTTTGTTTTGGTAAAGTGGCAAACTTAACGCGTTTTTTCCTTTTGTAAAAAAACCACGGCGGTTAAATAGCTGACTTAACACGTCGGTATTAGCAATGCTGGCAAGCGTATGTTCTGTATTAGATGCTAATAAATAAGGGAGTAACAATGCACTGCAAGTGGCCAAAATTAAATGACTACTTAAAATGAGCTCTAAAGGTTCTAAGTAGGTTGTAGCGCTTACGCTCAAAATAGGTAAGGAAAGCAGTGCTGTTTGAACAAACATAAGTAAACTATGGATTAAAAAGCAGGTAATTAAGGCTTTTTTTTGCAAGGTTGCAACAAAGTCCATAGTACTAATGGTGTAAGCAGAAAATAAATATAAGCCGGCAATAATAAAGCTAGTTAACATTTGAGCTGCAGAGTATGGGTAAACCGACAATAAAACCACCGCAGTAAATAACAGAAGGTAGTAAATTGGGCGTAAGTTTAATGATTTGCTGTATTTGTATTTATGCAGTCCAAGAATAATTAAAAATGGGCTGAGTATTATAAAAATATTCGCTAAATAGCCAGTAATAAAGGGAAAGTTAATTACTAGTTTCAAACAAGCCAATAATTCAGCAAATGAAAATGCGATGCACGCAAAACCAAAAATTAAAAAAGAAGATTGTTTTTTATAACTGTGGACTGATAAAAAAAATAACCCTATTAGTAAGTTAAGTACAAAAGAGAGACCAATAACGGTAGGCAGGTGTAGCATTGTTTTTCTCTTTTTAAATGGGTAAGTATACTAAAGTTAGCTTAAGTATTAGGTATTAAGTTTAAAAGGTCAATATGGGTAAATAGTAGTAGTTACCCATGTTGTTATTGGACAGAGTATACGTTGAGGATAATTAACACCAGCTAAACCAAATTATCTAAGGCCGATTTAACGGTTTCATAATGAAAACGATAGTTATGCTTTTGCGCTTTAGTGGGTAGGACAAATTGCCCCGTAGTAAGTAAATCAGACATTTCGCCCATTAATACCTTTAAAACAAATGCAGGCATGGGCATAAAAGCGGGGCGAGATAACGCATTACCCAAGCGTTTACTAAATTCTGCATTGCTAACTGGGTTTGGTGCAACGGCATTAATTGGGCCCGAAATTTCAGGGTGTTTCATTATGTATAAAATAAGTTGTGTCATGTCGTCTATATGAATCCACGACATGCCTTGCTCGCCATCACCTATTGGTCCACCTAAGCACAATTTAAATGCAGGGAGCATTTTACTCAACGCACCGCCTTTTTTAGCTAACACAATGCCGGATCGTAATAGGCACACTCGTGTTTTTTCAGACTGTGCTTTTAACGCTACGTTTTCCCAATCTTTACACAGTTGATGGCTAAATTCGTCGTGGGGATCAGTAAAGGTTTCATCAATACGCTTATTGCTTTGTCTGCCGTAATAGCCAATAGCGCTGCCTGATATGAACGTATGAGGTGGAGTGGTACTTGTTGCAATAGCATGGCTAATTTGCTGCGTTATATTAATGCGGCTATCGCGTATGATTTGTTTTTGTTTATCGCTCCAACGTTTATTAACTATGGGCTCACCTGCTAAATTAATAACAACATCTACGGTATTAAAATCAACATCGCTTATGTTAGTGACAGCCTTAATTTTATGACCCAATAAAACATGTGCTTTTGTGGTATTACGGGTTAGTACTGTAACCGTGTTGTGGTGCTCTAAAAAAGGGCATAAATGTTGGCCAATTAGCCCAGTGGCACCTGTAACAAAAATATGCATGTTGAATCCTTAAATTATAATTGTAGCAAGTGTTTTAAATTTATACTCACTAGCACTTAGCTTTTGAACTTTATACGAACGACTAAGGGTTATGATCACTTCGTAATTATTTCATTTCATTAGGTTTTGCCTTACACTGTGTGCATATAAATAATAAAAGGATTAATAAATTGGCTGGTTTGACAGGTGTAAATAAAAGCTTAATTGTTTTTGCTGCTTTAGTGGTGGTATTAGCAGGAATAAAAGCCGCAAGTGTAATTATTATTCCGTTTATATTAGCTGCATTCATTGCCATTATATGTAATCCACTGATTAAATTTTTTGCACGTTATAAAATCCCAAAAGGCATAGCAGTGATGCTTGTGGTACTCATTATTGTTGGCCTGGGAGTCAGTTTAGGTGGCTTAGTTGGTCAATCAATTAACGATTTTTCTCAGCAGCTACCCGAATATAAAGCGCAACTTAAAGAAGAGTTTATCTGGCTGGTCGACCTAGCCTCGCAATACAATATTTTAATTAATAAAGAACAACTTATTTCGATGTTCGATCCAGGTAAAATGGTTGATGTTGCAACGAACATGCTGACAGGACTTGGTGGAGTAATGGCAAACATGTTTTTAATAATCTTAACGGTTATTTTTATGCTGTTTGAAGGCCCGCTTCTTAGCAATAAAATACATATGGCTCTTGAAGATCCCGACAGTAAAATGAAGCAAATTGACCGCTTTTTAGAATCTATCAATTCTTACTTGGCTATAAAAACACTCGTTAGTTTAGCTACCGGTATTATTGTATCTATTTATTTGTGGGTGCTTAATGTTGACTACTTTATATTGTGGGGCGTTTTAGCATTTATGTTTAATTACATTCCGAATATTGGATCAATTATTGCTGCTGTGCCTGCAGTTTTACTTGCTTTAATAACTCAAGGACCATTAATTGCAGGTATGGTAGCGGCGGGCTATTTAACAATAAACACGGTGATGGGTAACATTGTAGAGCCCAAATTTTTAGGTAAAGGACTTGGCCTATCAACCCTTGTTGTATTTTTATCTTTAATATTTTGGGGGTGGCTACTTGGTACTGTGGGTATGCTTTTGTCTGTCCCATTAACCATGATTGTTAAAATAGGTCTTGAAACCAGCATAGAGGGCAAGTGGGTCGCCACATTATTAGGCAGTGGTGAAGATAACGCGATACGTTAACTTCTGGCATTTATTACCACTATGCCCCATTTAAAATTCTATATAGCACTTAATGCGTCATCAACAGCGTTAAGTGCTCCCTCTAAATAACCGGCTTCTTTGTTTGCAAATTCACTTCCGACTAAATGAATATTTAACTCATTTAGCTCAGGTGTTAATTCACTAAAATTAAACTCTGGGTGTTGCGAAGGTTGTGTTTTATCCTCGTTATTGGCAACAAATTCATCCTCAGCCCAATCTTTTATAAAACACTGTGTAGGGCTTTTAGCGGCCTCGCCATAAAAATAGGTTAACTGGTTAATACAGGCTTCTACTAATTGTGTTTTGGTAACTTTACTGCGAGTTGAATAAGGTACGCCGATAAAGCCAAATAAAGCAGCATGCTTGTTGTTATCTGCACTCGCATCATGGATTTCAACCATAGGTCCTACTCGGCTAAAACATTGCCCAGATAGATTGCGTTCTCGCCAAAAAGCGTGATCAAAAGTGGCTACAAATTTAGCCTGTCCCGCCATCCAAGTAGGTGTGGTATTCAAACGATTAATGAGCCTTTGGCTTGCCCAGAGCTCGGGCGTTAAATGTTGAGTGATCATGCGTGGAGGCAGGGCCGTGATCACAGTTTTTGTGTTGTAGTGCACTGTTTGGCCATTATTATTTATTGTTAAATGCCAGCCTTTATGTGTTTTTGTGAGTTCAGTGACTGAGTGATTTAATAACACTGATTTTGCAGGTAATTGCTTGTAAAGTTTATTTATTAGCGTGGTCATGCCGTGTTTGAGCCTAAACAGTTGCATATCGCCAGCGCCTGGAATTTGTTGAGCAGTTTGATTTGGTGCTTGGTATAGCACGTCGCCTTGGTTGTACTGTTCATACAGTGTTAAATTGAGTGATTTAGCTAATGACTGAATTTTAGGTTGATGAGGGAAAATCCAGGTAGGGCCAAGGTCAAAGCCCGCATTGCTAGCGCTCAGTGAGCCTTCGCAATAAATCCGGCCACCCAACTGGGCTTTGGCTTCAACTAATAAAAACGCAATATTACGTTGATGCAATTTAGTGGCGGCGTAAAGCCCTGCAAGCCCGCCTCCAATAATTAGTATAGGTTTAGTCATAAGCTACTCATTAATTAAATCAATCTACTGGTAGGTAGTTTGTTTTGTAGCTTAAATAATGTCAAGCGTGTAATTATAACTTCATTGTTAATTAAATTTGCGTTAAAGAGGTTGCTTTAATGATTCAGTAAATTGGTTAACTAACTGAATTTCACAGTGTTTGTAACTTATAGCGGCTGCTTTTGCGTTAGGAAGTTGTAATATGTATCGCCATTGGCAGGCGCTTTCAATGTACTTTTCGTTGTTTTTTATACTACGCATAAATAGTTGGAGTACCTGCGTATTGCCTGTGGCTTCTTCAGATTGTACTAGTTCATATTTACGCTTTTGTACCCAGGTACCTTGTTCTTGTTTGGCTTTATCTAATTGGGTATCAAGACATTGGATGTAGCGCTTCGACTCATTCATCGTTGGCTTGTCGGGTAATTGGCAAGCATCGTTAGCATTTACATTGACACTTATTAAAAGTATCAAAAGAGCAAATAAAGTTGTACGGGTACTATTTTTTGTCATTGTAATTAAACTCTAATATAAATTGTGCTCCGCCTAATTTATCAGCTTCGGTTATGGTCAAAGTACCATGGTACGAAGTGACTAAATCTGACACGATGGCCATTCCAACGCCATGCCCATTTTGATAAGTATCCAGGCGTGTGCCGCGTTTAAGTAATGATTCACGCTTATCCTCTGGAACACCTGGGCCATCATCACTTATACCTATACATAACGTTTTACTCTGCACTACTTGGACGGTCACTTGCGAACGACAGGCTTTACAAGCATTGTCTATTAAATTGCCTAACAGCTCCATTAAATCAGTTTGGTCACCTAAAAAGTAGTCTTTATCAGAGACTATACAATCAAAAATAATATCTTTGTCGCGATAAACTTTAGCCATTGCACTGAGTATTGAGTCAATAACAGGTTTTATGGGTGTTTGTTTCTTCCAAGTGTCTGACGCGCCAGTGGCGGCTCGTTTTAATTGATGTTCGATCATCACATTGATACGGTCTAACTGTTCTTGAGCGTCTGCATCATTTGCAAGCGGGCTTGATTTAAGCACGGCAAGCGGCGTTTTAAGAGCATGCGCTAAATCGCTGAGCGATGCTCTGTAGCGTTCTTTTTGTCGTTGCTGGGATTCAAGTAACAGGTTTAAATCGGCTTTTATAGTTTGTAATTCTATTGGGTAAAGCCCTTTGATTTTTTGAATATCGCCAGACTCAATGGCCTTTATTTCTTTATCTAAGCGCTGAAGTGGGCGTGCACTCCAAATAAAACCAACCGCCATTAAAGCTGTAATGGCTATCCCCATTACAAACATCCACTCAACTAAGGTTTGTTTAAAACCGTCCATTAAACGAAGTAGAGCGTCGTTGCGTTTTACTAAAATAAAGCGAGCTTGCTCAGATTGGTCAATATTATTTAAAATAACCGTTAAGCTTAGCTGCCAATAAACAGTATTTTTATATTCAACACGCCTAAAATCGGCGGCACCCGCTTTTGTTTCTATTTGCTGGGGGACAAAGTCTACATTAACCGCTGACTCTGAATGCCAAATTGACTCATCATCTCGGTAGATCATCGCGTAAGTATCAGAGTTTAATCTGTTAAGCTCGGGCGCTAATATGGTGCTTGGCATAATTATGCCATGCTCAGTGAAGTCTACTTCAGAGATCAGAGAGTAGAGTTGTGCTTCTAGTGTTTTTTCTGTGGCCTCGACGAGGGATGCGTAATACGCTTTACCAATTGAGTAAAATAAAATTGGTAGTGCCACCAATAAAACAAAGACAAGGATAAATCCTTGCCTTATTTTTAGTGATACTTGCGGTCCTACCACTGGCTTTTAAGCCTGTAACCACGGCCACGTAACGTTTCAACTGGGTTTAATACACCCTCTGGGTCTAACTTTTTACGCAGACGTAATACAAATACTTCAATTACGTTTGAGTCAAGATCGAAGTCTTGATCGTAAATATGCTCGGTAAGTTCAGACTTAGAAATCACTTTTTGTGGGTTAACCATAAGGTATTCAAGTACTTTGTACTCGTATGCCGTTAAGCTTAGCTCTTTGTCGTCTACCCATACTTGTTGCGAACGCGTATGAATTTTTATAGGGCCTGCTGTCATTTCAGGGTTAGCTTTACCGGCACTGCGGCGAATAAGTGCGTTACAACGCGCTGCTAATTCTTCAACATGAAATGGCTTTGTCAGATAGTCGTCTGCACCAGCATCTAGCCCTTCAACTTTATCTTGCCAGCGGTCACGGGCTGTTAAAATTAAAATCGGAATTGTCACGCCTTGTGCACGGGCTTTGTTAATTAACTCGATACCGTCTATTTTGGGTAAACCTAAATCAACAACAGCCATATCCAAAGGGTATTCAGTGATGTGGAATAAACCCGTTTCACCATCGTGGCATAAGTCTACGCTGTAGCGTTCTTTCTCTAGTGCATTACGTAAGTTGTCTGCTAAATGTAGATCGTCTTCAATAACTAAAATTCGCATTTTTTAATCCTTTTTCACTTCGCCGGTTTTTTTATTAATATGTAAATCAACGACGTGGCCGTCAGATTTGAGTATTCGTACGGTATAAAACTCTGGTTTTTCAGTTATTTTAAGCGTTTTACCGCCAATGCTTTGTTTAGCAAGTATTACCGCTTTCTTTTTATCCACCGGTTGGTCAACCTTTTTAGTGGGCGTAGCCGAAGCTTGGCTGTTGCTAGCAAAGCTAACACAAGCAATAAAAATGAGGCTTAATAATACGCGCATAACAGAAACTCCTAGACCAGATAACCCTAGTTTAATTAACTAAGTTACTAAAATTCAAGTAAAAACGTTAAATCCGTAATTACATTGGTAATTTTAATTAAAAACGTGTGAACAAATCCTGAATTACAGGTTAGCGTGTAACAGCACGCTGTTATTTATGCTGGAAACACTTTTTTAAATGGTTTAACAATTGTATTGACGTATACGCCTCCTGAAACATAAGGATCATCAGTTGCCCATTCGCGTGCAGCTTCTAACGAATCAAATTCTGCAATAATAACTGAGCCTGTAAAACCAGCATCCTGAGGGTCTTCATTATCAATAGCGGGGAAAGGGCCTGCAGTAAGTAGTCGGTTTTGTGCATCAAGCTCTTTTAGACGTTCTAAGTGCGCTGGGCGAGCTGCTTTTCTTAATTCAAGACTGTTTTCAACGTCAGTTGAATAAATCATGTACAACATAATGGATTCTCGTAAAAGTTGTTAAATTTTATTATGTAAATACTACCACAGCGTCGAAAATTGGCGAATCAAAAGCGTATACACTTAGGTTTACAGTTGGATTTTATTTTTAACGTTATTTGCTTGAAAACGGCTGTGTAACACTGGTAGAGTCGCTCAGATACTCAAAATAATAAAAAGGTTTTATACATGAGCGATAATAGAGAGCGATTTAGCTCCCGTCTCGGATTTATACTGGCAGCTGCTGGTTCAGCTGTTGGTATTGGTAATTTAGTGGGTTTTCCAGTTTCTGCGACTAAAAATGGTGGCGGCGCATTTTTATTAATTTATGCTCTATTTGTCGTTTTTATTTGTTTACCGGTTATGATGGCTGAAATGGCCATGGGCCGTAACGCTCAAAAAGATCCACTTGGGTCATACACGTTACTAGCAAATAACGATAAAAAATGGAAGTTTGCAGGCTTTTTAGCCGTATTAACACCCTTTATGATTGCCGTTTTTTATATGGTAATTACAGTTTGGATTTTTGGATACCTAATACAAGCAGGTATGGGTAACTTAGATGCATTAGCTGACCCAAGCCACTTTGGCACGTTTATAAATAGCTACACCGTATTCGCCTATATGGCAGTAGTGGTTGTTATTGTTAACCTTATTTTACTAGGCGGCGTTAAACAAGGCATAGAGAAAGCAGCCAAAGTATTAATGCCTGCACTTTTAGTCATGTTACTTGCGTTGGTTGCATACGTTTTAACGCTTGATAACGCATTGGCAGGTGTTGAGTATTACGTTATTCCTGATTTTTCAAAAATGAGTGCAAGCGTACTCAATGGCGCATTGAGCCAAGCGTTTTTCTCTTTATCGTTGGGTATGGGTATTTTAATGACTTATGCGTCTTATATCTCGAAGAAAGACGATATTGTAAGCAGTGCAAAAATGGTGGCAATAACAGACTCATTGGTTGCGTTTGTTGCAGGCCTTATGGTTCTACCCGCTATATTTAGTTTTGACCCAAACACAAATCCAGAATCGTTATCAGACTCGTCGGTATCAATGATTTTTGTTTTCCTACCTAAGATATTATTAGCATTACAAAATGATATTGGTTATGTAGGTGCATCGGCTGTAGCGTTTGCATTCTTTTTGTTAGTATTTTTTGCTGCAATCACTTCATTGGTTTCTATTGTAGAGGTGCCTACTGCATCATTAAGTGATCGTAAAGGTATCAGCCGTAAGAAGGCATTGGGTATTTTAACCCTCAGCACAGGCGTGTTAACAATTATATGCACAATGTCGTTTGGTATGGTTGATAGTTTAACGTCGTTTACCAGCTATGGCGGTGCCAGTAAGAGCTTTTTTGATATTGTAATTGATGTATTTTATGACACTATATTACCTTTAAATGGCTTAATGGTGTGTTTGTTTGTAATGTACCGCTGGAAAAAGGCGCGTTTAACTCAGGAACTTAGCCAAGGCTCACCTAGCTACGAAGGTAGCATGATGGAGAAATACGTTAATTTTTCTCTTTCAACGTTTATCCCGTTTATTTTAGCCGTGATATTTATAAACACGGTTGCGACTAAATTCTTTGGTTTAAAGTTATTTGGCTTTTAAAATGTAAAGTACAAAAATTAGCCGCGCTTGTCGCGGCTTTTTTTTGCCTAGCATTTAGCTTAAAGCACCCGAGTCTAGATAACTCCCAACACCCAAAGTAAACATCCAAATTCCCCAGAGGCTATGCTCAATAACACACACAAACGTTGAGCGGCTTTGTGCATAAGTATACGAAAATAACAATCCACCTAAAAAAGCTAAGCCTACTGCAATCAAGTTAGCATAAACAATATGTGCTAATGCAAACACGGTGGCACTGACAATTATACGCACACTTTTTTTAGGCATAATGTGTTTATAACGATGAAAAAAGTAGGTTCTAAATATTAGCTCTTGAGGAATAACCGATAATACAGGGTATAGCAGTAATAGAAGTAGCCAATCATTAAAAGAGTTACGAGGTAAGGAAAACCAGTTTTCTTGATGGATGATCCCGTAAAACATACCTGAGAAAAGGGCGCCTAAAAAAAAGAAGCTAAACAGACGCTTTTTTACAGCAGAGAACTGCCCAAGGCTGGTAAGCCTAAAACGCTTAAAGTGAGGATCGCTTAATAAAAGCATACCGCACACGCTCATTAAAATAATAAGGGCAGGGAAAAGCCAATTGGCTAAATGATGACGTAAGCTAAAGCCTAGTATTGGTAGTAGGATAAATATAAGGGTAAATTCTAGCCAACGGTATTGATTAGCGTTCAAGGTCGTCTCAGGTTGTTTTTTTTACAAACTAACAAGCTAAGACGACACTTTTATGACGAGAACTATTTTACGGCTTCGTCATCATCGGGAAGGTATTTATAAAGCGTAATAATTGTGGCAAAAATACTAACGAAAGTAATGGCCATTAAGCCAAATACCTTAAAATTCACCCAAAAATCGAGTGAAAAGTTATACGCTATATAAATATTCAGCGCAGCAATACCGGCGGTAATAGCTACCCACATTAAATTGAGCTTATCCCACAATGGTTCAGGTACAACTATTTTTTTATTCGTGTCGTTGGCGTTTTCTAAAATGGCACTTAGGGCTTTTTTCACTAAGTTTTTATTTAAAATATAACGACTTACAAGCAGCATAATGCTAAAACCAGCGTATATGATAGTGGCTTTCCATTTTACAAATTGCTCATCGTGAAAAACCAGCGTTAAGGTGCCAAATACGGCAGCAATAGAAAAAAATATCCACTGGCGGGTCGGCACTTTCCCATGCTTGTAATAGCTAAATATGACTTGAATAAGAGACGTTGCAATTAATAAAGCCGTTGCCCAGTAAATATCTACAAGCTTAAACACTGCAAAAAACAGTATGAGTGGAATGTATTCAATTAGTGCGTGCATATACTACCTAAATTATACAAAAATAAATTAAAGCGTTTTTACCACATAACACTTGGTAACTACAAGGTTGACTTAAAGCCCTGTAAGCCTTAGCCTGCGTGGCTTTATTTATTCATCATTATATTCCCACGCTAAACGCATTCATTGTTTACGTGTATTTAGGAGCCTTAAATGAACAAAACTCAACTTATCGTCGAAATGGCAAAACACAGTGAACTCACTAAAAAAGATACAAAAGCTGCTCTTTCAAGCATCCAAAAAGTGATTACTAAATCGCTCTCTGAAGGCGATCAGGTACAAATTAATGGATTTGGTACCTTTGCACTTAGCTATTATCCGGCGCGAACGGGTCGCAATCCGCAAACAGGTGAAACAATTGAAATCGAAGGGGCTAACAAGGCCGTTTTTAAACCAGCAAAAGCACTTAAAGATCGCCTTTAATACATCACGTTTACCTATCTTTTATTTTGCCATTTACACAAAGCTCCATTTAAAACGCCATGTAGATTATTCATAAATTATAAATAATTTACATGGCTCTCTATCATAAATTAATATTTTTAATAAGTTTCAGTAAGTTAAAGCTGGCATCCGATGTGCTTACTATACAGTGAGTTAAACACTTAATTATTTAATAAGGAGAGCCAAATGAATAAATTACAATCGCGCACGCCACTTGAAGGTAAAAAAATTGCAATTCTAGCCACTGATGGCTTTGAACAAAGTGAGCTGTTTTCTCCGCGTGATGCATTATTGAATGCTGGAGCCAAAATAGAGATAGTCTCTATTAAAGAGGGTCAAATTACTGGGTGGAATGAAGATAAATGGGGCGAAAAAGTCTCAGTAGATAAACTCGTAACAAATACTAACTCTGCTGATTACGATGCGTTAATGTTACCCGGTGGGTTATTTAACCCCGATAGCCTTCGCCAAGATAAACATGCAAAAGCCTTCATAGATGGTTTTTTTGGTGCAGAAAAAAACAAACCGGTTGCCGCAATTTGTCATGCCCCCTGGCTATTGGCAGAAATAAATA
Organism: Pseudoalteromonas sp. S408; assembly: GCF_005886645.1. Taxonomy (NCBI): domain Bacteria; kingdom Pseudomonadati; phylum Pseudomonadota; class Gammaproteobacteria; order Alteromonadales; family Pseudoalteromonadaceae; genus Pseudoalteromonas; species Pseudoalteromonas sp. S408. The sequence goes on along the minus strand of NZ_PNDY01000002.1, from coordinate 187,649 downwards.
AGTTACGTGACCGCACGGTAACCTCATTCCCAAGTATTAAAAGTGACTTAATGAATGCAGGTGCCAATTGGGTAGACGAAGAAGTGTGCGTAGATAGAGGGTTGGTTACCAGCCGCAGCCCCGAAGATTTAGATGCTTTTAATGCTAAATTTATTGAAGAAGTTCTCGAGGGTAAACACCAAGCTCATTAAGCTTTCTAAGTATGAGTTTAAAATAAAAAAGGGCATTTTTAATGCCCTTTTTTAATGCGTAAATTTAAACTTATTGTAATGCGGTTGCGGCTTTCATTTCGCTGACAAATGCTTTTAACTGCGCAGTCATTGCGTTTAAATCATTAAGGTTTGCTTCAATAATTTTTACTACCGCTGAACCAGAAATAGCGCCAGCTGCACCTGCATTTAATGCTGATTTAACATCTTCTGGCGTTGAAATACCAAAGCCTAGTAGTGCAGGAGCTGCATGATACTCTTTTAATTTATTTACAATATTACCTGCAGGCATTTGTGCTTTAGTATCTGTACCAGTTACACCCGCACGTGAAAGTAAATAGGTATAGCCACGGCCATATGAAGCACACTGGCGAAGCGTGTCGTCGTTTGCATTAGGCGTGGCAATAAATATTGGGTCTACGCCATTGTCCATTGCAGCCTTTCTAAACATTTTAGACTCATGCAAAGGGACATCAGCGACTAAAATAGAGTCTACCCCTACGGCTTTTGCATCTTTGTAAAACGCTTCTAAGCCACGCTTAAACACTAGGTTGGAATAAAGTAACAGGCCTATTGGTATATCGGCGTTGTATTCACGAATTTCTTTAATAATATCAAAGCAGTCTTGGGTGTTAATATTCACATCAAGCGCACGGATATTAGCGGCTTGAATAACCGGGCCATCAGCTATTGGATCTGAAAAAGGGATACCTAGTTCTAGTCCATCAGCGCCACCATCAATTAAGCTTTTAATGATAGCAATACTCTGCTCTTTACCTGGGTCGCCAATAGTGACGAAAGGAACAAACGCCCCTTGTTTTTTTTCATTCAATGCAGAAAACATAGCACCATAACGGTCCGTCTTAATTTGGCTCATAGCTGGCCTCCTTCAGATAATACTTTGTGTACGTGTGCTAAATCTTTATCGCCACGGCCACTTAAATTAATAACAATAACACTGTCTTGCGTCTGCTCTTCTGCATATTTGAGCGCATAAGCTAATGCATGGCTTGATTCAAGAGCAGGAATAATACCTTCGTTTTTAGCTAATGACTGAAATGCATCAAGTGCTTCAGTATCACTAATACCTACATATTGTGCACGGCCAGTTTCATGTAAAAATGCATGTTGTGGGCCTACCGCTGGGTAATCAAGACCGGCTGATACAGAGTATGACTCTTCAATTTGGCCATCATCATTTTGCATAATGTAAGTGTATGTACCGTGCAGTATACCTTTAGTCCCCTTACAAATAGTGGCGCCGTGTTCATGAGTGTCTAGACCTTTACCCGCAGGTTCAACACCAATAAGTTTTACACTAGGCTCGTCAATAAAATCGGTAAACATACCAATAGCGTTAGAGCCACCACCAACGCAGGCAATAACAGCGTCTGGTAAGCGACCTTCAGCGTCAAGCACTTGTTGCTTGGCTTCTTCACCAATTACTTTTTGGTATTCGCGAACAATAGTTGGGAATGGGTGAGGGCCTGCAGCAGTTCCTAATAGGTAATGCGCTTCTTGGTAGTTAGCTGACCAGTCACGTAATGCCTCGTTAACGGCATCTTTTAATGTGCCAGAACCCGCTGTAACAGGAATGACTTCTGCGCCCATTAATTTCATTCTAAATACATTAGGTTGTTGACGTTCCACGTCTTTTGCACCCATGTAAATACGGCACTTTAAACCTAGCAGTGCACACGCTAAAGCGGTAGCAACACCATGTTGACCTGCGCCGGTTTCAGCAATGACTTCTTTTTTACCCATGCGTTTTGTTAGTAATGCTTGGCCGAGTACTTGGTTTGTTTTATGAGCACCGCCATGAAGTAAATCTTCACGCTTTAAGTAAAGTTTAACCTTTGGATTTTTAACTAAATTACGCGTTAAAGTAAGAGGAGTAGGGCGACCTGCATACTCATTTAATAATTTACTAAGTTCTGCCTGGAACTCAGGATCTTTTTGCGCTTTGTTAAATTCGTTTTCTAACTGCTTAAGCGCAGGGACAAGTAACTCGGGTACAAACATACCGCCAAACTCGCCAAAATAAGCTGGATTTTGCATTTTAACCTCAATAATTTCTGATACTTGTAAAAGCATGATGTAATTTTTTTGGGCACTTTTTACCTGGAGCGTCTTCAACTCCAGAATTTAAATCAAGGCCTAAAGCGCCTTGAAAAAGCGCATCTTTTATATTGTCTGGATTTAAGCCACCAGCAAGCATAAATGGCGTTGTTGCATCGCGAAGTACTGACCAATCAAATACCTTACCTGTGCCACCAGCTTGTGTATCGCTGTGAGTGTCGTACAAGTGTCGGTCAACGCCATTGATAGGAGTTGGTAGCGCATCTTTAATTGCTTGTGCTTTCCAAATTTCACAGTTGTTTGGTAACTGTGTACGCAACGCTTTAATGTAATCGTCACTTTCTTTGCCATGTAATTGAACTGCCGCTAACTTTAACACACTTGCAGCTTGAGCAACCTTCTCTGTTGGTTCATCAACAAAAACACCTACAAATTTTAGTGGTGCTGATTGCGTTATGGCTTGGGCGCAATCTAAATCAACACAGCGTGGAGATTTAGGGTGAAAAATTAAACCGCCATATATGGCGCCAGCATTATACGCTGCTTGCGCATCCTGACTGCGAGTAAGCCCACACACTTTATTTTCACCAAAAATAACACGGCGACATGCTTGCTCTAAATCAGCTTCGGCCATCAGCGAGCTGCCAATTAAAAAGCCATCGCACAGCGGAGCTAAGCGTTTAACGTCTTGATGGGTATAGATACCTGACTCAGAGATAACGACTTTATCTTCAGGTATTAATTTACGCAGTCTCTCGGTAGTTGCTAAATCGGTACTTAAATCACGTAAATCACGATTATTAATACCAATAATTTTAGCATTCAGGGCAAGTGCTCGGTGTACTTCTTCTTCATTACTTACTTCTGTAAGCACGGCCATATTGAGTGAATCAGCCACTGTGTGAAGTGCTGTATATTCTTCATCATTAAGTACTGAAAGCATAAGTAAAATTGCATCGCCACCATAAATGCGGGCCATGTAAACCTGATACTCATCTATGAAAAAGTCTTTACAAATAAGAGGCTGTTCAACTTGGCTGCGTACAAATTCAAGGTAATCAAAGCTGCCTTGAAAGTATTTAGTGTCGGTTAGAACGCTCATACAACTTGCATACTTTTTGTATGCTGCAGTGATTTCGGTTAAATCAAAAGGTTCTCTTATTAACCCTTTTGAAGGGGATGCTTTTTTACACTCTAAAATAAATTGAATCCCCGGTGCTGCCAATGCGCTATAAAAATCGCGACTGGTAGGCACAGCCTGATCTTTGAAACTTTCAAGCGGACGTGCGGCTTTTCGTTCGATTAATTCTCGTTTTTTATCAGCAACAATTTTGTCTAATACATTAGCCATGACTTACCTCAATAATTGCATTTAATGTGTCCATGGCTTTGCCTGAACTTAAAAGTGAGAGTACTGCCTGAGCGCCATCTTTAAGCGAATCGGCTTTTCCTGTTAGGTATAAAAGTGCAGCAACATTGACCACAATAGCGGCATTATGGGCGTCAGTACCTTTGCCTTGTAAAATAGCAACACTTGCATCTGCGTTATATTGTGGGCCTTCACCTGCTAGTTGTTCAAGTGAATAGTTTGCAAGGTCAAAGTCGCTTGGGTTGAGCGTGAACTGGGTTATTTCACCGTTGTTTAATTCAACAACATGCGTTGACCCGTGAAGAGCAATTTCGTCAGTGCCTGAACCATGCACGACCATTGCGCGTTTAGTGCCTAATGTTTTAAGCGTTTGTGCCATAGGCATACATAGCGACTCGTCGTAAACACCTAGTAATTGCACATCAGGTGCCGCTGGGTTAGCAAGAGGGCCTAAAATATTAAAAATTGTACGTGTTTTGAGTGTAGTACGTACGCCCATCGCATGACGAACACCGCTGTGATAATGAGGCGCAAACAAAAACGTAAAGTGTGTTTGCTCAAGGCATTTTGCTGCTTGTTCTGGGCTCATATCTATATTAATACCGAGCGCTTTGAGTAAGTCGGCAGAGCCTGAGTTACTCGACACACTGCGGTTGCCGTGTTTTACCACGTTGATACCTGCTGCAGCTGCAACAATAGCGGCGGTGGTACTGATATTAATCGTGTTTGACCCATCGCCACCGGTGCCGCAGCTATCTGCAAGTTGTGTACAGGTGGTATTAAACGCGACTGCGTTTTCACGCATGGATGCTGCAGCCCCGGCTATTTCATCACTAACTTCACCTTTTATTTTAAGACTGATTAGTAATGCTGTTAGCTCGATATCGCTCATATTACCTTGCATAATTTCATCAAATAGTGCTTTTGATTGGCTGTAGTTGAGTGATTGCTTTGTAATTAACTGTTCAATAGCGCTTTGAACATTAAGGGAAGTGGGTAATTGTGTACTCATAATGTCCTCTTTATTTATTAGTTGTTAAGTAAGCAACACTTTGTTGCAGCAACAAGGCACCATTAGGCGTTAGTATTGATTCAGGGTGAAACTGGTAACCCAACGCACTGTCACCATGGTGATAAATAGCCATTGGAATGTCTTGATATTGTGCTATTACGTCTATGCTATCGGGCACCTTCGTGGCCATTAATGAGTGGTAACGTGCTACCGGCATTGTTTCGCCCATATTTTCAAAAACAGGATGTGCGTTTAATTCAATGATTGACGACTTACCATGTACGGTTTCACCTGCGTGACCGATTACTCCGCCATAACTTTGTGTTAAAGCTTGTTGCCCTAAGCAAATACCGAGCATTGGAAAATGGCCTTTGCACAGCTGAATAAGATCCATCAAACAGCCTGCATCGCTGGGTGTGCCAGGACCTGGTGAAAGCACAAGTAAAACTTGGCCTTGCTCTTGGCTCATTTTATTAAAAATGATGTCGGCACTTATGTTATTTCTGTATACAACAAGCTCACCGCCTAACATGGTTAGTTCGTCTACTAGGTTGTAACTAAACGAGTCAAAGTTATCTAAAAAGTAAATTTTGATTGGTTGTGATGCACTCATGTTATACCGCCTCGTAAGTTGATTTAATGGCGGTAATGACCGCTTGAGCTTTGGCACGTGTTTCGTTAGCTTCAGATTGCGGGTCTGAATCAAATACAACCCCAGCCCCAGCTTGAACATAGGCCATGTTGTTTTTAACAAAAGCAGAGCGAATAACAATACAGCTGTCCATTGCGCCATCACCGGTTAAATAACCCACTGCGCCACCGTAACTGCCGCGTCGTTTGCCCTCTGTTTGGCGAACAAGTTCTGCGGCACGTACTTTGGGTGCGCCTACCAAGGTACCCATGTTCATACACGCTTGGTAAGCATGCAGTGCATCTAGTTCTGGTTTTAATGTGCCAACAACACGTGAAACCAAATGCATAACCTGCGAATAACGGTCTACTTTTAAGAGCTCTTTTGCATGACGAGTACCTGCAACACTAATGCGCGCTACATCGTTACGGGCTAAGTCAACAAGCATTAGGTGTTCTGCCCGTTCTTTTTGATCGTTTCTAAGTTCAAGCTCAATACGACTATCCAAGTCAGGATTTATTTGCCCATTAGCAAACTTACCACGAGGGCGAGTCCCTGCAATTGGATATACTTCTACCTGTTGGTTATTAACATCATATTTAAGTGCCGATTCCGGCGATGCACCAAATAAAGCAAACTCTTCGTCGCGCATGTAAAACATGTAAGGGCTTGGATTTTGCTGTTTTAATTGGCTGTACGCATGTAAAGCGTTAGGGCAAGGCAGGGAAAAAGTTCGAGAGGGAACAACCTGAAAAATATCACCGTCAACAATGTTCTTTTTTAGTTTTACAACTTGTTCGCAGTAAGTCTCGTCACTTATGTCTACATTAACGTCGCATTCCCCTTTGTTTAATGGGGCGCTGTACTGGGCTGCGTTATCGCAAAGACTGTTTAATCGCTCCAGTTGTTTACCTACTTCAAAACAGTTTGCGTGCACGTCTGGGCCGTTAAACACATTACCAATCAGTTCTGTGGTTTGTTTTTGATGATCAATTACAACGAGTGTTTCAGCTAAATAAAATACATAGTCAGGGCAGCTGTTTTCGCCATCGGGCACATCACTTAACTGTTCAAAGTTTGCAACCATGTCGTAGGCAAATACACCGCCTAAAAATAAAGAGAATGGATTGTTAGTGGTGCTTTTGATTGAGTTTATACAGGTTCGTAGGGCACTAAATGCGTTATCCGCTACTAATTTACTGGCTTCATCAATGTCGTTATGTGTACTTAAGTAATTTAGGGTTAGGCTTGTATCGTTTAGCTCGGCTTTACAGTTTTTAACATTAGCTTGTAAGTAACTTAACAGCTGCTGCCCATTGTTTGATTGGGCTGTAATTATGACTGTTTTGCCTTGGCAAACGATGCGTAATGCACAATCGACTAAAATTAAACTTTTTACACTGTCTTTAGAATCAATTTCAGCTGATTCAAGTAGCAGTGAGTTGGGTTTATCAAGCGCTGCGTATAATGCAAGTGGGCTACTAATGTAATCGCGTGTTTGCGTAATACTGGTTACTTCACCCGGTGTAGTTGTTATATGACTAAAAATCAAACCTCATTCCCTCAAAAAATTAAACCCCGCAATGCTGTGCAATGCGGGGTTTGAATAACGTATCTAAATTACAAACAGATCATTACAGTCCCGCTATACCAGGCGCCACCACCAATGATGTGTAAGAGTAAGACCGTTATTCATGTTTTTCTGCCTCAAATTTATTATGTATTTATTAAAATTTAGTTATAAAAAAACCCGCATATTTGCGGGTTTTGAAATTTTGTCAGACACGACAATTCATCACCCGATTATTACGAGTGCCACCACCAGATTGTGTTTAGGTTTGAATTGTTCATAGTATTTAATTCTTGATGTGCCTTAAAGTGGCTACAGTAAAACGTATCTTGTGCTTTTGTGTCAAGTGTTTATTAAAAACAATTTAGTGAAAAAACTTGTTATACTTGCATAAACACCTTTAAACCTTAATTTTAAGCAGTTTTCTTTTGATAAAATATGATTTACATAGTCACACCACACATTCAGACGGGCATTTAACGGTTGAAGAATTATTAAACCGTGCGGTAGATAAAAACATTGATGTGTTTGCTATTACCGATCATGACACTGTGGCAGCTATTAAGCCGGCTCAATCATTTATTAAGTCAGAGAATCTTCCGCTGTCATTAATTACAGGCACAGAAATATCGACGAAATGGGAAAGTTTTGAGATTCATATTCTAGGCTTAAACATAAATGTCGATAACGAAGAGCTCGATGCCTTATTATCAGCACAGCAACAAAAGCGCGAAGAGCGGGCAACACAAATAGGCTTTCGTTTAGAGAAAAATGGCTTTGAAGGCATTTATGACCAAGCTAAAGAGCTTGCTGTAAATGGACAAATTACACGCGCTCATTTTGCACGTGCATTAATGCAGCGTGGAGTAGCTAAAAATTTCCCTGGGGTATTTAAAAAGTATTTAGGGCGAGGTAAAACAGGATACGTACCAAGTTGTTGGTGCGATATGCAAACTGCTATTAATGCAATACATGCAGCAGGGGGCGTTGCAGTGCTTGCCCACCCGAGTAGCTATCGAATGTCTAATAAGTGGTTACGTAAGCTGTTAATTGAATTTAAAAACGCAGGTGGCGATGCAATGGAAGTAGCACAACCTCAGCAAGCACCCAGCGAGCGCCAGTTTTTGGGCGAACTTAGCCGAGAGTACGAACTATTATGTTCGCAAGGCTCTGATTTTCATTTTCCAACAAGCTATTTAGAGCTTGGTAAAAATTTATACTTACCCAAAGATTGCCAAGGTGTCTGGCAAGTTTGGGAAGGACCAAAAGGGGCATTAACATGAGTCAATTATTTCATATTCACCCAGATAACCCACAAGCAAGACTAATAACTCAGGCTGTTGATATCATAAAGCAAGGGGGCATTGTTGTTTATCCTACAGATTCGGGCTATGCGATTGGTTGTAATATTGGTAATAAGCAAGCCAAAGAGCGTATAGAGCGTATTCGTGGAATTGATAAGAACGACAATTTTACGCTTGTATGCCGTGATTTATCAGAGTTATCAACTTATGCACGTGTTGATAATCAACTATTTAGGTTAATTAAAAATAATACGCCGGGCCCTTACACCTTTATTTTCAAAGGCACAAAGGAAGTTCCTAAGCGTTTATTAAACGATAAGAAAAAAACGATTGGTATACGTGTTATTGAGCACCCAATAGCATGTGCTCTTTTAGCTGAGTTAGGCGAGCCACTCATGTCGTGTTCGCTTATTTTACCAGGGCAAGAATTTACAGAATCGGATCCTGACGAAATTTTAGATAGGCTTGATAAACACGTCGATCTTATTATTCACGGTGGATACCTACCAGAGCAAGCAACAACGGTAATTGATTTGTCTGAAGACGATGTAAAAATACTGCGTGTTGGCTGTGGTGATGTGAGCCCGTTTGAGTAAATAAACGTGACATCAACAACTAAATACCCACCAGTAATTGATGAGCCAGTGCAGCAAAATCTGCCACTGGCTTTTTTGCATGGAAAAGCCGTTGTTGATAAACCTGAAGACTTATATATTCCACCTGACGCACTCGAAGTTATTTTAGAAACCTTTGAGGGGCCGCTTGATTTACTTCTTTATTTAATAAAAAAACATAAGCTTGATGTACTTGAGCTCTCGATATTCAGTATTACAGAGCAATATGTTAGTTATGTTGAAATGATGAGCGAGTTTCACTTAGAGCTCGCCGGTGAATATTTAGTCATGGCGGCATTATTAGCACAAATAAAATCACGCCTGCTACTTCCTGTCCATGAAGAGCTCGAAGAAGAGGAAGATCCGCGTGCCGAACTTATTAAACGCTTACAAGAATACGAGCAATTTAAAAAAGCAGCTGAAAACCTAGATGACATTCCTCGTGTTGGGCGTGATATTTTTGTTGCCCGTGCCGTCATGCCTATTAACGACGATACAAACCAAAACCTACCCGAAATAGAGCTTAAAGATTTAATGCTTGCCCTGAGTGAAGTTATGGCAAGAGCTAAAACCTTTGAACATCATCAAATAACAGCAGAAGTTTTGTCAACCCGTGAGCGTATGAGCCAAATATTACACCAACTCTCCAAGGCAAATAGCGCAATAGTATTTAATGAACTTTTTAAAGTATCAGAAGGTCGCAGCGGGGTTGTTGTAAGCTTTATAGCTATGCTTGAGCTAATAAAAGAAGGACTAATTACTTGTCTGCAAGTTAACGCAGAAAGTTTAATCTACGTCAGTCTTAGTGAATAGCCGCTGCTAATAAATACTTTAATTACCCTTTAATTACCCTTTAATTTCCTTAATTTAATTTACGCCAATTACTTTTGTGCATATATGCACAGAAGCTGTTTGTTTACGCTATTTTACTAAATGACAATCTGCTATATCTTGTACATATTAAAACACAGGATATTAATTATGCTTAAAAATACGCCGCTATCTTATGGATTCGTTGCCATTACTTTGCACTGGTTAATGGCGCTTACTGTTATAGGCTTATTTGGCTTGGGTTTATACATGGTCGAACTTACCTATTATGACAGCTGGTATAAAGGCTCCCTAGATTTACATAAAAGCATAGGTATTACGCTTGCAGCCGTTTTGGTTTTTAGGATTTTATGGCGCGTTTTATCTGTTAATCCAAAACCTTTAGGAACAAATTCGAAAATAAACCAACTGGCACACACGGCTCATGTAGTTATGTACATATTATTGGCTGTTATTGTGGTAGCGGGGTACTTAATTTCAACTGCAGACGGACGACCGATTGAAGTATTTATGCTGTTTAATGTATCCGCTCTTGATTTTGTTTTTGATGATCAAGCAGATATTGCAGGAAAAGTTCATTACTACGGTGCATGTATATTAATTGGGTTTGTTATTTTACATGCGCTGGGTGCGTTAAAGCACCATTTTATAGATAAAGATAAAACGTTAACAAGAATGATTACCCCATTGAAGGAAGATTAATATGAAAAAATTACTAAAAAATACGGCCGTATCTGCGGCTCTCGTTTTATCAGCATCGGCTGCAAATGCTGCTGAATATATTATTGATACAAAAGGGGCACACGCTTTTGTGAACTTTAAAATAAAGCATTTGGGATACAGCTGGTTACATGGGCGTTTTAATACGTTTGACGGTGAATTTAATTACGATGCAGAAAAACCTAATGCGTCACAAATAATGGTAAATATAGATACAACGAGCCTTGATTCTAATCATGCAGAGCGTGATAAACACTTACGTGGTAAAGATTTTTTAAATGTTGATAAATACCCAACTGCTACGTTTAAAAGTACTAACATCACGTTTAATGATGATAATTCAGGCAAAGTAACCGGTGATTTTACATTGCATGGTGTAACAAAAAGTATCACCTTTGAAATAGACAAAATCGGTGAAGGCCAAGACCCATGGGGTGGTTACCGTGTAGGCTTTGAAGGCGAAACAAGCCTTAAATTAAGTGACTATGGTATTAATTATAATTTAGGGCCTGCGTCAACTCATGTTGATATAGGATTATTTATTGAAGGTATTCGTAAATAAGCTGGGCTGTCACTAAATAATTAACTTTTAAAGCGCCGCATTAAGTGGCGCTTTTTGGTTTAATTCATTCTTGTTTTTAGCAATGGCTTTAAATGCTCGGGCAACCACTTTGATAGTGCATGAATGTATTCATCTGTTTGTTTTATTACCTTAAGATGTTTGTTTAGCAAAGCAATATTTTTAATACCTTGTTCGGTTTTAGTGCAACCAATATAGCCATAACTTAACGCAGGTGCTTCAGTTAACGGCCTTTGGGTTAAGTTATTTTGAAAGTTCATAGATTTAGCTAAATAAAAATGTTCACTTGGGTAGCCAAGTAAAATATCAATGCGTTTTAAATTAAGCATATAGGTAAGACTAGCTAAGCTATCTCGGGTAGGACGAATAACAATATCAACATCGGGCGTTGAATTAATTATACGATCAATAGCTTCCCCATAAGAGCGACTTAAAGAAACGCCTAATGTTAGCTTTTTCTCTTGCAGTAAATCATACAAAGAGACCTCAGTGTCGTTTTTAAGCGATAGCGCACTCGCTAGTTTTTTATGAAGTGCAACAGAGGGAGACAAACCCACTGTAGAACTCTCTTGAGTAAACACCATTTGCTGCTTTCTGTTTTCGTTTTTGTAAAGAGAGAGCACACACGCGTCATTAGTTTTATCTGAGAGTGTTTGAATTAACTTGCTAGCAGGCACTACAACACGGTTAAATTCAACATGTGGTAGTTGGTCTTCGAGTAATTTAATGATTGTTTCGTCGCGGCCTTGGCCCTGATATTTACCATTTAAAATATAGTAGGGCGCAAAATCGTTGGTTAACCAGTTAATTGTTTGAGCATGGCACAATGAAGTTAGAAAAAAATAAGGTAAAAGAGTTAAAAATACACGTAACATTACAGCAACCAACGAATGTAATTGAGTTAGTGTTTTAACACCTAAGTATTAAAAAGTAAAATGCCAGCAACAAGGCTGGCATAATATTCTCAATAATCTCGCGTTAATCCACGATGAAAACTGTGTTTAGCTGGCTTTTAACCATTTCACAAACTGACGTGCATCACTTGCTTTTTGAAATAATGCATTTTTTAAACCTTGCGTATCACTAAAGATAACACGATGTTTGTTTACTGAAATTGATTGCACAGGATGTGCAATTTGGATCATAGATCCGTTATATTTATAAGACATAATAAAACTCACTTTATTCTTGTAATTTATTCTGCGCTATTTTTATAGCAGATTGCAGTCAATAAATTAACGATGTTGTGTTTAGCTTCATTACAGTGTTGACGATCTTTATGACACTTTTACGATGATAGTAAAATTCATCTCGGTATTATTTAAGGGGTACTCGCCGTACAATAACTTAGCTTTCAAATATACGTTGTGCGGGGCTTACTGGATCAGGGTAAATAGGTTAACCGCGGTGGTTTCTTAAACCAGAGGGGGAATTTAACCTAAATAATAATTACGCGCAAGTTATTTGTATAAATATATAAAACATAGATTTTATCAACTGGTTAAATACGTTGATTTACGACTAAAAGGAATAGTATGCATTACATAATAGTCAGTGATATTTACGGAAAAACGCCCGCTTTACAGGACTTTTGTAAAGCATTAAACACGAAGTTTACCCTTGTTGAACCCTATGGTGGGAAAGAGCAAGCTATTGAAAGTGAAGAAAATAACTATAAAAATTTTATAAAGGAGTGTGGTCATAACGCGTATACAACAATGTTGCATAAAAAATTTGATAGACTCATATCACCTACAGTTTGTATCGCCTTTAGTGCGGGGGCTAGCGCTGCGTGGCGAGCTCAGTTATTAACAGGCAATCCACATCTTAAAAAAGTGGTTGGCTTTTATCCATCGCAAATACGAAACTACTTAAATTTAAAAGCCAATGTGCCATGTGAATTTATTTTTCCTTACCATGAAACACACTTTGATGTTACAGCTGTTATTAATGAGCTTAATGAAAAGCAAAACGTAATTTGCCAACCAACAGGTTATTGCCATGGATTTATGAACAAGCGTTCTTTAAATTATAACGAGCAAGCTTACCAACACTTTTACAACTATTTAAAGTCTAATGAGTTTTCATAATTCTGGGTGAGGTGTGTTTTAATTTAAAAAGTAAAACATTTTAAAGTGTATTAATTAATTTTTTTGTTATGTTTGGGAAGTCAGAACGGTTTTTATATTCTGCGTATAAAGAAGCAAAAATACTACTCCGTGAGAGTTTATCAAAATCTTTGATAAACGTTTTAGCACTTGAACGTGCTGTTCTACAGCATAGTTGATAGGCTTTTATTATCTCAGCTAGGGTTTGACCTTGCTGTTGAAGTGCTAAATCGGCTTCAACAAAAAACGCAGCGCCTGTCCAATACACACGTTGTTGAGCACCTTGGTTCCACATATCAGCAGAGAGTTCACTTAAGGGCTGCGATTTGGTTTTACTTTGTAGTCTAGCTCTATCAAAACCAGCATTTAATCGTTGAACAAATTGCGCTTGGGTTATTACACCGCTGTCACGCATAATTACGTTTTGCATGTAACTGGCAAACCCTTCACTTAACCAAAATGCAGAATAGGGAAAAAGCGGCAAATATAAATGCGATAGCTCGTGATATAGGGTCCAGTCTTTAGTCAATGCATTTAGACTAGCATACCTGTCTATGTGTAGTTCAAGTCCATCGGGGTTGCTTCGCTTTACCGTTGCCCATGGTACAGGCTCAAATGCAAAATATTGAGGCTTTAAATAAATAGGCAAGGTAGTTTGCTTTAAAGGCCCAAGCGTATTTTCAGTTTTTTTTACACTCTGATCAATCCAAGTAGAGACAACTTGTTGGCCATTTTTAGATAGCGAGTTAAGCTGGTGAATATCAACTTCAAGGGCATAGATGTTTAAAGAGCATAAAAATAACAACGTCCACAATATCTTCATTAAAACCCCTCATTATATTTAAAAACTAATACGAACCGTACACGCTATAAGACCACCGTTTCGTCTACATTAGCACACTGTATTTGTTATTTTTTAAACTGATACCAACTATAAAAAGGCAATTAAAGACACATCCCAATTAACATGTTTTAATCGTACTTATACATTGATTTATAGGCTTTAGTAATGCAATACCAACATATAAATATGCCCAAGCATGGGCAACATATAACGGTAGATGAGCAAGGGCAGTGGGTTATTCCTTCAGAGCCTATTATTGCCTATATTAATGGAGATGGTGTAGGGCAAGATGTCATGCCTGTTATGAGAAATATTGTAGATTGTGCTATTACACACTGTTACCAAAACAAACGAAAAATACATTGGATGCAAGTGTTTAATGGTGAGCAGGCTGCCAAGCTTTACGATGGTGATTGGTTTCCACAAGAAACAATACAAGCGGTAAGAGCATGTAAAATAGCAATAAAAGGTCCGTTAACAACCCCCTTAGGCGGAGGGTTTAGGTCTTTAAATGTTGCCTTGCGCCAAGAAATGGATTTATTTGTAAACATGCGTACCATCAAAGGAATGAGTGCTTTGCCTTCTCCATTAAAAAATCCCTTTTCAACTAATATTACCGTGCTTCGTGACAGTAGCGAAGATGTATATTCTGGCATTGAGTGGCAAGCTGGCAGCATTGAAAGTGAAAAAATGCTCGACTTTTTATGTGAAGAAATGGGGGTTACACGTCTTAGATTTTCACAAGACTGCGGGATAGGTATAAAAAATATATCCAAAGAGGGCTCTGAACGATTAACACGTTTTGCTCTTAATTTTGCCCTTAATAACAATCGAGACTCTTTAACTTTTGTTCATAAAGGCAATGTACTTAAGTTTACAGATGGTGCATTTAAACGCTGGGGCTTTGCGCTAGCCAAAAAAGAATTTAATGCTATTGAGCACGAAAATGGCCGATGGCTAAAAATTGTTCGTGATAGTCAAGCACCCTTAATAATTAAAGAAGTCATTGCCGATAACATGCTACAACAATGTTTAATGAACCCTGAGCAGTTTGATGTAGTGGCGACAACAAATCAAAATGGGGACTTTTTAGCCGATATGCTCAGTGCTCAAGTGGGTGGTGTGGGTATTATGCCAGCGGCAAATATGAATAATGATGTGGCTTTTTTTGAGCCTACTCATGGCACATTTGAACGCATTGCAGGGCAAAATAAAGCGAATCCAAGTAGTAGTATTTTGAGTGCAGTACTTATGCTTAAATTTATGAAGTGGGATGAAGCGGCGTTAACTATTGAAAATGCATTAGAAAAAACGTTAGCAAGCGGGCATGTTACTTTTGATCTAGCCCAGCAGGGCAGTGATACTTCAACAATTCATAACTCGACAACCTTAAGCTGCACAGACTTTGCAAATAAGGTTATCGAGCACTTTTAAACACATTCATTATTAAGCTGCTGACGCAGTATTAACAGTGTGCACGCATGGGCGATTAGTTAACTGTGCGGCACGGTGGTAAATGTTGTGTGCATTGGGTTCATCGCATTGTGTACCACTAAGCGTATCCATTAAAGCAACAACAATGATTGCAGGAACCTGGCAACAATACTCATCAAGTACCGCTTCAGTTGTTTGCGCATCTACATGACAATGCGGATGATTTTGCAGTTGGTACGCGTTTAGCAATGTTTGTACTTCAAGTACATCGTTTGGTTGGTGTTTAGTTTTACGACATGTACATCCAAACTCATCAACTAATGTCGCCAGTGTTTGGTATACATCTGTTGTTTGTAATGTTGCCTTAGAGCATAACTGCTCTTCAATGAACTGATGTAAGTTAGCATCAATAAATAATCCGTCTTGGCGTGTGAAAGAAGCTGTTGTCATAATAATTACTCTTAGTTTGTTGGCTTAACTTCACTCTAGCGCTAAGTGTATTATTAATGAAATTGTTGTTTTCAATAACTGACATTGATTCAATCAATATTAAGCTCGTTATACCTATTTTTCGCCTTAAATTTAAGGGCTTCTTCCTTTATTTAATTTGGTGCAAAAAATAAATAAATGCACAGAAGTGGTACGAATGTTAACTGAGGGACTATAAAGTTTTTAAGTAAGCTATTGAATTAAATTTAAATAAAAAATTTGGTATTAGCTTTGCTACATGGTGAACAGTAAGGTTACTCCCCTTGCTAAGACTTATACGACTCCAAAGCAAAACATCGAGACACTCACTATATTAAAGAGAGAGTCTCGATGTTTTATTTATTGCTAAATTAGTTTTTAAACGTTGTATTTTTAATTTACCCTAATATTCCGTCATTTTCAGTTTTAGCGCATAGATTTACAGAGTGTTGCATGAGCTGTAGCTACCCGTAATTAGGTAAGTAGAGAGCAATTTCACACAAATGTGGCTTCACGGGTTGAAATTTATTTACTGGCTCATTTGATTTCTAGTATGTATACAGTGTTATTATCTATCTGCTACTGTTTTAGCAAACTCAAGTAGTTCACGGCGCAACCATTGATGTGCTGGCGCATGATGAAGCAGTGGGCTCCATATCATTTTTACCTCAATAGGTACTATTTGAAACGGAGGCGGACTTATTACCAAGTTAGTATGTGTTGTTAATAACTTAGCTTGCCTACGCGGTAATGTAGCCATCAGTTGTTCTGATTGGCAAAGTAAGCTGGCAATCATATAGTGGCGGGTAAATACCCTAATTTTACGTGTTTGCTCTAATTGCCAGAGCGCTTCATCTACCCAACCTAATTTTTGTTTACCTGACTTGTTAGTTACAGCAGCTTCGGGCCCCCAGCCAGCACGATTTACCCAAATATGCTCTTTTTGAAGGTAATCATCGAGTGTGGCGTTTTGTAAAAAAGTATTCTTGGGATGTGTTAAACAGCAGTAGTTATCGCGCCATACAGTAGCTTGGTGAAACGACCGGGGTAATCCATTAAAGCGGTTAATAGCAAGATCTATAGTGCCTTTTTCCATATCTTGCAGGTTGACATCGCTTGGGCTTAAAACGTCAAAATTAATACCCGGATTTTTATTTAATTGAGCGGTAATAAATGGCGCTATTAACGTTGATTCTAAATAGTCGTTTGCCATTATTCTAAAGGTTATTTCAGCCGTTGCGGGGTTGAATTGCTCACTTGGTTGAGTGATTGCCTCAGCCATTTTTAATAGGGCTTCTATTTCAGGTTTTAGTAAAAGTGCTTTAGCTGTTGGAGTCATCGAGCCGGCGGCGCGAACAAGGAGCGGATCTTCAAATAAATCACGCAATCGTTTTAGTGCATTACTCATGGCAGGTTGTGTTAACGCTAATTTATTGGCGGCTTTAGACACACTTTTTTCATCTATTAACACGTTTAAATAGACGAGAAGGTTGAGATCGACGTTACGTATATTCATTAGATCAATCTTATTTATTTGCTGTATTAATTATCTAAATTAAAGCCTGCTTGCTAAGGTGTAAACCATTAATAAAAAATAACCGCCATAACGGGTAAAAATATAAGTGTTGTCAGCATGCCAAATACATTAATCGATGATTCAAATAATGCTCTTCAAAAGGTGATTGCAACTAAGCTAGCTCGTGCTGTATTTGCAGGGTTTGATGCTATGTTTGCTGAGTTTTTAAATATTACACTTGGCGCACAAAGTCGGTTTGAGCAACGCGAGTACCATGATGTACAACGTGCAATGCGTGATCGGCTACAAGTTTACGAGCGCCAGGTAAAAAACGTGAGCGAAGCGGTTAAAGTGATTGCTTATCATGAACTAGACTGCCCGCAAACATGGCAATTAGCTAAAAATATTTACGGAGATATGGTCGAGTGCCATGAGAATAAACCCATTGCGCATACATTTTTTAATTCTACATTCGGTGCTATTTGGGACGATAAAAAAATTCGTACAGTGCATTTATTTGTATTAAAAGCCAAATACCGCAGTGAGCCTCGTTCATTTGAAAGTTTAGTGAGTAGAATCTCACTTAAAAATGGGTTTGATACTGCAATTTCACAGCTTATTACTAAGCAAATGTTTAGAGTTCCATTTAGCCAATTAAATGCAGATTTAAAGCGTTTGCAGCAAACTCTAATGCAAGGTGCTAGACATCAACGTAAGCAGGTGTATGAACTTATAAATTTAAATGACGGGTTTATTGAATACGCAAACTCGTTATTTTTTAGAAACAAAGCGTGTTATTTAATTGGCCGTTGTATAGCGAAAAATGGTGATAACATGCCGTTTGCTATTGCCATTTTAAACACCGAAAAAGGCCTAAAAATAGATGCGGTAATGATGGGGGCCGATCAACTAAGTTTATTATTTGGCTTTGCCCGTACTTATTTTATGGTAGATACCGACCAACCTGCGCGTTATGTTGATTACCTCAGTGTACTTATGCCACATAAAAAGCGGTTTGAATTATTTAATGCGATTGGCTTTATTAAACACGCCAAAACTGAGTTTTACCGATATAAAGTGGATACCACCAAAAATAGCCCCACAAGTTTTAAATATGTCAATGCACCCGGTACGCCTGGCATGGTTATGCTGGTATTTACCATTGAAGGCTCAGATTACGTCTATAAAGTAATAAAAGATAAATTTAGCGCACCAAAAACAGCAACTAAGGCACAAGTAAAAGAAAAATATAACTTTGTTAAACAAGCCGACCGGGTAGGGCGATTGGTAGACACCCACGAATTTAGGTATTTGGCGTTTGATTTAAGCCGTTTTAGCAAAGAACTATTAACGCAGATGAAAACACACATCGGCAGCAGTTTAGTTATATCGGGCAAGGCACTTATTTTAAAGCATGTGTATGTTGAACGAAAAATGACCCCTCTTAATTTATATATTAACCACTGCGATGAAATGGCATTAGAGCAAGTGATGCTCGATTATGGAAAAGCGATTAAAGATTTAGCCGGGGCGAATATATTTCCAGGTGACATGCTGATGAAAAACTTCGGTGTTACGCGTTGGGGACGCGTTGTGTTTTACGACTTTGATGAGATTTGCCCATTAACTCAGTGTAATTTTAGAGATGTCCCTCAATCACAAAATGCACTAGAAGAGCTTAGCAGTCATTCTTATTTTGATATTGATGAAAACGATATATTTCCAAGCCAATTTAAGGTTTTTTTTAGCGCAAATACCCATGCGTTTGAGTACTTTAACACCCACCACAGTGATTTATTCACAACTGCTTTTTGGCAACAGTGTCAACAGCAAATACAAAACGGCTTTTTACCTGATGTTTACCCGTATAAGCAAAGTTGGCGGTTTAAACCGGAATAATTACCCCCATATTTATAGTATGACTTAGTTAAAGCACAGGAGTGGTAATGAAATATATTTCCCATGAAGGTGGAGACCTTGCCTTTAGTGGTACCCGTAAACCGCAGCTAAAAAATCATGAAGTACTTGTTAAAGTGGCTGCAATTGGTGTGAATCGTGCTGACTGTATGCAACGCCAAGGTAAATACCCAGCCCCAAAAGGTGATAGTCCAATTTTAGGGTTAGAGTGCGCAGGCACTGTTGTTGAGGTTGGTAGCAAAGTGGATAAAATATGGTTAAATAAACGCATTTTTACACTGTGTGCAGGTGGTGCTTATAGCGAATATGTTGCCGTAGATGCCAAACAACTAATGGAGCTACCTGAAGACCTTACTATGGTTGAAGGCGCAGCCATAAGCGAAGTGTATTTAACTGCGTTTGGTGCATTATTTGAGCTTGGCAAATTACAATACGGGCAAACGGTATTAATCCATGCCGGGGCCAGTGGAGTAGGTGGTGCCGCAATTCAAATGGCAAAAAGTGCAGGGGCCACGGTTGTTATAACTGCAGGTTCAGATGAAAAATGCCAGCACGCCAAGGCACTAGGAGCCGATTATACAATTAACTACAAAACCACTGACTTTGTAGATTACATGCAAAGCCATAATTTAACCGCGAATGTAATTGTTGATCCTGTAGCAGGGCGTTATTTAAATAAAAATGCTTCAATTGCAGCCATGGACTGTCAAATAATTATGCTTGCCTTTTTAGACGGACGTTTTGCTGAGGTTGATTTTGCAGCGCTTTTGCGCAAAAGGATTTCGTTTCATGCATCAACCCTTCGTAACCGCAGTATTGAGTTTAAACGCCAACTAAGAGATGACCTAGTTGCACGCTTTTACAACGATATAGCATCTAAAAACTATAACTTTAACGTATACAGAACTCTGCCCTGGACACAGGCTGCAGAGGCGCATGCAATATTAGAGCGCAACGAAAATGCGGGAAAAGTCGTATTGCTTGTAGAATAACGCTTTATTTTACACGTTATGCCCATATAATTTAATCATGCACACGTTATTATAAAACCAAGGTTAAAAATGAATCCAATAATTGCAATTTTAAAAGAACACAATGTAAGCGATGAGAAAGTGAAAGCGTTATTTGAGGCGTTTACACAAAACCCAATGATGGCTATGGCACTTTTACAAGAGCTAGGTATTCCACCTGAAAAACTTCAGCAATTGATGGCCGTTGTTATGACCCAGCCCCATTTAATTAAAGAAGCGACTGAAGAATTAGGTTTAGACTTTGAAAAAGTAAAAGAAGCAAAAGATAAGCTCAATCAACAATAAGTGTGTGATATTTTTAGTTAAAGAAGCATCAGCACCTGCTGATGCTTCTTTTTTTATTTAAACTTTAGTGCTTATTCTTTTGGAAGAAGTACCGTGTCAATGACATGAATGACGCCATTACTTGCCTTAACATCTGGCATAACAACGTGTGCGTTGTTTATCATCACGCCCATGTCTGTTTTGACCATTACTGACTGGCCCTGCAATGTTTTAGCACTGTCTAGATTAACCACATCTTTTGCCATTACTTTACCAGCGACGACATGGTAGGTTAGCACTGTGGTTAGTTTGTCTTTGTTCTCAGGCTTTAGTAGCATTTCAACGGTGCCGTCAGGTAATTTTGAAAAAGCGGCATCGGTTGGAGCAAAAATAGTAAATGGTCCTTTGCCTTTGAGGGTATCAACTAATCCGGCTGCTTTGACTGCTGCAACAAGCGTTGTGAAAGAGCCATTTTCAACTGCTACATCAACCACGTCTTTCTTCATGCCATGATGATTGGCCTGCGCGGTAAATGAAAAACCCATGCTTGCGACGGTGATTAAAACTGCGGTGGTTATCTTCTTAAACATGTTAGCTTCCTTTACGTTAATATTTTATAAATTCCTAAGATGCTACGCTGTTGTAAATTTAATCGATCAAAAAGCATTTATTGGTCAAACATTTTTTGTTACATCCTTTTTTGAACTGCTAAAGCGGTGTTAGGTCATAACGTTATTCGATCAGTTAAAGGGAGTAGTTATGAAGGTGCTTTATAAATTTTGGAAAAATAATCGTTCACTCATTGTATTTATTGCCTTAATGAGTGTATTTAGAAGCGCTGTAGCCGATTGGTACGAAGTACCTACGAGCTCGATGAAACCTACAATTGCGCAAGGAGATAGAATTTTAACCGACAAAATGGCATACGACTTACGAGTGCCTTTTACACATATTTCTCTTCTTAAATTGAACGAACCACAAACCGGGGACATTGTTGTATTCGACTCACAAGCAGTAGGTAATCGATTAATTAAACGTGTGATAGGTGTACCCGGTGATACCGTTTCTTTGGTAAATAACGAATTAATTATTAATGGCAAAAAACTTAATTACGAACATGCACAAAATAATATCGATTCGGTTGATAAAATAGAGACGTTAAACGCTAAGAAGCACACTATTAGGGTGGCAAATGTACCATCCCAATTAGCTGACTTTAAAATGGTCACCATTCCAGATGATTACTATTTGGCAATGGGGGATAACCGTGACAATAGCGCAGATTCGCGCGTAATTGGTTTAATCCCTCGTGGTGAATTACTCGGGAAAGCAAATAAGGTTATTGTGTCGCTTGATTATGATAATTATTATTTACCAAGGAAAGATCGTGTAATGCTCTCCTTAAACTAAATTCATTTTGACTTTGTTTTAGCACAGTATTAAGTGTCTGCTTTAATTTAAGTTTAAACCATACCGCGTAATTACGGCTGAATCAAAGCCCTTTACCCAGTGGGGATGTTAGCTAAATAGTCATGAACTAATTGTATAAGAGCGTGCTTATCGTATTGGTTTTTAATTACTTTTGAAAAGTCACTACTGATGGCTACGGCGCAAGCGCCTGCATTGAACCACTGATTAACGTTATCTAAATTTATACCACCAACAGGCATTAAATTGGCGCTATCAAATGGCCCTTTTAATGCCTTAAAATAGCCAATTCCCATACTGCCTGCTGGAAATACCTTAGTAATATCCGCGTTATATTCAATCGCGTTAGCAATATCTGTGGGCGTTAAAGCCCCCATTAAAACGGGCAAATTATGTTAGTGGGCAAGTGACACTATACGCTTATTAGTATTTGGGGTGACTATAAACTGTGCGCCGGCATTAATTGCTTTTTTGGCAAGTTCAATATTTGTAATAGTGCCTGCACCCACCAAAATATGTTGGTGACGCGCACGCGCACTCTTTATTTCTTGCTCAAACCCCGGTGTATTTGAGGTTATTTCAAGCACCTTTATGCCCGCTTCAACTAGGGAGTCTAAAAGTGGTGCCACATCGGCTTGCTGTTTTAAGCGGATAATAGCGACTATTTTTTGCTCTAGAATTTTGCTGCAAATTGCCGTTTGTTGTTGAGTGACCGTACTGGGCATTGTGTTACTTTTTTACTATTAATTGACAGATGGTACAAAAAATCGATAAGAGTCGCAAACGGAGTATCAATAATACAAAAAAACCGCTGTAAATCAGCGGTTTTTTTATTCATAAGTGTAAGTTTACATTACACGCATACCTGGCTCTGAGCCGTCGTCAGGGTTAAGAATATAGATTTCTTTGCCGCCGGGTCCTGCTGCTAATACCATGCCTTCAGACATACCAAAGCGCATTTTACGAGGCTTAAGGTTTGCTACCATAACAGTTAGTTTACCTTCGATATCTTCAGGTGCGTAAGCTGATTTAATACCAGCAAACACTTGGCGCGTTTCGCCGCCTAAATCAAGTGTTAGCTTAAGTAGTTTATCTGCGCCTTCAACGTGCTCTGCCTTTGCAATTTTAGCTACGCGTAAGTCTACTTTTGCAAAGTCATCAAATTCAATCTCTTCGCTTATAGGCTCTTTTGCAAGTGGACTATTTGGATCAATTGTAGTTTGTGGCGCTAGGCTTTCTTTTGATTCTTCAACCATTTTGTTTACTTTGTCCATTTCTACGCGTTGCATTAACGGTTTAAATTTATTAATAGAGTGGTTTACTAGTGGTGTTTGCACTGCATTCCAAGCTAAGTCATCGTTTAAAAACGCTTCTACGTTTTCGGCCATGGCTGGTAGTACTGGCTTTAAGTAGGTAATTAAAACACGGAATAAGTTAAGACCAAGCGAACATACATCATGCGCTTCTTGTTGCTTAGTTTCGTCTTTAATGAGTACCCAAGGTGCTGCGCCATCAATAAATTGGTTCGCTTTGTCAGCCAAAGCCATAATTTCACGAATAGCACGGCTGTATTCACGGTTTTCATAATGAGCAGTAATGCTTGGTGCCGCTGCCTGAAACTCTTCAAGTAACTCTGGTTGCATAATGGTGCTACTTAGCTTGCCATCAAACTTTTTAGTAATAAAGCCAGCACAGCGACTCGCTATGTTTACTACTTTACCAACTAGGTCTGAATTTACACGTTGTGCAAAATCTTCTAGGTTTAAATCAAGATCAATAATGCCGCTGTTTAACTTAGCTGCGTAGTAATAACGAAGATACTCTGGGTTTAGGTTATCTAGATAAGTACGTGCTTTAATAAACGTACCCTTAGACTTAGACATTTTTTCGCCATTTACAGTAACAAAACCGTGTGCAAATACGTTGGTCGGCTTTCTAAAGTTAGCGCCTTCTAGCATTGCTGGCCAAAATAAACTGTGGAAATAAATAATATCTTTGCCAATAAAGTGGTAAAGCTCAGCGTCTGAGCCTTCAGCCCAAAATGCGTCAAAATCAATACCTTTTTTGTCACACAGGTTTTTAAAACTGGCCATGTAACCAATAGGCGCGTCTAGCCATACGTAGAAGTATTTACCCGGTGCGTTTGGAATTTCAAAACCAAAATAAGGTGCGTCGCGGCTAATATCCCATTGTTGTAAACCGTCAGTAAACCATTCATCTAGTTTGTTAGCCATCTCTTGTTGAATAGTACCTGAGTGCAACCACTCTTTAAGCATGCCTTCGAATGCTGGTAGGTCAAAAAAGTAATGCTCTGAATCTTTTAAAATAGGCTCAGCACCCGACATAACTGAACGCGGGTTAATGAGCTCTGTTGGGCTGTAAGTTGCGCCACACGAATCACAGCTGTCGCCATTTTGGTTTTCAGACTTACACGTGGGGCAAGTGCCTGTTACAAAACGGTCGGGTAAAAATATCCCTTTTTCTGGATCAAATAGTTGTGAAATAGTGTGCTTTTTAATATGGCCCGCCTCATTTAAACGGTTATAAATTAGCTCACTAAACTCTTTATTTTCTTGGCTGTGCGTGCTGTGGTAATTATCAAACTTAATGTTGAAGTCGGCAAAGTCGCGCTGGCGTTCAATGCTCACATTTTTTACCATTTCTTCAGGTGTGATCCCTTGCTTTTGCGCATTTAGCATTATTGGTGTGCCGTGGGCATCGTCTGCGCAAACGTAATAGGTTTCATGGCCTTGTAGTTTTTGAAAACGTGACCAAATATCAGTTTGAATATATTCCAATAAATGACCTAAATGTGTTGGGCCATTTGCATAAGGTAATGCGCTGGTAATCAGGATCTTTCGCTGTGCCATAATCATTCCGAATTGAGGATAAGCTACCGTTTTTACTATTCAAACGGCTGTTATCATTAATTTATCTATAAGTAGGTGGCTGTGCGCGCACACTGCTCATGGATTTTTATTAATTGACTGGTGTTAATGACCTGAATGTTACATAATTCCGAGGCACTTTTCATCAAAGAAACGCTATTTAATTGCTATGTTTGGACTGTCAAAACTTTTCTCTTCTAAATCGGTGCAAAAACAACCGATTATTGCCGCTTTAGCGGCTTATCGTAGTGCGGCTTTTGCCGTAGGAATTGACGAAAAATTTATTGACTCAATTTCTGAAAACGACGATAAATCACTACAAATCACTCTTAGCTTGCCTTTTGCCGCGCAATCAGAAATGCCCCTTGTTAAACTACATCTGAGTGATGCACTCAATATTGCAGTATCGATAAAGTCAAAGGTCGATATTAAAGAGCCTGCAAAGTTTAAAGGGATTAAACATATTGTACTTATTGCCTCAGGTAAAGGTGGGGTAGGCAAATCGACTACAGCTGTTAATTTAGCGGGTGCATTAAAAGCTGAGGGAGCAAAAGTAGGTATTTTAGATGCTGATATTTATGGTCCTTCTATACCTATGTTATTGGGTCTTGTTGGTGCTGAGCCAAAAACAAAAGATAACAAACAATTACAACCGTTTGATGCCAATGGCATTAAAGCCCAATCTATTGGCTTTTTAGTGCCAAGCGATGATGCAACAGTATGGCGAGGACCAATGGCATCCGGTGCACTCAGCCAATTACTGAACGAAACTGACTGGGGAGAGCTTGATTATTTAATTGTAGATATGCCTCCTGGTACAGGTGATATACAACTTACTATGAGCCAAAAAGTGCCTGCCAGTGGGACTGTAATTGTGACTACCCCCCAAGATTTAGCGCTAGCAGATGCGCAAAAGGGTATTGCTATGTTTAATAAAGTGAACGTACCCGTACTTGGTTTAATAGAAAACATGAGCCATTACATTTGTAGCCATTGCGGTGAGGCAAACCATGTATTTGGCAAAGAAGGCGCACAAAAATTGGCGCATAAGCATGGTGTTCCCGTTTTAAGCCACATTCCCCTAGCTATAGATATAAGAGAGTACTCTGAGCAGGGAAAACTTATTGCTAACGATAACAATGCAGCAATAAGCAAAACATACAGCGCAGCAGCTAGGCTAATAGCCAGCACGCTATATTATCAACAGCATCACAATAGTATTGAAATTGTGATTTCGGAAGATTAAAAAGCATGAGACTTTCAGACACACATATAAAAGAACACTTACAAGATGGCCGTATTGTAATAGAGCCTGCTCCAAGCAGTGAGATGATATCGGGTGTGACAGCTGATTTGCGCCTTGGTAATAAGTTTAGAACGTTTAATGCCCACAATGCGGCTTATGTAGATTTGAGTGGCCCAAAGGATCAGTTAAATAAGGCCATGGAATCAATTATGAGTGAAGAGATTGAGCTTGCTGATGGAGAAGCCTTTTTTTTACACCCGGGCGAACTTGCATTGGCCATTACTCATGAAAAAGTAACCTTACCTGCTGACATCGTAGGTTGGTTAGATGGGCGTTCATCGCTTGCTCGTTTGGGTTTAATGGTGCATGTAACCGCACACAGAATCGACCCAGGCTGGAGTGGTAATATTGTATTAGAGTTTTACAACTCAGGAAAGCTCCCTTTAGCATTGCGCCCAATGATGAAAATTGGTGCCATGAGTTTCGAAATGCTCTCAGGGCCTTGTGAAAACCCTTACAATATTCGTAAAGATGCTAAATACAAAGATCAAAGTAGTGCAGTAGCGAGTCGCATAAGCGACGATAACAGCTAAATTTAATCGTGTGTATTATGAAGCGCATAACCTAATAGTTCAAAATAATGGTTAAGCGCCTTACCCGCTTTGGCGATGTGATGCGTTGGTGGGTATATTAAATTACTTGTTTGTAAGCCGCCCACTAAAAAACTATTTTTTATGTGGGGGGTTGCAGATATACAGGCTTCAAAACATCGAGCGGCAATTTCTTCAGGCATACTCATATAATTCATATTATGTGCCTGGTCGTGTTTAATACATGCTTGCACAAACTCATTGGCATTTTCGCCATTTTCATCTAAAAATACTTCTTTATAAAAACTGTTCAGCGCGTCATTAAGTGGGTGCGATAAATTTGGCGTGTTAGAAAGCCAAAGCTTTGAAGCAAATCCATAGCGTGGTTTTACTTTAAATAAATGTTCACTAATGTGGTGATCGAATGCATGAAACCACTCATGCGCGAGCGCACCACCGCCCGCATTTTTAGCAAGTGCTAATGTTTGACTGCCTGCATTGTAATGCGCTTGCACACCTTTTTGACCACCGTGGCCAAATGCAAAATTTAACTTTCCGCGCAGACCAATTGCTTTAGGTGGTAGATGCAGTATTTGCGCTAGGTCGGCCAGCGCATCGTAAATTAAATTAGCGCTAATATAGCGCTCTTCTTTGGTTACCCATTTACCAACCACCATTGATCTGAACCCAAACGTGGTTCTTATATCGCTAAAATCAACTTGGTCATCAAAGCGATAGTCGGGGCCTTGACGAGTAAATCCTCGTTTTAATCTATTTGGGTAATGTCGCATCTGTTTTATGAAAAACTAAATTTAAGTTAAGTAACGTGCTTTTACGTGCTCGGGCATGTGTTGGGTCTGTTTATTTATTAATTCTTCTAGTAGTGCAAATAAAGGCTCTGGGTTTAATTGCTCAATGAGGGTTAAGCTATGTGCAACGGCTTCAAGCGTTGAAAGGCTGTCGGCACGAGGCGCTTTACGAATAGTGTAACGATTTTTAGGTACTTGTTTAAAACTGATGGTTTTAAACTGGCTAAGTATGGGAGTGAGCTGCAAAATTTTATAAGCTTTATTCCATGTACCATCGATAACAATCAAATGGGTAATATAGTTGTTAGTTGTGAAGCTTGGCTCATCTAAGTAGGTGGCGTCATCGTTAGGGTAAAGCAGACCTGTTGATTCTTTTGGCAGGTTATTTAAAGCCTTAAAGTCATGGCTGTTTTCACCTTTTATTATTAAGCAATTAGTTAAACTTAACTTAAGTAGTTTTGCGGTGTTTTTGACTATTTTTTCTTCGCTAGGGTGTTGCAGAATAACAACTTTAACTTTATTAGGTATGATTTTGACAGCGCTGCATACGCAGGTGTTGAGAGCAAAATTACAATGATTACAAAGAGTGCGTGCCATTTTAAAAACTTTCATAACGTTATTAACCCATTAATTATACATTTGTACGGGCAATTAAGTTGGTTTTTTTTGTTTATCAATATAAAGTAGTTATTACAATCAGAATACTTATGGATAGTTTGAGGACTTAAATTATGGCAGACATTACCATAGACACATCAGCATTAGAAAACATGAAATCGTTACTCGGAGAGCAGTTTGCTGATACGCTCGACTTTTGCTGTGCAGAGTTTGAGCGTTTAGGTTCAGAAGTTGTGGCAACAATTGGCAAAGATAAAGAAGCCGCGATTCGTCATTCTCATAGTTTAAAATCAAATGCAGCACAGTTTGGAGCCTCGAGTCTTGCTGAGGTTTCGCGCACTATTGAGCTAAGTTTAGTTGATGACGATTTAGACAAAGCAATGGACGCATGTGCAAGCTTAATGCCGCAGGTAGAGGGTTCTCAATCTGAATTTAAACAATGGCTAGATGCTCAATAACAAACGTGAATTAATTTCAGTTTTAAGCTGTTAAATTTGCTGGTGTTTTATATTTACTCGGTTAGTCTAACAGGTTACCGGGGGCTTTTATCGTTAAGATAAATTAGACCTTGCTAATAACAAATCAACTTACAAAGGTCATCAGGCGCCAGCTAGTAGAGGTAAAATGTCAGATATAAAAAAGAGTCATAAATTAGAAGGCGTATGTTATGACATTCGTGGACCTGTTTTAGCTCAAGCTAAAAAAATGGAAGACGATGGTCAAAAAGTCTTAAAATTAAACATTGGTAATCCAGCTGCATTTGGTTTTGATATGCCTGAAGATATGCATCGCGATATTATCCGTAACCTGTATTCTGCCCAAGGTTATTGTGACTCTAAAGGACTTTACTCAGCCAGAGTAGCTGTTTACCAGCATTATCAACAACGTGGGTTAAACAACTTAGACGTTGATAACATTTATATTGGTAATGGGGTAAGTGAACTAATCCAAATGATCACTCAAGCTTTGCTTAACAACGACGATGAAGTGCTTATCCCCGCGCCAGATTATCCGTTGTGGACTGCGTCAGTTAAGTTAGCGGGCGGTAATCCCGTTCATTATTTATGTGATGAAGAGCAAGATTGGTTTCCTGATATAGATGACATAAAAAGTAAAATCACCTCTAAAACCAAAGCCTTGGTGTTAATTAATCCGAACAACCCTACTGGTGCGGTATACAGTGATGACCTGCTTAAGCAATTAATAGATATTGCGCGAGAGCACAAGTTACTGTTGTTAAGCGACGAAATTTACGAAAAGATTTTATACGATGGAGTTAGCCACACTTCAATTGCTTCATTGTGTGATGATGTGCCAATGATTACTTTTAATGGTTTAGCTAAAACTTACCGTGCTGCTGGGCTAAGAATGGGGTGGATGGTTTTAAGTGGTAAAACATCAGCCATGGACGACTTAAGTAAAGGGTTAGATATACTCTCGTCAATGCGTTTATGCGCTAATGTACCTGCCCAATATGCAATTCAGCAGGCATTAGGTGGTGTGCAATCAATTGATAACTTAATTAACCCGGGCGGGCGATTATACGAACAACGTGATATTGCATGGCGCGGTTTAAACGCGATTGAAGGGGTTAGCTGTAAAAAGCCAAAAGGCGCTTTATATGCGTTTGCCAAAGTTGATACTGCACACTTTAATGTAACAAACGATGAGCAAATGATGTTTGATTTGCTCAAGGCCGAAAAAATATTATTAGTGCATGGGCGTGCGTTTAATTGGCCAGAGCCTGATCACTTTAGGTTAGTATTTTTACCTAATAAGGATGACTTAACTGATGCCATGCAAAAAATGCAGCGTTTCTTTAAAGATTATCGCCAGTTATAAAACTTTATAAAAAAACGAGCCTGTTGGCTCGTTTTTGTTTTTAAAGGCGTGTTATTAATATGCTTTATCTACTCTTACGGTGTTATCGCCTAAATAAACTAACCTCACATTATCGCCTTTGTGAAATCGCATACCTTGGTCTAGGTCTTGAACTACCATAAATTGGTCGCCATTTTCTACCTGAATTAGTAATTCAACTAACTGAGTTTGTTTGTAATAGCTACCTTGCTGACTATTGTTAGCAACGCTACCACCGATAACTGAGCCTAAAATTGTGGCTATCGCACGACCGCTGCCGCCACCAAATTGATTACCAATAACACCACCAACAAGTGCGCCCCCAAACGTTTTCCAGCCGTTCTTTTTGTCTTGTATTAGTTCTTGCTCGGTGATGTTTCGTACAGATTTAATGTCACCAAACAACACTTTTTGAACTGCTACGGCTTTATTTCGCTCGTATTTAGCAAAAGTGGGTGCACTTAATGTAAGTAAAGCGCACATAATTACAGCAATTGCTTTCATAACTTACTCCTATCGGCTTACCAGCCAAAGGTTGATTTTTCTTTGGTTTTGCGAATTTCAGTTTCGTCCGCCCATTCAATAAGTCCGCTTTTCATATCCATTAAACGCATTGTGAATTTATAATATACGTCTGATTTATCTGCATTTGTTTTAACAATGCTTGATAAGTTGCCATACAACATATATTGCGCACCAATTTGTTGTCCAAATGCAACCGCTGTTGCTGGGTTCACTAATGCATCTTCGTTTTGAAAGGTTAGCTGTTCACGTACAGCTTCAACACGTGTCATGTCTACAAAGCGAAACTTACCGCTGCGTAGCATTTGCGTAGAGATAGAATCAGTGATTGATTCTGTATCAATATGCTCACTGGTTTTGTTTTTTATGCGCTCAACAAATACAACCGGACGGTTGTTTTGGGTCATGCTTCCTACCACTGGCGAACTGAGTAGTGAGTCGGTCATTTGGCTGGCAACTTTTTGTAAATCAGTAGAACCAAAATTAATATCCGTTGTTTCAACTGCTTGAGCGTCACCATAACTGACTACAGCTTTGTTTGCACAGCCGCTTAATATCAATGCGCTGAGCCCGACTAATGCGTAGGTGGATGCTGTTTTAAATGTGGTGTTCATAGTACTTTCCTTTAATCTTTAAATTCTTGAGACTGAGTTGATACTTTTCTGACTGCTAGTGAAAATGTCACTGCATCAGAGCTTGGCGCTAGGCCAGGTAATTGTGTTTTAGCAAAACCAAATAAAGTTAATGGTTGCCAGGGTGAATGATTTCCCTTAATTACAAATCCGTCTTTATCAAACCATTTAAATTGATACTGTAAATATTGTGATTTTTTATATTGGCTCGAGAGGGTAACCACCACATCAGTTAACTGATTTGTTTGACGCGTTTTAACGTCGGTAATGGCAAGTTTTTCACCTAAGTCAGGGTTATCCACTCTAAGTTGATCATTAAAATTTCCTTTAGTTTGTTCAACCGATATACCTGATGTTACAGGCTGTGTTGCACAAGCACTTAGCAGTAATACGGCACACATTGGCACTATGTATTTCATGGTAACTCCTAGAGTTGAACTACATGGTAGTTAAAATAGTTATTAATAGAGGTTAGGTAAATTAAAGTTAACCCTTGCTTACTAACGGTAAAACTAATAGGCGGTTGATTGCCTATATTTAATATATGTTCACCTGCCGTCAGACTTTGACGCGCTACAGCAATTTGATTTGGTAATGTAAGCCAGCTTCGGGTGTCGGCTTGCTCTGACGCTAAATTATATATATTGGCTAAAATGTTGCCTACATCTCCTGCGCTGCGCGCAAGCTCAGCGCGAACTTTTTCTTTAGTTATGAGCCGTAATACTTGGCGTGTAATTTTGCCTGATATTTCTTGTTCAAGAGTTTTAGCGGCTAGGGCTTCTAGATATACTAACGGTGATAATGCGACGTTTTGCCCAGCAATACTCACATTTTGTATAGGGCTAATGTAAGCACTGTCTTTATATACGGGCATAGCAAGGCTATAAAAACGAACATCACCTCTACTTGTATCAATCGGTAGTCTTAATTTAAATTCAGTTTGTTTGGGCACGAAACCTTGCTCAAGTAATACGATTACCTCACCATGGTTAGGCTTTAAAGTGCTAAGTTCGCCAAAACGTTGTGTGTATTCGTCAAATTCTTGCTGAAACCCTTGTTTTTTAGCTAGGCGAATTACATCTTGCTGTAAATACTTATTATTTGGTTGAATAGCTAACGCTTTTTTGTAGTCTATGTAGGCGTCGTCAAATTGTTTTGCACTTTGGTAAAGCAAAGCCGATAAGTAAAAAGTGTATGCGTTTTGAAAGCCGTTTTTAACATCTCTTGTCACATTATTCATACTTGGATAATGCTGCTGCGCTTCATTATTTTCTGAATCTATTTCTGCTTCATTCTCGCTAAGCGCATCGGCTTGTACTTTATTAGCTCGGCGTACTTCTACTAATGCGCCTTCAATATCATTTTTATAAACATAGTTAAGTGCTTTATAACTATGAAGCATGCTCATCTCGTAAGCAGGCGGTACATAGGTAATTGCCGAGTCATTCGTAAATAATGCATTACTTTGTTCAAGCCCGGCACTTAGTTGAATCTTTGCTGCTTGGCGTTTAGTTTGCATTTGAACATATACGTTTTCGAATTTGCTTTGAGCGTTATCAGCCGAATTAGTAAGGTCGTTGATACGCGCTTGCTCAAGTTGGTTAAGCAAGTAACTACTGTGTATAGTGCTATTGTCAGCAATTAACGATTTAGCTTGTTGTGGGTTATTATTTTCAATAGCATTTCGCACTGGCGTCATTTGTGTGGCGTAATCGTTAAATAGGTCGTTAAACCCTATAGAGCTACAACCACTTAAAATAAAACAAACGCTTAAAATTATACTTCTGCGCACACAGCACTCCTTTTAATCTACTTAAGCAGGTTAACACACTCACTTTAAACAAGAGTGTGAAACATTGTAAAAAAACGTAGAGCTATTTAATCCTCAAAGTAAATAAGCATTTTTTATATGAATAAGGCGTGAATTTAGTGATGTGTGAAAGATACAGCGAAAAGTTAAGGTCTTAATGAGTTGAAAGTTTTTGCACACTTTGCCTTATGCTGTATAAATAACTTACTTTTATAGCAGTTTAAGTTATTTAACTACTCACCCATAAAAAAAGATTATTTAACAACCAGATTTAGGTTAAAAAGGATTATTTTGAAAGCAGCTATATATACATTTATTGCTTTAATAGCATTTGCCGCCAATTCTTTATTTTGCCGAATGGCATTAGCTGAGGGGGATATAGATCCCTACAACTTTACCATCATTCGCTTATTAAGCGGTGCTGCATGTTTAGGTATTATCATGAGCGTTTATACTTATAATCTAAAACGTAATGGGTCATTTAATGATGCTATTTTAAGTGATACAGGGAGTTGGCGAAGTAGCATTAGTTTACTTATTTATGCACTTAGTTTTTCGGTGGCCTACGTTGAGTTAGATACCGGCACAGGCGCTCTGATTTTATTTTCAGCCGTGCAACTTACGATGATTGGCTGGGGTATATATAAAAAAGAACAATTAAGCGCCGTGCAGTGGGCTGCTTTTTTTGTAGCTGTAGCAGGTTTTGTATATTTAATGTTGCCCTCAGCCGCAGTGCCTTCTCTGATAGGAGCAGGATTAATGGCTTTAAGTGGTGTAGCTTGGGGCATATATAGTATTCGTGGTAAGGTCTGTGTTTCACCACTTCGTACTACAGGATTTAACTTTGTAAGAAGTTTGGTAGCGCTCCCCATTTTATTGCTTGTTAGTATGAGTTATTTTAATTTGCTGACAATACAAGGTGTTATACTTGCTTGCGCCTCTGGCGCAATAGCATCTGGCATTGGTTATAGTATTTGGTACGTTGCAATGCCATTACTTAAAAGCACTCAAGCTGCGGTTGTACAATTGTGTGTGCCCATAATTGCAGCGGTTGCTGGCGTTATCTTTTTGCAAGAGCAATTAACACTTGAATTTATTAGTGCAAGTTTACTTATTTTAACTGCGGTACTGGTATTTATTTTAAATAAAAAGAAGGAGTAGCTCCTTCTTTTTATGGTGGACTTACGTTAGTCACAAAGCGCTTATAAAGTGCAGGTAAGTGCGCTAATAAGGCATTTTTACCAAGTAGATCACTGTTTTTAATACATGCATGTAAAGCACTTTCAGTTAGTTGGGTCACTAGTAATTGCGATTGCTTAATGTGACTAATATGCCAAAGTTCAGGCGCTACTCCGTTTAAGTCTTCGCGATAAGGCCGATAAAATCCAAATTCTTGGAGGTGTGAGCTTAGCCAATCACTTAACGGTGCAAAGGGGCCACTTTGTTCATATTCATGAGGTGATAATTGCAGTTGATAATCATGAGTAACGGCACTTTTATCATATACATCAAAGTCAGTACCTAAATGATGCCTACTTGCGCCAGGCAGTGCTGAATAACGCATAATGGCGATACATTTTTCAATATCGCTTAATTGCGTTAAATCAACAACGTCTTGTTGCGAATTATAAACAGGTTTTTGTCCTGAAAATTTGTTATTCCAGATTAGCGCCTGGCGTTCAAAATCTCTGAAACTTGATGCAATAGTTAAATCAAACCCGGCTTGTTTAGCTGCGTTTTGTAACGCGAAAAAATCTTCAATAATAGCGCTATGTAAACGATGGCTTTGGATGTTAGTTAGATGTGCATCACTTTGGCCTGTGATACACGCTATTGTGGGTAATTGTAAATCAGTCATTAGGTTAACAATTGCTCAAGGATTTGCTCGTAAATGTCGGTGAGTTTAATTAAGTCATCTGTACTTACGCATTCATCAACTTTGTGAATGGTGGCATTACGAGGCCCAAGCTCTATAACTTTAGCACCCGTTTGTGCAATAAAGCGCCCATCAGATGTACCTCCCGTCGTTTCTAGATTGGTTGGTAACCCTGTTACAGACTTAATTGCGTTAACCGTTGCATCGACTAGAGGGCCGTGTTCAGTGATGAATGGAAGGCCATTCACAATCCAGCTTAACTCGTAGTTTAATTTGTGTTTTTGTACTATGTCTATTACACGCTGTTGTAATTGTTGATGTGTGACTTCGGTGCTAAATCTAAAATTAAATTGCACGTCTAGCTCACCAGGGATCACATTACCTGCGCCGGTGCCTCCATTAATATTTGATATTTGAAAGCTGGTTGCCGGAAAAAACTCATTTCCATTGTCCCACTGGGTTTGGCTAAGTTCGGTTAATGCTTCAGTGGCCAAGTGAATCGGATTTTGAGCTAAATGAGGGTAGGCAACGTGTCCTTGAATACCTTTAACTTTTAAAAACCCGGTAAGCGAGCCGCGTCGGCCATTTTTAACTACATCACCTAATACATCCCGAGATGAGGGTTCGCCAACCAAACACATATCAATCTTTTCACCGCGAGCTTCAAGTGTATCAATAACTCGGGTGGTCCCATTTATAAATGGACCTTCTTCATCAGAGGTGATCAAAAAAGAAATTGATCCTTTGTGGTTGGGGTGCTTAGTTACAAAGCGCTCAGTAGCAATAAGCATGGCAGCCAGGGAGCCTTTCATGTCGGCAGCTCCCCGACCATGCAATAAACCATTTTCGACCAATCCAGAAAATGGTGGGTGCTGCCAGTTTTTTGCGGGTCCAGTAGGCACTACATCTGTGTGCCCAGCAAAACAAAAGTGCGGTGACTGGTCGCCTTTGCGAGCCCAAGTATTTAATGTATCAGTAAAAAATAGTGACTCTATATTAAAGCCTATCGCTTCAAGACGTTCGTTCATCATTTGTTGACAGCCGGCATCTTCTGGGGTGACAGATTCACGCTGTATCAAGGCTTGTGCAAGTGCAATTACTTCATTCATTATTTAAAAATCTCATCGTATTGCGCGACTTTAAAGCCTAAATAAAAGTCAGTACCGTTAACTAATACTGGTCGCTTTATCATGGCGGGCTGCTGAACTAATAATTGAATAGCATTTTGCTTAGTCAAATTTTGCTTTTGCTCGTCACTTAGAGCTCTGTATGTAGTTCCGCGTTTATTGACTAATTGTTCCCAATCTAATTTATCAGCAAATTCCGCGACCATTTGTGTATTAACCCCTTCTTTACGGTAATCGTGAAAGGTAAACTCAATATTATTATCTGTAAGGTATTTTTTAGCTTTTTTAATTGTGTCGCAGTTACTAATTCCGTAAAGAGTGATCATAAGTTACTTCTTTTTAATGATAGTTAATAGAGTGTCTTCGCCTGCCTTTACTTGCAGGTGTGAATGATGAAATGTACCTAGGTTGTGACCATTAAGTAAAATTAAACTCCCCAGCAGGGGGGAGTCTAATTCTCTTAAGTCAAAATATGCTAGTCGTTGACCTTTAAATACTTGGCTGCCATTTAACTGGGCTATATGGGTATGTGTAATTGCTGCAGATTCCGGTAAAGTTAGGTTAATCAGTATCTTCAACCCGTTTTTAGCCTGTAAAATAAACTCAGTCCCCGCGTTTTTAACCTGTAGTAAAACCCCATCAAAAGGCGCTAATATTTTATGACTTGTTGTTTGCACCATGACGCCTGGGCCAAGGGTACCAAAACTGAACAAAGGCTCTGGGTGGTTACTCAATTCTATTACCTTTCCCGTAAAAGGACTGGTGATATTAATGGCGTCTCGGGGTATTTTATTTTGTGCAATTAGTTCTATTGGTTGTGCTTTCATAAATTAGTTTGTTACCACATTATAGCCATCTTTTTGGAGTGCTTTAATCGCTTCTTTCGCAGTTTGTTTTTTCACTAAAATATAATCAGTGTCGTAAGTTGAAAGAGAAAAAATAGATATTTTTGCCTTTGCTAACACACCAGAAATATTTGCCATAATCCCCGTTAAGGAAAACCCCAAAGGGCCAATTACCTCAAGTGCTTGCCAATTAGATTCCGTATCTAGACTTTGTAATTCAAAATTGCTGGGGCATACAATTGATAGTTCGTCATGAGTTTTTGAGATAAAAAACAACGGAAGTTTTAACAAAGCCGCAGGAATATCTGCATCTATATCTAAACTATGTATAGATAAAATGGTGCTGTGTAATTGTAATGTTTGTTTTGACATTAAAAACCTGCGAACAGCAAAGAGGATTTATTAATAGTATAGATTATTAAAGCTAAATTAAAGCGGTAACTAGGTTGCAAAATGTAGACTAAGAAAACTTACCCACAATTTCTGTGGATAACTATGGGGGTTGAGAGGTATAAATAGCCTAACTAACTAATTTATAATTAGAAATTAGCTAGGCTATAAAAAGCACATGTTTATTAAAGCGTTTAATTAAGGGCTTCTACTTGTGCTGCTTGAATAGCTGTTAATGCAATTGTGTACACAATATCATCAACTAATGCGCCTCTGCTCAAATCGTTCACTGGTTTACGCATGCCTTGAAGCATTGGACCAATACTAATTAGATCTGCACTTCTTTGTACGGCTTTATATGTAGTATTACCGGTATTTAAATCAGGAAAAATAAACACCGTTGCCTTACCAGCAACAGGGCTGTTAGGTGCTTTTTTAAGCGCAACGTTTTCCATAATTGCAGCATCGTATTGAAGGGGACCATCAATAATTAAATCGGGACGTTTTTGTTGTGCTATTTTAGTTGCTTCGCGCACTTTTTCTACGTCTGCACCTGTACCTGAAGTACCTGTGCTATAGCTAATCATGGCTACACGTGGCTCTATACCAAACGCGGCAGCTGAATCAGCTGATTGAATAGCAATGTCAGCGAGTTGTTCAGCATTTGGATCTGGGTTTATTGCACAGTCTCCGTAAACGAGAACCTGATCAGGTAACAACATAAAAAATACCGACGACACAAGCGACGAACCTGGCGCTGTTTTGATGAGCTGCAGTGGTGGTCGAATTGTATTAGCCGTAGTGTTAACTGCGCCAGAAACGAGTCCGTCGACTTTACCTTGTTCAAGCATCATAGTACCTAGTACAACATTATCGAGTAATTGTTCTTGCGCTACAACAGCAGTGAGACCTTTGCTTTTTCGGATTTCGACCATAGGCTCGACATAATCATTGATGATGCTGCTTGGTTCTACAATACTTACATTTTCGTTAAGCTCTATACCTTGTTGCTCAGCAATACGCATTATTTCTTCGCGATCACCTAATAAAATGGTTTTTGCTATACCGCGTTGCCCACAGATAGCCGCGGCTTTAATGGTTCGAGGTTCGTTGCCTTCAGGTAAAACAACCGTTTTGCCTGCTTTACGCGCTTTATCTGTAAGTAAGTATCTAAATGCGGGAGGTGATAGTTTACGTGTTTTTCCCACATTTTTTGCAAGTGAGTTTAGCCAATCTGAGTCAATATATTCAGCATTGTGGCTTTTCACTTTTTCTATACGTTGGTCATCATCGCTTGGTACTTCCATATTAAAGTTATGAAGTAATAACGATGTACGCCATGTATCGGCCTCAGTTGCTAATATTGGTAGGCCTGTTTGCATCGCTTGTTCGCACAGCGCCATAATACGCTGTTCTGGCATAAACCCACCGGTAAGCAATATCGCACCAATTTTTGTGCCATTCATTGCCGATAAGCATGCAGCAACTAAAATATCGGAGCGATCGCCTGGGGTAACTAATAATGCACCAGGTGTGAAGTGGTTTAGAATATTAGACACTGTGCGTGCACAAAATGTAATACGACGTAGGCGTCGATGGAGCATGTCACCTTCGTTAATAATTGTGGCTTTTAAATACGCACTTAGATCTTTCACTCGGGGGGCAACTAAATCAAAATCCCATGGTATTGCACCAAGCAACATGAATGGGTTTTTTCTAAAAATTGGTAGGGATGCTAAGCGGTTTAGTTCGTTATCCACTTCATCAGGTTTGTAAGAGTCAACTAAGTCGGCGCGTGCTCTGCCTTCTTCATCTAGCGGAGCATTTACTTTATTAAAAATACAACCTAATACACGAGGGTGGTCAATTCCACCATAGTTACCAGCAGCAATTTCAAGGCGATCTTCAAGTTGAGTAATATTGTCGTTACCAGGTGTTAATACAAATACAATATCTGCACCTAAAGTTTGCGCTATTTCACGGTTTACACGCCCTGCATAAGGCTGTTTACGAGTAGGAACCATGCCTTCAATAATGGCTACTTCATCATCGTTAATTTTACTTTCGAAGCGTTCGACAATTTCTTCTAAGAGGTCGTCGCCTTTTGCATCGCCAATCATTTGCTCTGCGTAATCAAGTGCAAATGGAGTTGGTGGGTCAATAGGGGAGCCTTGTTTTATTATTTGTGTCGATTTTTCTGGACCGGTTTCGCCAGAACGTGGTTGAGCAATAGGTTTAAAAAAATTAACTTTAACTGCTTTTTGCTCTAATGCACGTACAAGCCCAACTGAAACTGATGTTAACCCAACTCCCGTAGAAATCGGTATCAACATAATACGGTGTGCCATATTAAAGCTCCTTAACAATGTTTGCAGAGTCTAGGGCGATGACCCATTCCTCATTTGTTGGCATAACAACACTTTTGATACGAGAGTGCTCTGTGCTGATCACACCTTGTTGGCCAAAGCGAGCATCTAAGTTTGCTTGTGCGTCACATTCTATGCCTAAAAAGCCAAGTTGAGTGATCACTTTTTTACGTATGATATCTGAGTTTTCTCCAATACCGCCGGTGAAAATAAGTGCATCAAGACGCTGCAAAGGCACCATGTACGACGCAATTTGCTTTGATAAACGATAGCAAAACATATCTAAGGCTAAAGTTGCTTGTTCATTTCCTGCTACAGCGGCTTCTTCAATAGTACGGCAATCGTTAGAAAGTTCGCTAATGCCTAATAAGCCACTTTTTTGATTAAGTAGGTCATCTATTTGCTGCGCACTAAAATCAAGTTGCGTCGTTAAAAAGTTAAATAAGCCAGGGTCAATATCGCCACTGCGAGTGCCCATTACTAACCCTTCAAGGGGGGTTAGGCCCATACTTGTATCAACACTATTACCATTTTTAATCGCACATACTGAGCAACCATTACCCAAATGAGCACTTATAAAATTGCTTTTTTCAATAGGTTGGTTAAGTAATTTTGCTGTTTGGCCGGCAACATAAAAATGGCTTGTACCGTGAAAGCCATAGCGTCTTACACCAAACTCGGTATATAAATTGTAAGGTAGGGCATAGAGGTATGCGACCTTGTCCATTGTTTGGTGAAAAGCTGTGTCGAATACGGCAATTTGAGGCAAGCCTTTAAACGAGGCTTGCGCTGACGAAATACCCAGTAAGTTAGCATGCCCATGAAGCGGTGCAAGCGTAGCCGCTTGAGTGATGCTTTCAATTACTTTGTCGTTAATTAATACTGATTTAGTGAAATGTTCACCACCATGAACAACACGGTGACCCACAGCGATTAGCTGTTCATCTAGTTTATGATCTTTTATTAACGTTACTAACGTATCAATTGCCTCAGCATGAGCTTGATTCGGCGTTAAATCAATGAGGGTTTTAACTCCCTTGAATTTATACTTTACCGACGGAGTTGCTGCACCTAAACGTTCTGCTAAACCAGATATTATTTCATTACCGGTGTTTGCATCAATAATGGCAAATTTTAAACTTGAGCTACCACAATTTAGTACTAAAACATGTTGTGGTTTAGGAGCAGGTGTTGGCATAGATTTGATTTCCATAAATAAAGTTTAGTCAGTGAACGTTAAGCTATTTTGTTACACTAATACATTAATAAAGCGGCTAAAGTGGGTTATTAAGTAAGGCTATCAATAAGCTACTTTAGGCTTTTATTTTAAACCATCTGCTGTATTTAGTTTAGTGTTTTGCATAATTTAACAGCAAAATTAAGCACTTTTACTGATTAAGTGAAACCATATGAATTTGTGTTACAATTTATTGAGCGCAAGCCCATTTATATATTGAATAAAGTTAATGTGAGGAGTCATGATGCAAAAAAGTGTGATGTCACAAGTTCAAATTGGCCGACAGTACGCAAAACAATGGCCAATGCGAAAAGAGCTCGCTCCGTTGTTTAGTGAGTTCAGAGTTATTAAAGCAACAGAACTGGCTATCACGGTTATGCCGATACTTGCTATGTTAACGTTGTTTTTTCAACTTAATTATTTGGGGCCTGATTTTTTACCTCAAGCTATTGCCAGTGCATTATTCTTCATCTCACTACCTTTACAAGGTTTATTATGGCTAGGGAAACGTGCGCAAACACCACTAGACCCTGTTATGCAAAACTGGTACAAAGAGCTTCACACAAAAATGGTCGCTAATGGGTATCAAGCCAAACTAAGTGAAAAGAAGCCTCGCTATTTAGAATTAGCGCATTTACTTAAAGATATGTTCGAAAAAATGGATAAAGCGTTTACTAAAGAACAGTTTTAACAAACGCTAGCGTTAATCATGCTTTCTTAAATTGCGTAATATAAAATGACAAAGTCACTAGGTGGTCACCTTTTTCTTCTAGGGCCTGCCAATGTTCAGGTCTAAATTTCCACGCAAACGGTGTCATCATAATCAGGTTTTTAAGATCATTAATACTCAGTGTAACTTGCTCAGTGATTAAATCTTGGTTCGTTTCAGTAAAACCCTCAGGTACATCTACTTTCGTATGCTCGTTTACTGTTTGGTAAATATAAGCTTTTAACTCTTTTAGATGCCATGGGCCCGGGCTTGCGACCACAAGCGTGGCATTTGGTTTAGCGAGTCTATCAAGCTCTTTAGAAAATAAAGGCGCAAATACACTTATCAGTATATCAGCAAACTCTTTTTTAAACGGTGCCTGGCTGATTGAAGCCACACTAAAATGGCAATGAGCATATCGCTTTGCGGCATATTTAATAGCTGATTTTGAAATATCTACACCATAAATATTTGCTTGTGTGTTATCTGCAATAGCATGAGTGTAAAACCCTTCACCGCACCCTAAATCAATAATATTATTACCTTGTAAACGGCTGACAATATCGCTGAGTGCTTGTTGTAAAAACGCATAATAGCCTTGCTCTAAAAAAGTACGTCTTGCCTGTACCATTTCAAGTGAGTCACCGGGCTGTTTAGAGTTTTTGTTTTGAACAGGGAGTAAGTTAACGTAGCCTTCTTTCGCAAAGTCAAAACTATGATTGTTTTCACAACGCAGCGAATTTAAAGAGTGTGATAGCGATTTGCTACATAAAGGGCATTGATATTCAAGACTCATGAGTCAAGGTAGTCCTTGTCGTAAAAAGTTTTAACCCAATGGGGACGGTACGTGATTAAGATAGTGATAGCCATTCCATTTAACATGGCTTCTGGAAACCAAATTATAGCACTTAAAGAAACGTAATTGTCTGTAAGTTCTGGCCAATTGTACTGGCCTAAAAAGAAATAAAAGAGGGCACCCAAACTTATTTTGATACATGCTATAAACCCTGCAGTTATAAAAGCACAAACAAATATATATACAAAAAAATGCCGCGGTAAATAGTGATAGCATAAAATAAAACTTAAATAACTCAGCAATATGGGAATAAAAGCGCCAATAAGTAACTGTACAGGTAAAAGGTTAAAACTAACCTGCCCAAATGAAAACAACAAAGCACTTGCTAGTAGGCTACTCAAAATGGCTAGCCGCCAGCCCACTATTAATGTAGCTGCGGTAATACCCAGTATATGTAAGTCTAGGCCGGTTAAAATACCGGCTTTAATGCGCCAAAGTAATGCAAACACAAGGGCACAGGCTAATACGCCTGTCTGTCTAGCTGGGGTTCTATAAAGCGATTTATAGGTGTTTTTATCAAAACTGAAAATCGCAATAGTAACTACAAGGACCCACAACAGCCCTTGTATTTCAGTGTTTAACATTATGGCTACTTAAACGTTGACCAAATAGGCGCATGATCTGATGGCTTTTCGATCGCGCGAAGCTCATAATCTATTCCAGACTCAGTGCAACGCTCAGCAAGTGAATGGGTTGCAAGCACCACATCAATTCGCAGGCCGCGATTATCTAAAAAGCCTTTAGAGCGGTAATCAAACCATGAATATTGATCGTTCACCTCGGGGTAGAGTTCTCTGAATGTATCTTTGAACCCCCAATCTAGAAGTGTTGCTAGCCATTGACGTTCTTCTGGTTGGAAAGAGCACTTACCTGTTTTTAACCAGCGTTTAGCGTTTACCTCGCCAATACCTATGTCCAGGTCTGTAGGGGATATATTTATGTCACCCATAACAACCACATCTTGTTCGGGAGAAAGGTGTGTATTTAAGTGGGTCATCAAATCTTTATAAAATTGACGTTTATACGGGAATTTAGTTTCGTGGCTAATGTTATCGCCTTGCGGGAAATAACCATTCATAACTGTAATGTCGCGGCCGCTATCTTGTTCAATAGTGACACTGATCATACGCTTTTGCGACTCCTCAGTGTCGGTAGCAAACCCTTTTAAGACCGATTTTGGCTCTTTTTTGCATAACATAGCTACGCCGTAATGTGCTTTTTGACCATGAAAGTAGACGTGGTAACCCATTTTTTGAACATCGTCTAATGGAAACGCTTCATCATGAACTTTAATTTCTTGTAAGCCAATTACGTCTGGTTGATGCTTATCAATAACAGCTTGTAATTGGTGAAGACGAGCACGCAGACCATTGATATTGAAAGAAATCACTTTCATTCGATTTACCTTTAAATTAGTGCTTATTTTAATGGTAAATTGTATCAGTAATTTAGCTTATATAACATGTCTGAAATGACAAAATAGCTGCGCAAATGTTGATCAAATGCTGGTGAAAGTTTAAACATTGTTAATGTTGTATTAATTTATAAAATAAATAAAAAATTC
Source organism: Pseudoalteromonas sp. S408 (assembly GCF_005886645.1). NCBI lineage: Bacteria > Pseudomonadati > Pseudomonadota > Gammaproteobacteria > Alteromonadales > Pseudoalteromonadaceae > Pseudoalteromonas > Pseudoalteromonas sp. S408. Next base: position 143,775 of record NZ_PNDY01000002.1, on the reverse strand, counting down.
AATTGATCTGCACAATATTGGCTATATAATGCGCGCAAATTCATTGGCAAACTCGTTCACATAGGATCTCTCATGAAAGCACAATTATTTTTAGCGGCAACATTATTAGTATCTTCTTCTGTTTCAGCTCAAAGTAACACTTACTTTAGTCAAGACAACTCAATTGAGTCTAAATTGTGTGTATTAAGCGCAAACGAAGGTTTTTCTGCGGCACGTAAATTAGCAGCTAAGCACAACGTTTACTTATCGCGCTTTTCACAAAGCATTATGTGTAACGGTCAAGATATTCGCGATATTGCAAAAAAAGATTCAACAAACAACATAATTGAAAACAAAGTAGAAGTGTTTGCTAAAGACGCTCAACAAGAAACTCAACTATGTATGACTGCACTAAAGCAGGGTTTAGCGCCAGTACGCCAAAAAATCGGTAACTTAAACTCGCTAAAATGTAATGGTCAAAAAGTTACTGATTTTGTTAAGCGTTACCAAAATGCTGCAATTTAATTAGTACAACAAGAATTAACGAGAGCCCAGCTTTTAAAGCTGGGCTTTTTTTTTGCAAAATTTACAAGGTTGATTGAAAAGGTTTCAAGGCTAACGTATTGAAATAGAATGAAAAACATGCGGTCAACTTGCAAGTTATTGAAATTTATATTTATTTCATTTTGGCATTAGACTTGTATTAGTTGTTGTGACATTTACTAACAACGAAGGACACGTCTTATGAAAAAGTTAACATTAGCAACAACTATCCTAGCATCATTAAGTTTAGCGGCCTGTGCGTCTAATCAAGGTCTTGATAAAATAGATAGCGACTTTGCAAGTCTAGACAACGATAGTGATGGTTTTATTTCAAAAGTTGAAGCTGACGATGATAATATTTGGGGGCATTTTTCTAATATCGACACTAATATGGATGAAGAAATTAGTCGTAAGGAATTTAATGCCTACATGCAATTAAATACTGGTAAAGTTGCTACTGACAGTGATGTGAGCGAATCAGCTTTTAAAGCAAATATTGCTAAGTTTGATAAAATCGAAAGTAGCTTTGCAAGTTTAGATAACGACAGTAATGGTTACATATCAGTTGTTGAAGGTAACGACGACGATATTTCTAACCACTTTGGTTACATGGACAAAAACAAAGATAAACGAATTAGTAAAAACGAGTTTACGGGTTACATAAAGAAATATGGTAAAGCCGTAGCTGAAGATGATGCATTAAAAGTAATTAAACACAGCTAACTGTGATTTAGTTTTAAAACAGCAAGCCAGTTATAGTAACTGGCTTTTTTTATGGGTAAAGCTCAGTAAGCGCTTATCTTTCCAGGTTGAAATTACAACAATCTGTTTGGTATTTAGGCAAAATAGAGCCTGCTTAGTGTGGTTATCCCCTATAAATTTGCTATGACGCAGGAGCCGTTATCGAGCCCACCAAGTTACAAACTTTGCGCCGAGATTAAACAGCCTTTAGTTTAAACTCATCTTCATTTGTAAAGATAACAGACCTAATAAAATTACCAGATATATTTTCCTAGTTAGTGCTTATTCTGTCATAATAGATGGCTGTGTATTTTTATTTATTAAGAGTGTATATGGCTGGGCGGCGAATTAGTGATGAGCAGTTAGTTGAAATCATTGAAGCTGCAATTTTTGTTGCAGACAAACCCATAAGTAAACGCCATATTAAAGACACTGTTTTAATGGATATTGCAATTTCTATGTCACGAATAAACCATGCCATAGAAACGATACAAACACATTTTCAAACCCGTGGTATCCGCCTTGTTGAAGTGGGCAGTGGTTATCGATTTCAAGCATGTAGCAGTTTAACTCCTTGGTTGAGTAACCTTTGGCAAGAACGAGCGCCTAAATACTCACGTGCTATATTGGAAACACTATCACTTATTGCCTATCGTCAACCCATTACACGTGGCGAAATTGAGCAAGTAAGAGGGGTAACAACGGGTTCGAATATAATTAAAACTTTACTCGAAAGAGAGTGGGTTAAAGTAGTAGGGCATAAAGAGGTACCGGGTAAACCCGCTTTATACGCCACGACTAAACAATTTTTAGATTATTTTTCATTAACGGGTTTAGAAAACTTACCTGCGTTACCTGCGCAACAAGAAAGTAAAATAGACCAGTTATTAAGTGATCCTTCTGTGAGAGAACCATCCGAATGAATGTACAAGGTGAAAAGTTACAAAAAGTCCTAGCCAGAGCTGGTGTAGGCTCGCGCCGTGAAATGGAAAAATACATTGACGCAAATCGTGTTAGTGTTAACGGCAAAGTCGCTAAACTCGGTGACCGCGTTGAAGAAACCGATTTAATTCGAGTAGACGGTCATACCGTAAAAATTGAAGATAAAGCAGACAGAATTTGTCGTGTGATAATGTACAACAAACCAGAGGGAGAATTGAGTACACGCAAAGACCCTGAAGGTCGTCGTACTGTATTTGACAGACTACCTCGTATTGATGGCGATCGTTGGATAGCTGTAGGCCGACTCGATGTAAATACATCTGGTTTAATGTTGTTTACTAATGATGGTGAATTAGCAAATCGTTTAATGCACCCAAGTTATGAAGTTGAGCGTGAGTATTCTTCGCGTGTGTTTGGTGAAGTAACAAACGAAACACTTAAAAACTTGATGCGCGGCGTAGAACTTGAAGATGGTCCTGCAAAGTTTACGAATATTAAACCACTAGGTGGTGAAGGAATTAACCGTTGGTTTAATGTAACGTTAAATGAAGGGCGTAACCGCGAAGTTCGTCGTTTGTGGCAATCTCAAGATGTTGAAGTGTCGCGTCTTATCCGTATTCGTTACGGTAAGTTAGAGCTCGACAAGCGCGTTCCACAAGGTGGTTGGGTTGAATACGACTTAGATACCGTTAACTATTTACGTAAAACGGTCAAGTTAGGTCGTGAAACGCAAACTAAACTTTCAGTTATGCCAGAGAAACGTAAAGACAAACGCGCTAAAATTAATCAAATTAGAAAAGCGGTTAAAAAGCACAATCAACGTGTTAAGTCGACTAAACGTAAGTAACATTTTAACGTTCATAAAAAAGCCGCATTGTTGCGGCTTTTTTTATTTAGGCTATTAAAAATTAATACCTGTTACTTTTATATTTGTGCATCTAATGACTCGCCATTGACTGCAGTTGAATCATCACTCATTAAATATAAGTAAGTAGGCATTATGCTTTCAGGCGTTGCCAACTTATCTCTATCTTCACCCGGGTATGCCGATGCGCGCATTGATGTACGTGTGGCGCCTGGATTAATACAGTTTACGCGAATGTTTGTTTTACCTACTTCACAAGCCCACGTTTGCATCATACCTTCAACTGCAAACTTAGAGATGGCATAGGGCCCCCAAAACTCACGCCCTTTTCGACCAACACCTGATGAGGTGAAAACAATAGACGCGTTGTCTGATTTACGCATTACGGGGAATAATGCTTTGGTGATCATTGCTTGAGCTGTCACATTAACTTTCATGATGTTCTCAAACGTAGATGAACAAAAATGCTCTAGTGGCCCAAGAGAGCCAAGTATGCCTGCATTATTTAGAAGCCCGTCTAAACGGCCAAACTGATTTTCAATAGTCGCAGCAAGATCACGATAATTTTGTTTTGTCGCGCCCTTTAAGTCCATTGGTACAATTGCAGGTTTAGGATATCCGGCATTCACAATTTCATCGTATACGCATTCAAGTTTATTTGTTGTTTTACCTAATAAAATGACTGTAGCACCATGTTTGGCATAAGTAATAGCCGCTACTCGGCCAATACCATCGCCCGCGCCGGTGATTAAAATAACTTTATCGTTTAATGCATTTTCAGCTGCTTGATAAGTGTGCATAAAAGTACCAATTGATAGATTTTTTTTGATTTTAACATAGCAAATCGACAAGTAATCGAATTTATTGAAAAATTAGGTGGCGAAAAAAGAAACTTTACGTTAAGTTTAACTGGTCTAATGTCTCATTAATAATCTGATTACATTGTTTTAACTTGATACACTGATTAAACACACTATAAAAATAAAATATGTTCGGAGTCACCAATATGAAGAAAATGCTACTTTCACTCTCTGTCACTGCTGCTTTAGCAGGTTGTGGCGGCGGAGAAACGTTAGAAGATGTTAAGAATGAAACCGCTACAGTAGTACCCATGGCCACGGTTAGCTTTGACCCCGCCAACGGTGTAATTTCTGTTCCCAACGATTTATTAATGAGCGGCACCCAAGATGGTACTTTAAACATCCCGGGTGAGCTAGATGACGATAATGTATCTATCCCAAGAGCAGCTTATGCTGACCCTCAGCTTGCGCTAGGTGCACTTGACGGCTGGTCGTCTCAGGTTCCTTATAAAGTTGATTTGACATTTCCACCCACTGTATCACTTGACGAAGCGTCAGCTGGAACACCAGGCAGCGTAAGAATTTTTGAAGTAATAATGGGTGCAAGCTTAACAGATGCAGAATGTTCTGTTGCTCCAGCAGGCGCTGCTTGTAAGCTAGTAGGTGAATTAACATTTGGTGTTGATTTTGTTACTCAAGCTTCTGGAAATGCCGTTGCGATTATTCCTCTTAAGCCTTTTAAGGCAGGTAGTTCGTACATTAACGTTCTAACTACGGGTCTTAAAGATTCAATGGGTCGCTCTATTGCACCGTCGTCTACTTATGGTTTAGTGAAACAAGAAGCGCCATTAATTACCGAATCTCAACTGGCATTGCAAGGTGCTGTAAATAGTTACGAGAATGTAGTTGTAAGCTCTGGTGATATTTCAAAAGAAGATATTATTTTCTCCGGCGCAATGACAATTCAGTCAGCGGGTCCGGTACTTGGCACAATAAAAAATCTATTGGCTGCAAGTTTACAGAACGACGCTTTGCCTACACCTGCACTTCAAGTTCCTGAACAACCAATGGTTAATGTGCAACAAGTGTTTGCATCTCAGGGTGTAACGGTATCGGCTGCGTTTTCAGGCGTTCAATATCAAAAAGGTAGCATTATGTTACCTATGTACCTTGGTACGCCAACAGGCACAGATATTAGCGATTTAAACGACACATATTGGCAAGGTATGTGTGATAACGCTGTAGCTCTTCAGGGTTACAAAGCAGTTGCAGGTGATGCATTTCCAACTGATCCTATCAGTGAAAACGATGGGTTATGTTCGGCACTGAGTGGCGGACAGTTACGTGATTTAGGTATCGATAGTACACGTCATTTAACAAAATATAACTCAATTCCTAAAGTACAAAGCATGGCTAACGTGCCAGTACAAATGACTAAGCCAATTTTACCAATTATTAACGGTGTGCGCGCGCAGCTACAGTTACCTGCAATTGAAATGCCTGAAGGTGGTTGGCCTGTTGTTATGATGCAACATGGTATTACAACCAACAAAGAAAGTATGCTTGCATTAACTGCTCAGCTTTCTATTCAAGGTTTTGCAACGGTTGCAATTGATCATCCTCGCCATGGTGAACGAGGTGTAGATGTTGACGGTGATGGTAACGACGACTTTAATGCAACAACCGGTTCAGTACTTAGTTACATGAATTTAAGTTCTTTATTAGTTGCACGTGATAGTTTGCGCCAATCTGCTGCAGATTTATTAGGTTTACGTTTAGGTTTAAACTTTTTGCAAGATGCAACTATTAACAGCCAAGATGTTACTTACATTGGACATTCACTAGGCTCTATTGTTGCTCCTGCGTTTATTGCACAGGCTAACAATCCATTAGCGCCGACTGTTGACCCATTATTTAATGTAAACACAGTGGCTCTTGCAAGTGGCGGTGGTGGTATTGCTAGCTTCTTATTAGAATCAGCAGCATTTGGCCCGTTTATTCAAGGCTCTGTACTTTCTCAAGCTGGTACAACTGAAGCTGATGAGTTTAATGCCTTCTTGCAAGGTGATGCAGTTTCTAACTGTGGCGCTACACTACCCGATATGGAAGCATACTTAACGTGTGGTTATAACGAATACATTGCGTCTATTACAACGGCAGGCGAAACAGCTAAGCTTACAAATATTCAAGGCGTGTTTACGCAGTTTGCGTTTGCTTCTCAAACAGCATTAGACAGTGGTGACCCAACTAATTACGCAGCAGCGGTACAAGCGTTGGGTACACCTGTTTATACTAATGTAGTAGTGGGTGACGGCGGTGAAAACAAGCCGGATCAAGTTATTCCACCAATGGCTGCTAACAATCCTATTTCTGGCACAATTCCACTTGCTAATTTTATGGGATTAGAAACAGTAAGCACAACGCAGGCAATGACAGAAACACCATCTAGCTACTTAGTTAAATTTTCTAAGGGTCATCATGGTTCTATTTTGACACCTGCACAAGATGCTGCTCAGTCATCTACTGCAGAGGGTAGTGCTGCTGCAAATGCTGAAATGCAAATGCAAGTTGCTGTTTATTTAGCTACTCGCGGTCGTACGTTATTAGTAACAAACAGTGATGTTGTTACTGACTAAACATACGCTCTAAAATATATCTAATACAAAGCCACTTTAAAGTGGCTTTTTTTTGCTTAAAAGCATGATAAATTAGCGTAAATTTAAAATCGGAGAAATCAGTTGGAATTTTTATACGAATACGGTTTGTTTTTTGCCAAAACAGTTACCTTTGTTATCGCGGTAGGACTTATTTTAATGATGCTTGTTGGCGCTGCTGTAAAGCCAAAAGCAAAAAAGGGTGAAATACAAATTGATGATGTATCGGCTCAGCTGAGTGAGCTTAAAGAAGATTTTTTACAAAATACATTAAGTAAAAAAGAACTTAAAGTGCACGATAAAGAGCGTAAAGCGCTCGACAAAAAGTCAGAAAAAGAAGGTGTAAAACCTCGCCTTTATATTATTGATTTTATTGGGAGTATGGATGCTCATGAAGTTGAGAGTTTAAGAGAAGAAATTACAGCAATCATTTCAATTGCAGAACCTAAGAAAGATAAAGTCCTAATTCGCTTGGAAAGTGGCGGCGGGGTAGTACATGGTTATGGGCTTGCTGCATCGCAATTGCAGCGCATTAAATCGGCAGGAATACCGCTGAGTGTGTCTATCGATAAAGTAGCAGCAAGTGGTGGTTACATGATGGCTTGTGTTGCTGATGAAATACTAGCAGCGCCTTTTGCTATAGTTGGGTCTATTGGCGTAATAGCGCAAATTCCAAATTTTAATAAAATTTTGAAAAAAAATGATGTTGAGTTTGAACAAATTACTGCAGGTGAGTTTAAACGAACTTTAACTCTTTTTGGTGAGAACACAGACAAAGCACGTGAAAAGTTTCGTGATGAAATAGAACAAACGCATGACTTATTTAAAACCTTTGTTAGTTCACAGCGTCCGAGTTTAGATATAGACCAAGTTGCAACGGGTGAGCATTGGTTTGCAACACAAGCAATAGACAAAGGCCTAGTTGACGTTATTAAAACAAGTGACGATGCATTACTTGAACAGCAATACGAACGTCAAATTTATAAGGTTAAGTACAAAGTAAAAAAAGGACTAAGCGATAAATTTGCGCTTGGGCTAAGTAGTGGCGTAAATAAGATAGGGTTAAACTTAATATCCAAGTTTAAATCGCTAAATCCGTAGATGTTCGTACAAAAATGTTAAGCATAAAAAACCCTGATAATTATCAGGGTTTTTTTACACCATAAAATGCATGGTAATTAGTCAATTGACTTATGGTAATCTTCTAAATCTTTTGCGGCATTAGGGTCGTTAAATATAGTTTCATCTAACTCACCTTCGCTTTTAGCAACTGCACAGGTAACCATACAATCGCCTGTAACATTGACAGCGGTGCGAGTCATATCTAACAGTCTATCTACACCAATAATTATGGCAATGCCCTCTACCGGCAAGCCCACTTGATTAAGCACCATCGCAAGCATTATTAAACCAACCCCAGGTACACCTGCCGTACCGACGGACGCAAGTGTGGCTGTTAAAATTACCATTAAGTAATCAGACACCGTTAAATCAACGGCAAAAACTTGTGCAATAAATACCGTAGCCACACCCTGCATGATTGCAGTGCCGTCCATATTAATGGTTGCACCTAGCGGAATAGTAAATGAAGCTACAGAATTACTGGCACCTAACTTTTTAGTTGCTGTTTCAAGTGTTATTGGCATGGTTGCGCTAGAGCTTGATGTACTAAAGGCAAATAAACACGTGTGTTTCATTTTTGCTAAGAAAGTAGCAGGGTTTAAGCCGGTAAGGAGTTTTAATAACAAGGTGTAGTTTACAAAGGCATGAAACAATAGCGCTAATACAACAACACCAAAGTATTTAGCTAAACTTACAATCAAATTAAGTTCAATGGTAGTAAATAGTTTGGCCATTAAAAAGAACACACCGTAAGGGGCAATGTTCATTAGTAACGTTACTAACTTTAAGATAACGGTGTTCAAATCTTCAAAAACAGCTGCAACACGTTTACCTGCTGAGCCACTTAAAGCCATAGCAATACCAAATAGCAATGCAAACACAATTACTTGCAACATGTTACCTTTTGCCATCGCTTCAAAAGGATTAGTAGGAAACATATCAATAATAACGCGCGCAAGGGTTGGGGCTTCTTTTGCATCGTAACTTGCCTGAGATGGCAAGCCAATGCCTTCACCTGGGTTAAATAATAAGGCAAGAGTCATAGCCACGGTTATGGCTATCGCTGTTGTAATCAAATACAGCCCAATTGATTTACCACCTAAACGGCCTAATTTTTTTGGGTCGCTTAAGCTGCAGGTTCCACATACCAACGACACAAAAACAAGAGGAACAACGAGCATTTTAAGGCTAGCAATAAATATTTGACCGCCGACATGAAAAATACCGTCAACAAAAAATGCTTTAATTGGCAAAGAGAATAACCCAAGAGGGATTAGATAATCGTCTTGACCAGCTAAGATTGCTTGAAATATAAAACCAACTGTAACACCGAGCACCATACCAATCATGATGCGAGTAGTTAAACTTAACGTACCGATTTTTGACATACACCGAATCTACTTTTTATAAATTTGCCATAGACTACCAGTAAGAAATTATTTACTACAGAAAAAATTAGTATTTACACGAAATATTTTTGTACAAAAAAGTAATAAAAAAACTGTGATTTTAGACTAAGTTATAGGTTAATATGAGGTAAACAACATATTGTTAATAATAACAACGCTAGGGAGAGGTTCATGCCTTTAATGCGACTACTTGGCATTTCATTGCTCAGTTTATTACTCACAGCCTGTGGTGGCGGTGGATCAATTGAAAAAAGCGGTACAGTTGGTGGCACTGATACAGACACAGATACAACAACCTATACATTAACGCTTCAAGGGTTCTCTCAAGCAGACGCAACGCAATCAAATACTGTCACAAATACTGCGTCGTTAGATTTACGTGCAACCCTAAAAGACAATGATGGCGCTGTTGTTGCTGGCAAACGTATCACGTTCACGTTGGCCGATGATATTGGGGGCTTAAACCCTGATTCAGCGCTGACGCAAAATGATGGTATAGCAACAATCGAATTAAGTGCAGGCTCAGAGGCGGGGGCTGGTGAAGTTACTGCCACATATAATGGCGATGATGAAACTTATACAGCCACATTTGCATTTCAGTCAACGGGTGGTCAAGGTGACGACACTGGCGTGAGTGGTTCAACAACATTAGAAGTCAAAATTGTTGATCAAAATGGTGAAAAATTCACCAGTGCAAACCCAGTCACGGCAGATAACACCGGTGTTGTTGTTGCAACGCTAAAATCAGATGGTGTAGCAGTTGCAGATAAGCTTATTTCCTTTGGCACTAATTTTACAGGTGTTATAACGCCTGAGCTTGGCACTGCAATCACAGATGATTCGGGTGAAGCACGCGTAACATTAGGTAGTGGTGTAGCAACAGGTGCAGGCCAAGTTGTAGCTAGTTATGCTCCTGCAAGTGGTACAAACGTAAGTAATACAGCTGTTTTTTACTCATCGGGTGATGGGGCTGCGCAAGATGAAGCGCAATTTTCAGTTTCCATAAAACTACTTACAGGTTGTAATGCGGATTGGGATGATAACCGCAGCAATGTTAAATTAGATCCGTTATCTGTAGCGTCTGGTTGTACTGTAACCAACAGCATTTCATCTTCTGAATTGGGTGAATTATTTGTTGAGGTCACTAACGAGCAAAGTGGCGAAGGCAGTAAAAACGCGCTTGTAAATATTGAAACTAATTTGGGTACAATCCTGCCATCTTCGGGTACTGCTTTAACTGATAACTTTGGTATTGCACTGTTAAAACTTCAGCCAGGTAATACCGGTGGGGCAGGAACCGTTACGGCAACAGCTCTAGATGAAAGTGCATCTTTAAATTTTGCAGTAGGTATTGCAAACTTAACGCTTAGCGTTGATAACGGATTGAATACCAATGATGACGGGAGTGTAATACCACTTAAAGCAGGTGGTAGTACTGTAATTGAAGTAACGCTTACAGACGAAAACGGAAACTTATATTTAACGGCTACTGACGTTGAATTTAGCTCTACCTGTGCAGTTGCCGGTGAGTCTGTTATTGATGACAGCGTAAAATCGTCAAATGGTATTGCTACAGCAACTTACAGAGCAACAGGTTGTAACATTGACGATGATGTAACAATTACTGTTGAAACAGGCGGACAAAACTTTACTGAATCAACGGTTATTCCAGTAGAAAGCTCTGCAGTACAATCTATTCAATTTGTAGATGTAAGCGAGACATTTATAGCATTACCACCGGGTGAAGGTGGTTTACCAACGCAATCAATCGTTACGTTTAAATTAGTTGACGCTGATAATATAGCGTCTTCTCAGCAACGAATAGATTTTAAATTAACTGATTCAGTGGGCGCTGCAAATTTAACGCTTACCAGTGGCAATACCGATAATGAAGGGCTAGTTCAAACGACTGTAACCTCAGGCATTGTACCGGGGCCTTTAGTTGTTAAAGCGTGTTATGTATCTAAAGACGATGTTAAAGCACTGCCCGAAGGTGATGATTTAACGTGTTGGGTTGATGACTTTGAATTGTGTCAAACTGATCCTGGCAATGAAATTTGCCCTGAAGGTACATTAAATTTAATCCCACTTTCTGAACAAATTAGCTCTGTTTCTGCACAGCTTACGCTTGCTTCAGGTGTGACTGATCAAAACAGCTTTGATTTAAGCCCAACTACATTTAATACTAATTCACTTTACTACAACGGTATTATCACTGATTTAACTGTATTTTTTGGTGATCAGTTTAATAATTACAACGGCGATGGTGTAGAGGCAACGGTTCTTTCAGAGGCTGGGGTAGTTGGTTCGTCAAGTAACGAAGAGACATGTAAAACAAATGACGCTACTTGTGTCGTCACGTGGCGCTCACAAGGCGACCGCCCATTTGAAGATTACAAATGGGGTAACAGAATCGGTGAAATTGATGGCAATGCGTCGACAACTGAAGGTATTAACCCTAAAACAGGCCAAATTAACTGTGACCCATACTTTGGTGCAGCTGCACCGTGTATTAATGGTATTACACGCGCTAAAAATGACGAAAACGGCGTAGTAATGGGCGGGCGTGTAAGTGTGCTTGCAGTTACCAAAGGCCAAGAGAACTTTGTAGATGAACAATCATCTGATGGCGTAAAACGCACGAATGGCTTATTCGATATAGGTGAATACTACGCAAGTTATGATTTACCTGAAGCCTTTATTGACCACAATGAAAACAATAGCTTTGATAAAGCGGATTGTAGCGATGCTCGCGGCGATGATTACGATCCAGTAACAGATGCTTGTTCAGAGTTAAACTCGCGTGGTGGTCATAACGAAACGTGGCGTGATTTAGACAATGACGGAATTTACGATGCCGCTGACGGCCTTTACAATGGTTTATTATGTAGTGAAGCTGCAAATGCAGCCGGTGAATGTTCGCGCGAGTTGGTTGAGGTTCGTAAAAACATTGAATTAGTTATGTCAGGTGATGAACCCTACGTACGTTTCTCTGTTGTTAAAACGGATGCATTACCAGCGCCATTTGAAGTGTTTGTGCCCGCTGATTGTTCAAGTTCAGTCTCTGGTAACAGAACATTTGTAGAATTAGAAGAGTCGGATGTATCTGAGCGTTGTGATGTTGGTGCTATCGACTTATCAGTTAATAATGTCGAAATCGCTAATCCTGATTTCGATCCTAATGATCCTGACGAAACAGACCCTGAAACACTCACTGTAGACATTGGTTTAACTTCAATGGCTGTGCGTATTCACTATACAGATGAATTTGGTAATCCATTACCTGCAAACACAGTGGTATCTTTAACGACGAGTAATGGCGATCTTTCTATCATTCGTCATAGTGAAACAATACCGAATACCAATACAGATAAGCCTATGTACTCGGACGTATTAATTTCGCGAGAGACAGACGGTAACGACCAAACAAGCGGTGTTTTAACCATCACGTTTGAATTTGAAAACCAATTAGGGGCTAGTAAAACCGTTTCGACAGGCATCACTATTTTTGATGATGTTTAAGTTATTGAAAAAAAATGCCAACCTTTAGGTTGGCATTTTTCTTTGTGTTCTATATATTCCACAGCAATTATTCTAAAAACACCAGTTTGTCTAAATTAGCAACAAAAATTGTTCGTTTATTCAGTAAATACTGAAAAGTTTGTATTAAAAGCTTGTAACAACTAGTGTTTGTAGATATACCTATAAATATTCGCACCGCTAATGCGGTAAACACATTTTCAATATTTGGTTAGAAATAGGCAACTATGGGCAAATCGCTAGTAATTGTAGAGTCACCTGCTAAGGCTAAAACAATTAATAAATACTTAGGTAATGACTTTATCGTAAAGTCCAGTATTGGGCATGTACGAGACTTACCTACCTCAGGTTCGAGCAAAGCAAAAGTGCCGGCAACTAAAACGCCAGCAGAAGTGCGTAAAATGCCACCGGATGAGAAAGCAGCGTATAAACAGCAACGAGATTACACTAACTTAGTTGCACGTATGGGGATTGATCCTGAAAAAGGCTGGCAGCCTCATTACGAAATCTTACCGGGTAAAGAAAAGGTTGTTCAAGAATTACAAAAGCTGGCAGAAAAAGCAGACCAAATATACCTCGCAACGGATTTGGATAGAGAAGGGGAAGCAATTGCTTGGCACCTTCAAGAAATCATCGGTGGTGAGCCAGAAAAATACAAACGCGTTGTTTTTAACGAAATTACTAAAAATGCCATCCAACAAGCGTTTGAAACACCAGGTGAGCTAAATACTGACATGGTATTTGCTCAGCAAACACGTCGTTTTTTAGACCGTGTTGTTGGCTTTATGGTATCGCCGCTTTTATGGGCTAAAGTAGCGCGTGGATTATCGGCAGGGCGAGTGCAGTCAGTTGCAGTGCGATTACTCGTAGAACGAGAGCGTGAAATTAAAGCGTTTATCCCAGAAGAGTTTTGGGATATTCATGCAGATGTTACAAATACTGAGTCAGCATTACGTTTAGAAGTCACTAAACAAGCAGACAAGCCGTTTAAGCCTGTAAACGAAGCACAAATCAAAGAGGCAGTAAAAAGCCTTGAGAATGCCGAATACAAAGTTGTTAACGTTGAAGAAAAACCAAGCAAAAGTCGCCCAAGTGCACCTTTAATCACATCAACAATGCAACAAGCCGCCAGTACACGTTTAGGTTATGGTGTTAAAAAGACCATGATGCTAGCCCAGCGATTGTATGAAGGTGGTTATATTACTTATATGCGTACCGATTCAACTAACTTATCGAAAGATGCGGTTGAAATGTGTCGTGAATACGTGACAGAACAATTTGGTGCAAAGTATTTACCAAAAGAGCCAATTAACTACAGCTCAAAAGGAAACGCCCAAGAAGCGCATGAAGCTATTCGTCCTTCAAGCGTTACCGTGTTGTCTGGACACCTAGAGGGTGTAGATGCCGATGCTAAAAAACTTTACGAGTTAATATGGCGTCAATTTGTAGCGTGTCAAATGGTGCCTGCAGAGTACGATTTAACAACCTTAACTGTTGCGGCTAATGATTTTCAACTTAAAGCTAAAGGGCGTGTACTTCGTTTTGATGGTTGGACTAAAGTACAACCCGCTGTTCGTAAAAAGAACGAAGAAGATCAATCACTTCCTGCTGTTACTATGGGCGAAACATTGACACTTGTCGAACTTGTTCCTAAGCAACACTTTACTAAACCGCCAGCGCGCTTTAGCGAAGCAAGTTTAGTTAAAGAGCTAGAAAAACGAGGAATAGGTCGTCCTTCTACATATGCCTCAATTATTTCTACAATCCAAGACCGTGGCTATGTACGCGTAGAAAACCGTCGTTTCTTTGCTGAAAAAATGGGGGAGATTGTTACTGACCGTCTAGTTGAAAATTTTACCGACTTAATGAACTTCGACTTCACGGCAAAAATGGAAGGCCGTTTAGATGACATAGCTGAAGGTGAACGTGTTTGGACGCAAGTCCTTGATAAGTTTTACGCTGACTTTTCAACACAATTAACCATTGCAAAAGACGAACCAGAACAAGGTGGCATGCGTCTTAATGAAATGGTTGAAACTGATATAGAGTGCCCTACATGTAGCCGTAAAATGGGTATTCGAACAGCATCAACGGGGGTGTTTTTAGGGTGTACGGGTTATAACCTACCACCTAAAGAACGTTGCACAACTACTATGAATTTAGTGTCGGGCGATGAAGCGGTAGCCGCTGACGTTGAAGACGAAGAAACAGAAAAATTAATGCAAATGAAGCGCTGTCCCGTTTGTGAAACAGCGATGGATTCGTATTTAATTGATGAGACCCGCAAGTTACATGTATGTGGTAACAATCCGGCATGTAAAGGGCATATTGTTGAGCAAGGCACGTTTAAGATTAAAGGTTATGACGGTCCAATTATTGAGTGTGATAAATGTGGCTCAGACATGGAACTTAAATCTGGACG
Organism: Pseudoalteromonas sp. S408; assembly: GCF_005886645.1. Lineage (NCBI taxonomy): Bacteria > Pseudomonadati > Pseudomonadota > Gammaproteobacteria > Alteromonadales > Pseudoalteromonadaceae > Pseudoalteromonas > Pseudoalteromonas sp. S408. Next base: position 128,758 of record NZ_PNDY01000002.1, on the reverse strand, counting down.
TTTTGGTAAGTACTTTGGCTGTAATAACGAAGAGTGTAAAAATACACGTAAGTTACTAAAAAATGGTGAAGCTGCTCCGCCTAAAGAAGATCCAGTTCATATTCCTGAATTAGAATGTGAAAAATCTGAAGCTTATTTTGTATTACGTGATGGTGCGGCGGGTATATTTTTAGCTGCGAATACATTCCCTAAATCGCGTGAAACTCGAGCCCCTAAGGTTGAAGAGTTAAAACGTTTTAGAGACCGTATATCCCCTAAATTTTACTATTTAGCTGACGCGCCAGCCAAAGATCCTGATGGTAATCTTGCTGTTGTACGCTACAGCCGTAAAAACAAAGCGCAGTATGTTATGACTGAAATTGACGGTAAAGCAACTGGTTGGACCGCTCATTATGAAGCAGGTAAATGGGTAGAGGAAGCTAAGAAAAAAGCGGCACCTAAAAAGAAAGCAGCTGCTAAAAAAGCTCCAGCTAAAGCAAAATCTAAAGCAAAAAAAGATGAAGAGTAACTAAAGCTAAGTAGTAACACTTTATCGATAAAAAAACCGGAATGCACAGCCTGTGTCTATTCCGGTTTTTTTATGCTCAGTAATTGTGTTCGCAACGGCTTTTTGGCTGTTCAATCAACTAAGCATAGCTAATCTTAAATTACAGTTTTGAGTCAGCGTTAAATCTTTACAGACGTTACTTTTTGATAGCCTTCAGATTCAAGCTCATCATTTACACAATTTAAAACATACGCGTAAAGGTCTTCATTCATTACATCGTCGTCTTTAGCCCAGTTAACGCACATCTCAGTGTACTCTTTTACCATTTGTGCTGATGGTACTGGTGTGTCGTCTGCTACTGAGTATGTTGCATATACTGCAAATAGTGACGCTGTAAGTGATGCAAGTAATGCTTTTTTCATTCGTTTATTCCTAAAAAAATGGTTTCATAACGGTTATTGTCGCTATAAAACAAACGTGCCCAAGCAGAACGCTTCTGTTGGTATGCTGAATTTAATCGAATTTTAAATAAAAGATAACGAAAAATATTTATCGTAAAGATAAGTTTATTTATAGGCCGTTTTTTATAATTATTTGTATAAGCTTAATTAATACGTTAATGTCGCCTTTTTTAATATATAGAATAACAAATGACACCTAACACGCCCGATACACCTAAAAAAAGCATTCAATCAACCAATAAAATAGAGCATGCATTGGAGTCGTTTATTTTTAAAGGACGTTGGTTGCTAGCGCCTTTTTTTGTTGGACTTTTGTTTGCGGTTATTTTGTTATTGATTAAATTTTTTAAGCAACTGTATTTAATGGGGATTGCTACTTTTACAGCATCAAACCAAGATTTACTGGTAGGTATATTGACGCTAGTTGATACAGCGTTACTCGCAGGCCTTTTGTTGATTATTATTTTCAGTGGATACGAAAATTTTGTATCTAAGCTGGGCATAGATAATCACGAAGATAAGCCATCTTGGATGGGCAAAGTAGGGTTTTCAGGGCTTAAAATGAAGCTGATCAGCGCAATTGTTGCAATATCAGCTGTTGAACTCTTAAAAGTGTTTATAAATTCAGAGGCACATTCAAACGACGAGCTACTCTGGAAAGTAATAATCCACGTTACTTTTGTGATGTCGGGCGTGTTGTTTGCATTTACTGACTACCTTAATAGTAAAACCCACAATCATTAATTTACCTACAAAAAAGCCCATGTCATTACATGGGCTTTTTGTTTTCACTAATTAGTGGTTAGTATCAATTAGCACGTTGCGTAATAGCATGCATACGGCGCTAATAGTAATTGCTCGTTCTCTATGTGGCCTTTGTGATGACTAAGCTCACCAAACTCTGTAGAGATAACAGTTGGCAGCGATAAGGCTGCTTCAGCGCCACTTAAATTAAAAACACATAACATCTTTTCATTTTCGAATGTTCTGTAAAAAGCAAGAACAGGCTCATGTGTGTTAATAAATTCAATATCACCTTCAAGTAACACGGGCTTTGTTTTTCGCCATGCCATAAACTCACGATAAGCATTTAAAATAGAATTACTATCAAGAGTTTGCTGTTTTACTGATTGCTGCTTATGCTGCTCGTCTACTGGCAGCCATGGCTTAGTTTCGCTAAAGCCTGCATGTTGTAAACTTGCATTATCCCATGGCATAGGCGTTCTACAACCATCACGGCCTTTAAAGTTAGGCCAAAAGGTTATTCCATAAGGGTCTTGCAGATCTTCAAAGGCTACGCTTGCTTCGCCTAAGCCTAATTCTTCACCCTGGTACATACACACACTACCGCGTAAAGATGCGAGTAGGGCGGTGAGCATTTTACATTGCTGTGAATTAATTTCGCCATTTTGGCTCCAACGGCTTGCTACACGTTCAACATCGTGATTACTAAATGCCCAACATGGCCAGCCTTCTGTCATCCCTTTTTCAAGGGTTTGCACCGTTGTTCTTATATACTCACTTGAATAATCGTTAGTTAAAAGTTCAAAGCTATAACCCATATGCAGCTTATCACCGCCTTGTGTGTACTCTGCCATCGTGGCTAAAGAGTCCTCTGACGAAATTTCACCTAGTGATACAGTGCCAGGGTATTTATTAAGTAACGCACGAATATCTTGCATAAACTCAATATTTTCAGGTTGGGTATTATTGTAGTAGTGGTATTGAAATGCGTAAGGGTTGTCTTCACTGAAACCACGGCCTTGGCGTTTTTCTTTTGGTTTAGCAGGGTTATCACGAAGCTGCGCATCATGATAACAAAAGTTAATGGCATCGAGTCTAAAACCATCAACACCTTTTTTAAGCCAAAACTCAACGTTATCTAGCACTGCTTTTCTAACATCTGGGTTATGAAAATTTAAATCGGGTTGTTCAGTTAAAAAGTTATGAAGGTAGTATTGCCCTCTGCGTGGTTCCCATTGCCACGCACCGCCGCCAAAAATTGACAACCAGTTATTTGGTGCTGTGCCGTCTTCTTTAGAGTCAGCCCACACATACCAATCGGCTTTATCGTTATTTTGGTTTTCACGGCTGTCTAAAAACCATTGATGTTGATCTGACGTGTGGCTTAAAACCTGATCGATAATAATTTTAATATCGCGGTCGTGTGCTTGCTCAATAAGCTCGTCGAAGTCGTTTAAATTGCCAAATAAAGGATCAATATCACGGTAGTCACTAATATCGTAACCAAAATCTTTCATAGGAGATTTAAAAAATGGCGAAATCCAAATTGCATCAACACCTAAGCTCTTAATATAATCAATACGATTAATTATTCCTCTTAAATCACCAATACCGTCGTTGTTGCTATCTTGAAAGCTACGCGGGTAAACTTGATAAATAACCGCACCTTTATACCACTGCTTTTGGGCCATGCTTTTCTCCGTCATTCCAAACAGTTTTTTAAATTCTTATATGTGATTATGATGAATCACGTTATTTTCAAAAAGCATACGTGAAGGCCGAGATACTGTAAAAAGACTGCATACGTATGCACAAAAATAAGCATGTTTGAGTTACTTCAAAAAATAGATATTTAGTGTCAATTAAGCGTTATAACTAAATTAAACCTGTTTACCAATTGCGTTTAATAAAAAAGAAACATGGCATAGCACCTCGCCAGTGCATATTTTTACTGGATTGCACTATAATAGTGATTGTATGTAATGGTCTTACCAATTTCACATTCATATCTATTAATTAAATTTAGCTTATGGTGCATGGTTAAAATTTATTTCTTAATAATTACAGGCTGTTAAAGCACGTTAAAATCATTAGGCTATTTTGCATAATTGTAATATTTGGATGGAATTGGTTGCACCAATAAATACCATTTAAAACAGTGTGTTACCAAGTGTTATGTGAAGTTTATGTTAATTTATAATGGTTTTATAAGGCTTGAATACGTATGCATAAACTTGTTAATAAAATAAACCAAGCGTTAATATCCATCCTGACAACAAAATAAGCTCGCCTCGGTTTACTATCACTAAACAATTGAGCGGGTATCACAATATGGGTAACGGGAAAACATCATGTCTATGTTCAAACCAAGTATATTAACTCTGGCGTTAGCTGCTGCTGGCATCACTAGTTTTGCAGCAACTGCAGCTGAAGAAAAACAATTAAACAATGATGACGTGGAAGTTATCGAAGTTAAAGGTTTTCGTGGCAGTGTTGTTGAATCTATCAACACAAAACGCTTTTCTACACAGGTTGTAGAATCTATCTCTGCAGAAGATATAGGTAAACTACCTGACTCATCAATTGCTGAATCTATTGCACGTTTACCTGGTTTAACAGCGCAGCGTTTAGACGGTCGCGCAAGCAGAGTATCAATTCGTGGTTTTGGTGAAAACGAAAGTGGTACTACATTTAACGGCCGTGAACAGGTATCTATTAGCGATAACCGTGGCGTAGAGTTTGACCTTTACCCATCAGAAATAATGAGCGGTGTAACCGTATATAAAACACCCAGTGCTAGTTTAGATGCTGATGGTATTGCGGGTGTTATTAACATGCAAACAGTTCGACCTTTGAGTAAAGGCCAACGTGTAATCATGTTTAACGGCCAACTTGAGCAAACTGGTTTTGGTAAACTTAATCCAGACGGTGATGATCAAGGTTACCGTGGTACATTCTCATACATTGACCAATTTGCAGATGACACGATTGGTGTTGCGTTTGCTCTAAACACAATGAGTTCACCAAACCAAGAAAAGCGCTGGAACTCATGGGGCTACCCAGAGTTTACTGCTGAAGATGGTCAGTCATATTCTATTTTAGGTGGCGCTAAGCCTTACGTACGTTCTTCAACGCTTGAGCGTGACTCAGCTATGCTTGTATTAGAAGCGGCTCCTACGGATAAACTAAATATGACGTTTGATGCGTTGTATGTAGATTTTACAGATGAGCAAATTTTACGCGGTATTGAAGTTCCTTTCGCTTGGGGGCAAGGTAGTATTGATGCAAGCAGTGCTACAGTAGATGCAGAAAGTGGATTTATAACAAGTGCTGTAACACAAGGCCAACGAGTAGTAGTACGTAATGATTACCAAGAGCGTGATGCTGAATTAACTGCATTTGGTTTTAATACTAAATACGATATTGACGATTCTTGGTCAGTAGAGTTTGACGCAAGTTACTCGCAAGTTGACCGTAAAATTTGGAGTATAGAAAGCTACTCAGGTACAGGGCGTGGTGATTCTCGCGGTGTTGCAGATAACCTAGGCTATGCCTTTAATGGCGGCAATACTGGCGCTACTTTTTCACATGACTTAGATTACAGCGATTATGATTTAATCCAATTAGGTGGTCCGCTTTCGTGGGGCGCAAGCTCTGCACTAAACGATGCATATGGATTAACGGGTACTGAGTATGAAAACCAAGCGCAAGATGGATTTATCAACGCACCTACCATTGAAGATGAACTTGTAACTCTTAAACTAGCAGCCTCTAAAGTATTAGAAAACGAATATTTTAGCTCAATTGAATTTGGCTTAGGTTATAAAGAACGTGAAAAGTCTAAATTTTCGCAAGGTTACTTTTTAACCTTGACTGATTTTTCTCTTGAAAATCCAGGTATGGTTAGTGTGCCTGAGCAATACCGTTTAGGCAGTGTTGGTTTAGACTTTATTGGGCTGGGCGACATGATTGCCTACGATGTAAATGGCTTAGTTAACGATGGTTACTATGAAACACTTGATGAAAGCTTAACTAGCTCTAGTCATGCTACTAAATCATGGACAGTAAAAGAAGAAATCACATCAGCATTTGTACAAGCTAATATCAATGCAGAAGTAAATGGTCTTCCATTAACGGGTAATGTGGGTGTACGTTACGTTCATACAGATCAATCGTCTCAAGGTAATGCTTTTGGTGTGGATAATAATACTGGCTTAGTCATTACTTCACCTACAGATATTGGTCACGATTATTCTCACGTTTTACCAAGCTTAAATTTATCACTTGCGATTGATGAGCAACAAACAGTACGTTTTGGCGCAGCTAAAACAATCTCACGGGCGCGCATCGATGTAATGAACGCCTCTGTTAATGCATCATATAATGATACACCGGATGAAAACGGTAACTTTTGGTCTGTATCGGGTGGTAACCCTAATTTAGAGCCAAAAGAGGCAACCGGTTACGATTTATCTTATGAAAACTACTTCAGTGATGAAGGTTACTTCTCTGCTGCATTCTTTTATAAAGATTTAACACAGTGGATTTTTGACGGTACTTACGCAATTGATATGTCGGGTGTTGCAGATCCATCTAATGGAGAAATTCCTGCAACTTCAGAGGGCACAGGTAGTGGTAAAGTCAATGGCGGCGGCGGTGACCTATACGGTTACGAGTTATCACTAGCGCTACCATTTAAAATCTTCCACCCGTCACTTGAAGGCTTTGGTTTAATTGCAAGCCATACAGGTATTGAATCTGATATTGAAGATGGAAATGGCAATGAGTACGAACTTCCGGGTCTTTCAGATAAAATTCAAAGTTTAACGGTTTACTACGAGATGCATGGTATTCAATTGCGTACCAGCATGCGTAAGCGAAGTGACTTCAAAGGTGATGTATACGGTTTAGGCTTTAATACAGAGCAAGTGAATATTATCGGCGAAACAATTTGGGATGTACAAGCTGGGTATGACTTCTCTGAAGCCGGTGTTGAAAGTCTTGAGGGTTTATCAATTCAGTTCCAAGTGCAAAACTTAACAGAAGAGCCGTTTACATCGCTTTCTGGCGATAACGCGCTACAAGTTCGCGATTACCAAGATTACGGTCGTACTTACTTGTTAGGCTTTAGCTACAAGCTATAATTAAGGTTGTGTGTAGGAGCCCTTGTAATTTGTTTTACAAGGGCTTTTTTATAGCTACTTTATCTAAATTTTATCAAAATATGATTTATACCAATCAAACCATTAAGTGCTATGTTGAGTTGGTATTAACACGTGGGCAATACTATGAAACCAATAAAAAACGTTGTTATTGCGGGTGGTGGAACCGCTGGTTGGATAGCCGCAGCGCTACTTAATAAAGTGTTAGGTAAAGTAATTAACATCACGCTTATAGAGTCCAGTAGCATTGGCACAATAGGCGTCGGTGAAGCGACCATTCCGCCTATTATTCAGCTTAACAATGCGTTGGGTATTAATGAACAAGACTTTATAAACGCCACCAATGCTTCTATAAAACTTGGCATCGAGTTCGAAAACTGGAAAACACCATCTCACAGTTACATGCATGCATTTGGCTCGTTTGGTAAAGATTTTCCCTTTTGTGATTTTTATAACTTTTGGGTAAAAGGGCAAATAAGTGGCAGTGAAGATTCGTTATGGGATTTTTCACTTAATTACCAAGCCGCTAAAAAGCACAAATTTGCACCACTTAAATCTATTCCAAATACACAACTGCCTAGGCTTAGCTACGCTTTTCATTTTGATGCGACTCTATATGCTGAGTACTTAAAAAAATTGGCGTCATCACGCGGTGTAAAACACATTGATGCAAAAATTGACCATATTACGCAATGCCCTAACACAGGCCAAATTAACAGTCTAACGCTTGATAATAATAGCCAAATTGAGGGTGATTTATTTATAGATTGTACGGGGCAACGTGCACTTTTAATTGAGCAAACACTTAATACAGGCTTTGTTGATTGGTCGCATTATTTACCATGCGATAGCGCCGTAGCAGTGCAATCAACAGGAAGTGATGAATTAAGGCCTTATACACGTTCTATTGCACATAACGCAGGTTGGCAGTGGCAAATACCTTTGCAAAATAGAACAGGTAATGGGTTGGTTTATTGCAGCCGCTATTTATCTGACGAGTCAGCTATCGCGCTTTTACTCAACAACTTACCGGGTGAACCGACTACATCCCCTCGTTTAATAAAATTTAAAACTGGACGACGTTTAAAGCAATGGCATAAAAACGTCGTAGCAGTGGGCCTTTCTAGTGGTTTTTTAGAACCGCTGGAGTCCACTAGTATTCATTTAATTCAAAGTGCGGTTATACGTTTAATTAAGTTATTTCCTCACAATGGCGTTAGTGATGCGCTTGTTACTGAATTTAATAAGCAAAGTGTGACTGAAATAGAGCATATTCGCGACTTCATTATTTTGCACTACAAGTTAACCGAACGAGAAGATACTCCATTTTGGCGCCAGTGTAAGCAAATGGATATTCCTCAATCGTTAGCTCATAAAATGGATTTATTTAGGCAAACAGGCAAGGTGGTTCGAGAAAGCGACGAGCTATTTGCAGAAGTGGCTTGGCAGCAGGTATGCATTGGGCAAGGCCTTATTCCCGATGATTACAACAGCATTGTTGACTCACTAAGTAGTGAACAACTAAACGATTTATTCTCTACATTAAAAACACTGATTAATTCAACGGTAGAACAATTACCCACCCATAAAGAATTTTTAGCCAATATAAAAAGGGTTTAATGATGCGATTTTTAAGTACACTATTTCTTACAACAGCGTGTGCTTTTTCATGCTCAACCTATGCACTTGACGTTGAACCTACTAATTGGTGGGTAGGCATGAATAAAAACACGATTACCATCATGGTTCATGAGCAAAACATTGCAAACGAGCAAATTAAGTTAGCTAAATATAATGGTGTTAAATTAAATAAAGTAACGCGCACAGATAACCCAAATTATGTATTTCTAAATATTAGCATTACCGATGAAGCTCAACCGGGAACGCTTCAATTTAATAGCTGCGAAGCGAGCCAAAGTTTCGAATTTCCACTACTTGCACGTGATAAAAACAGTGTAAAGCGCCAAGGCTTTACGTCTAACGATACCCTTTATTTAATCAACCCAGATCGCTTTGCTAATGGTGATGAGCAAAACGATACTGTTCCTAGCATGTTAGAAGCCGCAAATCCTAGTACCAAGGGCGGACGCCACGGGGGGGATATACAAGGTGTTATAAACGCATTACCGTATTTAAACGATTTAGGTGTTACTCAGCTTTGGTTAACGCCAGTACTTGAAAACAACATGCCAGATTATTCTTACCATGGTTATGCAATTACTGACTTTTATAAAGTTGACCCGCGTATGGGCTCAAATCAGTTATATAAAACGCTATCTGCAAAAGCAAAAGAGCAAGGCATAGGCCTTGTAATGGATATGGTACTCAACCATTTTGGCTCAGAGCATACCTGGGTTAAAGATAAGCCTACCAAAGATTGGATTAACTTTAATGGTGAATTTAACAATGGTAAAAACGCCACAAGCCATGCACGCCAAACTATACAAGACCCACACGCCAGTGAGTACGACAAGCGCCAGTTTAACGATGGCTGGTTTGTAGAAACCATGCCTGATTTAAATCAGCGCCAACCACTGTTAAGTGAATATTTAATTCAAAACGCTATTTGGTGGATTGAATACGCGGATTTAAGCGGTATTCGAGTTGATACCTACTCTTACTCAGATAAAGCATTTTTGAGCGATTGGACAAAAGCCATTATACAAGAATACCCAGATTTTAATATTGTAGGAGAGGAGTGGACCTCTAACCCTGCAATTGCCTCTTATTGGCAACGTGGTAAAAATAATCAAGATGGGTATACATCAAGCCTACCAAGCGTGATGGACTTTTCGTTGCAAGAGTCGGTAATTCAAGCGCTCAATGAAGATGAAAGCTGGAACACGGGCTGGGTTAAAGTCTATGAGTCGTTGGCGAATGACTTTTTATACCCTGATACCAATAACATTATGGTGTTTGCTGATAACCACGATATGAGCCGTGTATACACCGAGCTTGGACAAGATGTTGCAAAAACTAAAATGGCCATGACGCTATTTTTAACCACGCGCGGTATTGCACAAATGTATTACGGTACGGAGGTTTTACTAGATAACACCCCAAGTAAAGATCATGGTGATATTAGAATAGATTTCCCGGGTGGGTTTAAAGGCCAAACGAGTAATGCATTTACAGGTAAAGGGCTTACCTCGCAGCAAAAAGACATGCACAAAACAATTAGCACCCTGCTTAACTTTAGAAAAAGCAGCACTGCGCTAGATAAAGGCAAGTTAGTGCACTTTACGCCACAACAAGGTGTGTATAGTTATGCGCGTATTAGCGACGAGCAAACTGTGTTGGTATTTTTGAATAAAAACACAAAAGAGCTCGTTAAGAATATTGAGTATATGCAGGAAGTAATACCAAAAAATACTAAAGCGCATAACTTATTCACCAACAAAACACAATTACTAGGTGATACAGTGGCTTTACCGGCAATGAGTGCCACCGTTTTAGTAATAAATGTACCACAATAGTTTGCCTGAATACGTATGCAGCAACTGTATGGTTGCTGCACTAATCATTAGTATTAAGTGATACGCACTGACAAAAGACACACAATGAAAAAATCAGTTTATGCACCTGCAATTTTATGTAGCGCACTTTTAATTAGTAGCTGCTCAGAAAGTAATAAAGATGAGCAACCCCAAGTCACACAGAGTAAAGCTAATGAGCTAGCTAAGCCTGTTGTATATCAAGTTTTCACTCGTTTATTTGGTAATACGCAAACCGCCAATGTGCCATGGGGCAGCAAAGAGCAAAACGGCGTGGGCAAATTTGCCGACTTTAACAACGCTGCGCTTAAGGGTATTAAAGAACTAGGTACCACGCACGTTTGGTATACGGGTGTATTGCATCACGCATTAGTGGGTGATTATACGCAGTTCGGCATTTCTAAAGACGATCCTGATGTTGTAAAAGGGCGCGCTGGCTCACCTTATGCAATTAAAGACTACTACGACGTAACCCCCGATTTAGCGATTAACGTCACTAACCGAATGGGCGAATTTAGTGAGCTTATTGAACGCACACATAATCATGGAATGAAGGTCATTATTGATATAGTACCTAACCATGTGGCGCGTAACTACGAATCGCTGGGTAAGCCAAAAGGTGTTAAAGACTTCGGTGAAGAAGATGACACCAGCAAAGAGTACGATAAAAATAATAATTTTTACTATGTACCAGGAAAGTCTTTTCAAGTACCTACAGATGTTAATTACCAAGTTCTAGGTGGCAATGCTCATCCACTTGCGGACGGCTTTTTTGAAGAAAACCCAGCAAAATGGACAGGTAATGGTGCAAGAGCGCCAAAACCCGACATAAATGATTGGTACGAAACCGTAAAAGTTAATTACGGTGTTAAACCAAATGGCAGTTACGACTTTCCAACATTACCAAAAACTATAGCGACGCAAGATTATCGTGCTCATTATGAATTTTGGCAAGATAAAGAGCTTCCTAACAGCTGGTATAAATTTAGAGACATTGCACTTTTTTGGCTCGACAAAGGCGTTGATGGCTTTAGATACGACATGGCCGAAATGGTACCGGTTGAATTTTGGAGCTTTTTAAATTCATCAATAAAAATGCAAAAGCCAGACGCCTTTTTATTGGCTGAAGTATACAACCCGAAAATGTATCGTGCTTATATTCATCAAGGTAAAATGGATTTCCTTTACGATAAAGTCGGCTTTTACGATACGTTAAAGGCCATTATGCAAGTCAAGCAGCCAGCAAACACTATTTTTGATGCGCATAAAACCGTTGCCGATATAGAGCAACACATGCTGCATTTTTTAGAAAACCATGACGAGCAACGCATTGCCAGCCCAGACTTTGCAGGAAATGCAGCGTGGGGTAAACCCGCTATGGTGGTATCTAACTTAGTTAGTCGCGCGCCAAGCTTATTATATTTTGGCCAAGATGTGGGTGAAGATGGTTCTGAAAATGCTGGATTTGGTTCGCCAACGCGCACCAGTATTTTTGATTATATAGGTGTTCCAGCTCATCAAGCATGGATGAATAAGGGTCAGTTTGATGGTGCAAAACTTACTAACGAACAAGCTGCATTGCGTGAATACTACAAAGCAATTATGGCTTTAAATACTTTACCTGCTGTTGTGGGCGGCGATATGCAAGAGCTTACTATTACAGGCAGCGATCGTATTGTTGGGTTTAGCCGAGCGCTTGGGCAGCAAACAATTTTGGTACTCAGTAACTTTAGTGAGCAAACACAGAGTATCTCTGTTGATCTATCTAGGGAGCAAGTAACAAAACTGGGTGAAAGCTCACTACTTGTTGATTTACTTGAGCAACACCAAGTGGCACTTAAAACAAACTCGCAAGGCGCCACATTTAACCTGACACTTGAAGCATTTAGCAGCGCAGTATTAACAAATAAGGCTAATAATGAATAATCAAAATAATAATAGTGACAAGCCAAATTTAAGCTTTTGGCAAATATGGAATATGTGCTTTGGCTTTTTGGGCATACAGTTTGGTTTTGCCCTGCAAAACGGTAACGTGAGCCGTATATTTCAAACATTAGGCGCCCAAGTAGATGATATACCCATTTTATGGGTTGCAGCACCGCTTACCGGTTTAATTGTACAGCCAATTATTGGTTATTGGAGCGATAAAACTTGGGGCCGATTTGGCCGCCGTCGTCCGTTCTTTTTTGTAGGGGCTGTGTTAACAACGCTTTCGTTGTTTATCATGCCGCACTCGCCAACACTTTGGATTGCTGCAGGTATGTTATGGATCATGGATGCGTCGATTAACGTGACCATGGAACCTTTCAGAGCGCTGGTTGGTGATAACCTACCAGAAAAACAACGTGCAACAGGCTATGGTTTTCAAAGCTTTTTTATTGGCATTGGAGCGGTATTAGCCTCAGCATTACCGTGGATGATGACCAACTGGTTTGATGTTAGTAATACTGCAGCAGCAGGGCAAATTCCCGAGTCAGTCAAATATTCATTTTACTGGGGCGGGGTGGTTTTATTAGTTGCTGTTCTATGGACTGTGGCACGCACCAAGGAATATAGCCCAGAACAACTTGCTGAATTTGAAAAGCAAACAGCGAAGTCTACCACTGCAATTATTGCTGATATTAACTTCAACAAAGGCGCCATTATTTTTGTGGTGTTAGGTTTAGCAACTCTTGCATTAGTAATGGGGTTATCGCTTGAAAAAGAGCTTTACCTACTTGCTGGTGGTTTACTAGCGTTTGGGGTTGTGCAGTGGATTGCAGCAGCGCTTAAAAGTGCTAATAAAACCCAAGGTGGTTTTTACCAAGTAGTGCAAGATGTATTTACAATGCCAGAGGCTATGAAGCAGCTTGCATGGGTGCAGTTTTTTAGCTGGTTTACGTTATTTGCCATGTGGATTTACACCACTGCCGCGGTGACTAGCTTTCACTATGGTAGTAGCGATGCAACTTCTAAAGCATTTAACGATGGTGCAGATTGGGTGGGTATTTTATTTGCCGCTTACAATGGTTTTGCTGCTATTGCCGCTATGTGTATTCCGTTTTTAGTTAAAAAAATGGGTCTAAAAGGCGCGCATTGTTTTAATTTATTACTGGGCGCATTAGGCCTTGGCAGCTTTATGTTTATTCAAGATCCTAAAATGTTACTTATACCTATGATTGGTGTGGGCTTTGCGTGGGCCTCTATTCTATCGCTACCATATGCCATGTTAAGTAACGCCTTACCAAGTAATAAAATGGGCGTTTACATGGGCATTTTTAACTTCTTTATTGTTATCCCGCAATTGCTAGCAGCCAGTATTTTAGGGCTTATTTTACGTCACGCATTTTCAAATCAGCCTATTTACGCATTACTAATTGGCGCAGCCTCATTTGTCGTTGCCGCTGTAGCCGTAATGCGCGTTAAAAATTCTAATTAAGGACACACAATGAAAAAATATAACCTTATAACTGCCTCACTTTTAACATTGGGTTTAACTGCCTGCGGTGCACAAAACATAAGCACAGATAATGAAAATATCGCTGCACAGGTTAAATCGGCACCTGGCGCGCCAGGCGCAGAGCCATTTTGGGCGTATTCAGGTAAAACAGGTATCGGCACATCGTTTGAAGAATATAAAAACGGTCAGTACAGTGACTCAGCTGCAACAGGCAGTGTATCTAAAGTGTGGTTTTCTATTGCTAAAGGGGTGATCACAGAAACTATGTTTGGGCTTATTCACCAAGCACAAATAAAAGACATGCAATTTATTGTTACCGGTAAAGACTTTACGGTAACCGAGGCTGATGACTTAGACGTAACCATTGATTACTTATACAAAGATGAGCAAGGCAGACCACTTTCACTAGCTTATAAAGTAACAAGTACCGACAAGCAAGGTCGCTTTAGTTTAGAAAAACACATATTTACCGACCCAGATACCCAAACATTATTTGTAAGAAGTGTATTTAATACTCAATTAGAGGGATTAAAAGCCTACGTTAACGTTAACCCGTACATTAATAATAACGGATTAGGTGACTTTGCTAAAACAACAGAGCAAGGGCTTGTAGCTTGGGAAGGCGATAACTATTTAACATTACAATCAAGTTCACCTTTTAAAGCGCAATCCGTTGGCTTTACAGGTGAAAGTGATGGCATAAGTTCACTTAAAACAACACAAGCAATTAATAATCAGTATACGAATACCGGTGATGCTTCAGGTAATGTAAACATGCTTGCAGAACTCGGTGATATCAGTAACAACACCACATTTGATTTAGCTTTAAGCTTTGGTAACACGCAGCAGCAAAGTATGCAGCACGGTGAGCAAAGCTTGGCAAAGGGCTATAAAGCGGTACTTGATCACTACAACGGTAAAGGCGACGAGCTAGGTTGGCAAGACTACATACAAAGTCTTGAGCCACTAGCAAGCATGGTTGAGCAAACTGCCGATAACGGCAAGCTTTTATATACCAGTGCCATGGTTTTAAAAGCACAAGAAGATAAAACACACGCGGGTGCACTTATTGCATCACTGTCAAACCCATGGGGTGAAACTGTATCTGCAAAAGAAGGTTCTACCGGTTATAAAGCGGTATGGGTGCGCGACTTTTACCAAGTAGCAATGGCATTTATGGCGCTCGGCGATACAGCCACTGCTAAAACAGCATTTGAGTACCTTGAAAAAGTACAAGTTAACAGCAATACGCCCGGCAATAATGGCGATACTGGCTGGTTTTTACAAAAAACACATGTAGATGGTGAGCTTGAATGGGTAGGTGTACAGTTAGATCAAACCGCTATGCCTATTATGCTTGCCTGGAAGTTACATAAAGCCAATGTACTTAGCGACGATGAACTAAAAAGTTGGTACGGTAAAATGCTAAAACCGGCTGCCGATTTTTTAGTTGATGGTGGCCTTGCTAAAATTTTATGGAACGACACGCAAATTACTCCACCGGCAACACAGCAGGAGCGCTGGGAAGAGCAAGAAGGTTACTCGCCTTCTACGACGGCTGCAATTGTTGCGGGCTTGATAACAGCCAGCGATATAGCAACACTTAGCGGTGACGACAAAAACGCTAAGCGTTATTTAGAAACGGCTAAGAAGTATAACAGCGATATAGAATCGCAAATGTTTACTACAAAGGGTAATTTAAAAAGCGAAAATACCGATGGTGAGTACTTTATTCGAATCGGTCAGGATACTGATGCTAATTCAGACACCAAAATTAATGCGAATAATGGCCGTGAAGGGTTTAATAAAAAGCAAATTTTAGATGGTGGGTTTTTAGAACTTGTACGCTACGGTGTGCGTGGCGCTAACGACGAAAGCATTGTTAAAACATTGCCTGAATATGACGATGAAACGCTTGATGATAACCTACAGGTAAAATATAGCTTTAGTTTTGAAGATGGCACCGGCACATTTGCAGGCTACCGCCGCTATGGTAACGACGGTTACGGCGAAGATGAAGTAACAGGCACAAATTACGCAGAGGGCGGCGCTAACACTCCTGGGCAACGTGGTCGTGTATGGCCATTTTTCACCGGTGAACGCGGCCATTACGAAATTGCTGCAGCTAACGCTAGCAAAACACTTAATGATGCTAAGCAGGCTGATATTAGAAATAGTTACGTAAAAGGTCTAGAACAGTTTGCGAATGAAGGCATGATGTTGCCTGAACAAGTTTGGGATGGCGTAGGTGTTAATAAAGCCGGTTATGAGTTGGGCGAAGGTACTAACTCAGCAACACCATTAGCGTGGACACATGCTGAGTACGTAAAGCTAGTTCGCTCATTAAGCGATAAACAAGTATGGGATTATTACCCAGTGGTAGAAAAAGCACTAAAGTAAACTTGTCTACTAAGTAAAGAAAAACCACGCTTATAGCGTGGTTTTTTATATTTAAGGTAAAGTTATATTTGAAGCAGGGTGCTGTGTATTGAATAACTTGAACTTTGGTTAAGAGATTTATTAACCAACTAAATTTTAACTAAATTTAATTCTGTTTTTCTCTAGCAAGAATTTTTAAGTGAAAACAAGGCGAATTTACGCGTCAATAGCGAGCCTATTGCAAATAAATTTAACGCAGTTAGTGCTAAGAATAGCTGCTTTAAATAGATATATTATCCACAGTTCAGGTTAAATATTTAACTCGATCCGCGAGCAATTAACACGGGGGGTAAAAGGGTGCTTTGTACTTCTTCTTCACGAATTAATTTTAGTAAATTTTCAACGAGCATTTGACCTGCAACGGTGGTGTTTTGCTCTATGGTTGTCAGTGGTGGGTTTACAAAGCTGGCTATAGCTATGTTATCAAACCCGACGACTGCAACATCTTTAGGGACGTTAATATTTGCTTCTTTGAGTGCTCGAATAGCACCAATTGCGATTAAGTCGCTTGCTGCAAATAACGCGTTAAATTTAATATTGTTGGCAATGAGTGAGCGAGTTGCATGATAGCCTGATTCTTCCGTTGAAATAGCGTTAGCCATTTTACGTTCGTTTATAGCAATATTGTTAGCTTCTAGTTCGTCTTTAAACCCCTGAAAACGAGCAAAAAATTCTGGGCTGTGGTCAGAAGCATCGCCAATAAATGCACAGTCTTGCCTGTTGTGGGCTATAAAATGAGCCGCCGCCTGTTTACCACCGCCGTAATTGTCGCAGCACACGGTTAGATCGGGTCTATTGTCTACCGTTGCACCCCAACATACAAATTTAGTGTTTTGATCAAGCAGGGTTTTAAACTTTGGCTGAAAGTCTATGTAATCACCGTAACCGAGTAAAATAATGCCATCGGCTCTGTGGCTATCCTCGTAATCGGCTTGCCAATCTGCACTGGCTGATTGAAACGACACTAATAAATCGTAACCTTCTTTTGCGCACGCGCGGGTAATGCTGCCCAGCATAGATAAAAAGAATGGGTTTATTTGTGATTCGTCAGAAGTCGGGTCTTCAAATAATAATAAGGCTAGCGTGCTGCTTTGCTGAGTACGCAGGTTACTCGCGTTTTTGTCGACCTTGTAATTGAGCTTTTTTGCTATGTCGTGAACACGCTTGCGTGTTTCTTCATTTACAAGCGGGCTATTTCGTAAAGCACGAGATACAGTTGATTGAGATACCCCTGCATAGTGGGCAATATCAAATGATGTAGCTTTACCTTTCATTATCACAACTTAGTTAATGTAATACACAATAGTGCCATTTTCGTTTATTAATTAAATATTTCAAGCTTTTTGTGTTTAAAGCAAATTATTTATTGATTTGACTGTGACACCGGTGTCATAATATTTATGTTTTATCATTTTGTTGTCAAAACGAATTGGCTGTTTGTAATCGCTACAGGCAGCATTTTTTCTCTGATAGCCGCTTTAGGGTGATAGCCTAAAGTAATTACACCAATGGTTTACTATTGTAGAACAAAAAAGCACTGATTGCTTAAACAAAAGAGATAACACCATGAGCCTAAACTCTTCTACCCAATTTGATCCTATCTTAGTTGCCGATATTGGTGGCACTAACGCGCGCTTTGCTTTAATTACATCGTTTGATGATACAACAAATCAATTTACTATTGAGCACAATAATACATTCCCTAGTGCTAACTTTGGCTCACTTGAAAAAGCACTGGAGCATTACCTAACAACCGTACCACACATTACACCAAAACGTGCGTGTTTGGCGGTAGCAGGCCCAATAAAGGCAGGCCAGGTTCACTTAACAAATTTAGGCTGGCACTTTAGTGTTAACGATTTTAAAGTCCATTTTGAATTGAATGAGCTTGATGTTATTAATGATTTTGCTGCTTTTGCGTACGCTGCACCTTATTTAAACCCATCGCAAAATGTTGTTATAAAAGCCGGTCAGGCAGACGATAACGCAAATATTGGCGTTATGGGGCCTGGAACGGGCTTTGGTGCGGCTTGCCTAGTTAGAACATCTCATTCTACTTCTGTTTTAAGCTCCGAAGGCGGACACATATCACTTGCAGCGGTGACAGAGCTCGACGCTTTATTAATTCAAGAACTAAAAAAAGAGCATCAACACGTTTCTGTTGAAACCGTTTTTTCTGGCCCAGGCATTACCCATTTGTATAAAGCAATGGCTGCCGTTAAAGGGCAGTCGCCTAAAAACCTTGATGCTGCTCAAATTAGCAGTTTAGCAAATAGTGGCGAGTGTGATGTGTGCGATGCAACATTAAACCAGTTTTGTGATTGGATAGGCAGTGTAGCAGGTGATTTATCGTTAGCTTACGGCGCGTTAGGTGGTTTATTTATTGGTGGTGGAATACTACCGCGTATGCAAGCCCGCTTGCTCGAAAGTCGCTTTGTTGAACGCTTTTCGCAAAAAGGGATTATGTCGCAATACACAGGTCAAATACCTGTTACATTAGTAACACAAGACAACATACCTTTAATTGGCGCAGCGGCGTGTTTGCACAACGCCAAGTAGTTTTTGTTGATTGCATGTGGAAAATAGAGTGATGAAAAAAGTAACAATCAACAGTGTAGCAAGTCATGCTGGTGTGTCTAAAAAAACAGTGTCGCGGGTTCTAAATAATGAGCCTAACGTAAGTGCAGCCACACGTGAAAAAGTACTCGCTGTGTTCAAAGAACTAGATTACACGCCAAATCCTATTGCGCGTGGTTTAGCACAAAACAGAAGCTTTATTATTGGCTGCTTATACGACAATCCCAGTAAAAGTTATATCACGCGTGTTCAAACTGGTGCATTAGCCGCTTGCCAAGAAAACAATTACAACTTACTAATTCATCCATGCGAATACAGAGGCGAAGCTTTAATTAGTAATGTTGAGCAGTTGCTTCAAACATCTCGTCTAGATGGCATTGTACTTACGCCACCTTTTGGTGATTTTCCTGAGTTGGTCGAGTTTTTAACAGCTAAAAAAATTCCGTTTGCTAGAGTTGCTTCCGCAATTCTACAAGATGAATCTATTTCTGTTCGTAGCAACGACGAGCAGGGCGCATTTGAAATCACAGAACATTTAATCAGCCTTGGGCATAAGTCAATTGCATTTATTAAAGGTCATCCTGATCATAGTGCAACACAGCAACGCTTTAAAGGGTACAGGCGCGCTTTAGCAAATCACAATATTGAGTTTGACGAGCGATTAGTTGAAGAAGGTAACTTTAGTTACCACTCGGGCGTAGACAGCGCGCGCAGCATTTTAGATTTGTCACCTCGTCCCACCGCTGTATTTGCATCAAACGATTACATGGCCGCGGCTGTACTTAAACTCGCAACACAAAGGCAATTGCGTGTACCTGACGATATTTCTATAGCCGGTTTTGATAATGCACCTATTGCACGTCATATTTGGCCAGGGTTAACAACCATAGCCCAACCAGTAGAAGAAATGACAAAGCTTGCGGTTACCCAATTAATTAACCACATTACAGAGCCTCAAGAGCAACCCTTTCAAATCACGCTTGAATCACGTTTAATAACGCGTGAATCAACAGCACGCGTAAATCCATAAAATACTTTTTCACAGTAGCCTGAATATGAGTGACGCTTATTCAGGCTTTTTTTTGCCCGCAGCTTGATAAAAGTGTGTATGTACACAAGAATTTAAGTGTTCATTAATTGGTCATGATAAAAAGTTAAATTAAATTTAGTGGTCAGGGTTGACACCGGTGTCATAGCTGTGAGTTAATACAGTGACACCGGTGTCAGGTTTGTTGTGAGAGGCTCCCTGATATCGTACCTTTGAACGGGTCAATCAAAGATGCTCAGTACAGTTATTTACGTGGAGTCTGTAATTGCTACTGAGCCTTTATCCTCTAACTAATAGAGATGAGTTAATTATGTTACATCCTCGAATTCAAGAAGTTACCCAACGCGTTATTGAACGCAGTAAAAACACCCGTCAAGATTATTTAGATCGTATTTCGCATGCAAAAAAACAAACAAGAGTTCGTGCGGGATTAGGTTGTGGCAATATTGCCCACGTAATGGCTGCCTGCAGCAGCGACGATAAAGCTCGCTTAAAAGCAGATGAAGTGCCAAACCTAGCCATTATCAATTCATACAACGACATGTTATCTGCGCATGTACCTTACAAAGATTACCCAGACGTAATCAAAAGCATCGCAACTAAGTTCGACGCAACCGCTCAGGTAGCGGGTGGCGTTCCTGCAATGTGTGATGGCGTTACGCAGGGGCGTGATGGCATGGAACTATCACTGTTTTCTCGTGACGTTATAGCAATGTCTACCGCTGTTTCATTATCGCATGATGTATTTGACGGCGTTTTTTGTTTAGGCGTGTGTGACAAAATTGTCCCAGGTTTATTAATTGGCGCACTATCGTTTGGCCATTTGCCTGTGTTCTTTTTACCAGCGGGTCCAATGCAATCTGGTATCCCAAATAAAGAAAAAGCACGTATTCGCCAAAAGTTTGCACAAGGCTTAGTTAGCCGTGAAGACCTACTAGAAGCTGAAAGCGCATCTTACCACAGTGCGGGTACTTGTACGTTTTACGGTACTGCTAACTCAAACCAAATGTTAATGGAAATAATGGGCTTGCACCTTCCGGGTAGCTCATTTATCAACCCATACACAGAGCTTCGCGATGGACTAACAGGTAATGCTGTAGAAACCATGCTTAAGCAGCTTACAGATGATAAAGAAAGCCCGTGTTTAGCAGAGGTAATTAGCGAAAAAACCATTATTAATGGTTTAGTTGGCTTGCTATCTACAGGTGGCTCTACAAACCACGCTATTCATATTGTTGCAATTGCAAAGGCTGCAGGTATTCAAGTGACGTGGAAAGACATGTCTGATTTATCAGAAGTTGTACCACTACTTACGCGTATTTACCCTAACGGTTCAGCAGATGTAAACCATTTCCAAGCCGCAGGCGGTATGGGTTTCTTAATGCGCGAACTAGCAAGCGCAGGTTATTTGCATACTGATGTTAAAACAATGCTTGGTGATGGCCTAGCACCTTACATGACAGAGCCGCGTTTAGATAAAGACGAAAGCCTGATCATGAGCGATTCAAATGGCCCAAGCAAAGTTAAATGGGTTGATTGCCCTGCAAATTCACTTGATGAAGAAGTACTTCGTCCTGTAAGTAATCCATTTAGTAAACAAGGTGGCCTACAACTGCTTACTGGTAATTTAGGTAAAGCGGTAATCAAAGTATCTGCTGTTGCACAAGAGCATCAAGTGGTTACTGCACCGGCTAAAGTATTTAGCTCGCAAGGAGCACTTCAAGATGCGTATAGCCGCGGTGAGTTAAACCAAGACTTTATTGCCGTACTTAAAGAGCAGGGCCCTAAAGCGAAAGGGATGCCAGAGCTTCATAAATTAACGCCGGTTATGGCAACTCTTCAAGACGAAGGTTTTAAAGTTGCCATTGTAACCGACGGCCGTATGTCGGGTGCATCTGGTAAAGTTCCTGCTGCAATCCACCTAGCCCCAGAAGCTGTAGAAGGTGGCATTATTGCAAAAATTCAAGAAGGTGACTTAGTAACCCTTGACGCGCCTAACGGAATTTTAAAAGTACATGTTAGTGATGACGAGCTTGCTAAACGTGAGCTTGAAATTAGCCAACCAAGTTTAACATTTGGTACTGGACGTGAATTATTTACAGGATTTAGAAATATAGTAAGCAGTGCCGATTTAGGCGCGAGTGCTTTTGGACTTGAATAATAATTAGCCGAACTGGGTAATGAGGAACAAGTAATGAGTATTGAAAAAATCTTAGCATCGGCACCTGTTGTGCCAGTGGTTGTAATCGAAAAATTAGAAGATGCTGCACCACTTGCTAGAGCGTTATACAACGGTGGCTTAAAAGCACTTGAAATTACACTGCGTACACCAGTTGCAGCAGAAGCTGTAAAGTTAATGAAAGCTGAAGTGCCAGAAGCTTTTGTAGGTACAGGTACTGTAGTGGATAAAGCAAGTTTTGAAGCCTCAGTGGCGGCAGGTGCTGACTTTATGGTGAGCCCAGGTGTCAGCACTGAGTTATTAGCACTTGCAAAAGAGTCTGATATCCCATTTTTACCAGGCGCTGCAACTGCGAGCGAAGTAATGCAGTTAGCAAGTCATGGTTTCAAGTTTTTAAAATTCTTTCCAGCTGAAGCTGCTGGTGGAACGGCAATGCTTAAGTCGATTGGTGGCCCATTACCGCACGTTACTTTTTGCCCAACTGGCGGCATTAGCCTAGCAACTGCACCTAACTATTTAGCACTTAACAATGTTATTTGTGTTGGTGGTACGTGGATGTTAGATAAACAACTTATTGAAAATAAAGACTGGCAAGCCATTGAAGCGCTTGCTCGCCAAGCAAGTGAACTTAAATAGGAGTCTAAAATGATTAATGTAGCAATTAACGGTTATGGTCGTATCGGTCGCAATGTATTACGTGCACTTTATGAGTCAGAGCAAAACAGTGAAATTAAAATTGTAGCAATCAACGATTTAGCACCTGCTAACGTAAATGCACATTTAACTCAGTTTGACTCAGTTCATGGTCAATTTTCTAAAAAAGTAACACTTGCAGATAACACCATGTTAATTGGTGATGACGTAATTACACTTACTCAAGAACGTGACCCTGCAAACTTACCGTGGAAAGAGCTAAGCGTAGATATCGTTTTAGAATGTACAGGCTTTTTCACTAAACGTGACGACGCAGCTAAGCACATTACAGCAGGCGCTAAAAAAGTAATTGTATCTGCCCCTGGTAAAGACTTAGATGCAACTGTAGTGCACGGTGTTAACAGTGATGTAATTAATGCTGATAGCAACATCATTTCAAATGCTTCTTGTACTACTAACTGTTTAGCACCTATTGCAAAAGCAATTAACGACACAGTTGGTATTGAACAAGGTAGCATGACTACCATTCATGCTTACACAAACGATCAAAACTTATCTGACGTTTACCACCCAGACCTATACCGTGCGCGTAGTGCAACACAGTCTATGATCCCAACTAAAACAGGTGCCGCTGCAGCTGTTGGCTTAGTACTTCCTGAGCTTGCGGGTAAATTAGATGGTATGTCGGTACGTGTACCTACTATCAATGTTTCTTTAGTTGATTTTACGTTTATTACTAAACGCGACACAACGGCTGAAGAAATTAACGAAGTAATGAAAGCCGCAGCAACGGGCTCAATGAAAGAAATCTTAGAGTACAACGAGCTTCCGCTTGTTTCTATCGATTTTAATCACAACCCTGCGTCATCAATTTTTGATGCAACGCAAACAAAAGCTGATGGCAAACTAGTTAAAGTAATGGCTTGGTACGATAACGAATGGGGTTTCTCGAACCGTATGTTAGACCAAGTTAAAGCATTAGGTCAGTACTTATAATTGACCCTGTAAAAGTTTAGCTTTATCCAACCAAGCCTGCATTATGCAGGCTTTTTTGTTTTTGATTAATTTATACCAAGTCGTTTAATAAAGCGTTTAGCGCTTTAAAACTAGGGCGCGATGCAATAGCGGTATTTATAGCACGCGCGGCTATATCGGACATTTTATCAAAGAGGTCGTTTTGTTTATCTGCTGAGCTAACAGTACTTAGTAAATCCTCAATTAAATACCCAAAAGCACGCACTTCTATTAACTGTATTCGCTGCTGCTGATATACGCTGAGCATAGCTAAGTTTGTAGCTGCGCCAAAATCACCAAACAACATATCATATTGTTCGTTTATCATGGTGTTGTGTGCGTAAATATCACCATGGCTTACGTAATTGTCATGTAAGTGAGTTAGCGTATTTACCATCTGTTTTGCTATTTTATAAACAGCTTCAATAGGGTAGTTAAAACCGACATTAAACGTGTCGCGTGTACATGTTTGTAAACTTGGTGGTAACCCTAAATTTGTATAATTGGTATCTATTAATTCCATTACCAAGCCAAGTTGTTCACTTTGCTCTATGTAACTCAGTACATTAATTAAGTGAGTGTGATTACCTGCTTGAAGGCAGCAATTTACTTCATCAAGAGGGTAACCATCGCTGGTGATTGCACCTTTAAACAGCTTTACTGCAACACTAGTTTGCTCAGCTTTTGCTAGGTGTATAACCCCCGATGCGCCTTGGCCTATTACTTTTTTAAGTTGAAAACTTTCAAGCGGGGTATTTTTCAACGTACTTTTAGTTAAGCACTGCGCTTTATTAAAGTCGTTACCTGCAAAAGCAAGCCAAGCAAGTTTGGGCAATTCTATTAGCCAATCATCGAGTTTTGGTAGGTTGTTTGCAGAGAGCCTTACGAGCTCTAAATTAGTACAGTTAGCCATACTTGTCGGTAAATGTTTTAACTTATTACCCGCAAGTGCAAGCTTTTTAAGCTGGGTGTAATTACCAAAATCTTCGGGTAACTCGTGTAAGTTATTATCGGTGAGAATAAGCCACTCAATTTTTTTTGGCAGGCTGTTAGGTGCAAACTTTGAAATTTGGTTACCTTTAAATGCCACCATAATTAAAGCAGGGCATTTGGCCAAAACTTTGGGTACATGCTTAAACTGATTAAACGATAAAAACACACGCTTAAGGCGGTGTAAACAAGCAAATTCGTCTGGTAAATCACTTAAATTGTTATTTGAAAGATCAAGTACTTCGAGTGTATCGGCAAGCTTAAAAATGTCTGCTGGAAACTCAGATAATTGCTCAACCAGCTGTAAGTGCTTCGCACCGGCTAACTTACCAGTATTAAGCTCTGCAAGGGTATTCATTAATTTATAAAGCCCTGTAAATAAAAAAGCCAACATGGCTGTTGGCTTTAATTAATATGTGAATAAGGTTTAGAATTGCGCGTTATGATAAACGTTTTGAACGTCGTCACAATCTTCTAGCATGGCTAAAAAGCGCTCCATTACTTCAACGTCTTCGCCTTCAATTGGCGCTTCTACTTGTGGTACAAACGCAATTAAGTCTTCGTCAAACTCAGTAATGCCCATTTCTTCAAGTGCTGTACGAGTGTTGTTGTACTCTGTATGCGGAGCAAATACGGTTACTTTACCGTTATCAACTTCGACATCGGTTACATCAACGTCAGCCATCATAAGTGCTTCAAGAACCGCTTCATCATCGTCGCCATCAAAAACAAAAATAGCGAGGTGATCAAATAAATGTGAAACCGAGTTTTGAGCGCCAATTTTAGCATTCGCTTTAGTAAAACAAACACGTACGTCTGCAAATGTACGTTTGTTGTTATCGGTTAAGCAGTCAACAATAATCATACAGTTACCTGGGCCGTAGCCTTCGTAACGTGTTGCAGCGTAGTCTTCACCACCGCCGCCTTTTGCCTTTTCAATTGCGCGGTCAATTACGTGTGCTGGTACCTGGTCTTTTTTTGCACGTTCAATTAAGCGGCGCAATGATAAATTACCATCTGTATCTACACCGCCATTTTTAGCACAAATATAAATTTCTTTACCGTACTTAGAGTAAACTTTAGTTTTAGCACCCGCAGTTTTAGCCATTGAATCTTTTTTGTTTTGGTAAGCTCTTCCCATCTGCGTTTCGCCTTAATTTTATGAATAACTGAAAAAATAATAGACCGTATTCTAAAGGTAAATGACATTAAGGGCTAGTACGGATTGGGGAACATTAACAGTTAAAAAGCCAATATAGCCATATAAATAAAATACGTTCTAAATAAAACAACCCGCTATTGCGGGCTGTTTAGTATTCATTTACATATTATAAGGCAATTACCAAATACGAACGCGTTCTTCTTCTGGTAAATACAAGGCATCACCTGGTTTTACGTCAAACGCTTTGTACCAAGCATCGTGGTTACGTGGTGCTTGCGCTCTAAAGCGACCTGGAGCATGTGTTCCACCGCGTAACTGGTTTAACATGCTTTGCTCAGTACGTTTTTCTTTCCATACTTGTGCCCAAGCTAAAAAGAAACGTTGATCGCCTGTTACGCCATCTATTACAGGCGCTTCTTTACCATTTAGGCTTAGTTTATACGCGTGGTAAGCCATGGCTAAGCCACCCACATCACCAATGTTCTCACCTAGGCTGTTACGGCCGTTTACAAAGTTACCTTCAATAGGTTCGTATTTACTGTACTGTGCGGCAAGTTGGTCTGCTTTTGCATCAAATGCAGCGAGGTCTTCGTCTGTCCACCAGTTGCGTTGAATACCGTTAGCATCAGATTTTGAACCCTGATCATCAAAACCATGGCCCATTTCGTGACCAATTACAGCGCCAATGCCGCCATAGTTAACTGCTGGATCGGCGTTTGGATCAAAAAACGGAGGTTGTAATATGGCGGCAGGAAACACAATTTCGTTAAACGAGCTATTGTAGTAGGCATTTACACGTTGTGGTGTCATGCCCCAGCGGTTGCGATCCGTTTTTTGTAGTTCTTTTTCTACGCTTTCAGCGCGGAAAAACTCACGCATGTTTTTAACGTTACCCACTAAATCGTTTTGGCTAATAGTTAAACCATCATAAGACTGCCATACATCCGGGTAACCAATTTTTGGAACAAATGCAGCTAACTTAGCACGTGCGTTTACTTTGGTTTCAGCGCCCATCCAGTCTAAGTTATCAATACGCTCACCTAACGCTGAACGCAGGTTTTCAACCAGTTCAGACATTTGTTGTTTAGATGATTCAGGAAAGTATTGGTCAACGTAAATTTTACCAATCGCAAAGCCTAGCGAGCTTGTGCCCGACATTTCGTTAATAGCGCGTTTCCAACGAGGACGCGGCTCTTGTTGGCCGTTTAGCTCTTTGCCATAAAATGCAAAACGCGTATTAAAAATATCTTCAGAAAGTAAACCCGCATTACCGCTAATTGCATGGTAAGTTAGGTAATCTTTCCAAACCGCCATATCTTCATTATTAATAAGCTCAATCATGGCTTTAACCGGTTCAGGCTGAGATACGTTAAGCTGAGGTACTTTGTACCCTGTTTGCTCAAAATACACATCCCAGTTAAAACCAGGGTAAGTAGCGGCTAAATCTTCACGTTTAATTTGATTTAACGACAGGTCGCGGTTACGTCGTTTTTCGCGTGGCCAATGCCCTTGTGCTATTTTAGTTTCAAGCTCTAGTATGGCTTTTGCGCGTTCTGTTGTGTTATCAACATTGGCAAATTTTAGCATGTCGGCAATATGAGCCACGTAAGCTTCGCGAGTTTTAACAAAACGCTCAGCATCTTCTAAATAGTAAGAACGGTCAGGTAAGCCTAAACCACCAGCGCCTAAAGACATTTCGTATTTATTTGGATCTAAACGGTTAAACCACATACCACCACCAATAGGAGTACGAAGGCCCGATAACCACGATTGCCCAAATACATAAGCTAAGTCGTCGGTTGATTCCATATTACTAATTTGATTTAACAGCGGTTGAATAGGTTTAACACCCAGCTCATTAAGTGTGTCTGTATCCATGTATGAATTATAAAAATCAGCAACCAATTGCTCTTCAGCGTTTAGCTCTTTACGTGCAGCTATGTCTTCGATAATTTTTTTAACACGGTCTTCACTGCGTTCTGCTAATGCTGAAAACGCACCATAACGCGTTTTGTCAGCTGGCATATTGTAGTTGTCGTACCATGTGCCACTGGCGTACATGAAAAAATCATCACCAGGCTTAACGGCTTCGTTACGCGCTGATAAATCTACACCAAAGCTACCTAATTCAGCTTTATTGTTAATGGCTGTACTTTCAGCGCTTGCAGTTTGAACTTCACTGCTTGTAGTTTGTGGCTCTGAACAGCCCGTTATAAAAGTGGCAGCTAAAGCCGCTGCAATTAAACTCTTTTTCATTGTTTATCCCCCTGGATAATGAATTTGTTAATTTTTGTTATAAAAAATATCATTTTTGATTGTTATGTATAAAAGACAGGCACACAATTCTTTTGAGGTGAATCACAGCCTGACCCGATAAAAGCCAATAAACAACAGCAAGCAATAAGCGACCAATATAAATTAATAAACAGGTTAATCTTGTTGTTGTAATGCCCACATATTTGCATATTCACCGCCCAAGGCCAGTAACTCATTATGTTTGCCTTGTTCAACAATTTGGCCTGATTTAAGCACAATGATAGAGTGTGCATCGGTAATGGTTGATAAGCGATGCGCAATTACAATACTGGTGTGCTCGCTGGCTACCTCATGCATGGCCTTTAATATTGCTTGTTCGGCCTGAGAGTCGAGTGCCGATGTGGCCTCGTCAAATATTAAAATAGGGGATTGTTTTAAAATTGCGCGCGCAATTGCAATGCGCTGTTTTTCGCCACCGGATACTTTTAAACCGCGTTCGCCAACTCGCGTTTTATCGCCATCAGCCAACGTGTTAATAAAACCTTTTAGATGGGCCATTTCAATCGCTTTATCAATATCGTTGTCGCTTGCAGAAGGGTGGCCATAGGCAATATTTTCACGAATTGTTGTATTAAATAAAACGGTATCTTGCGGAACGATAGCAATGGCTTTACGAAGGCTGTCCAGCGTAACAGAGCTAATTGCTTGGTTATCAATGGTAATACTGCCCGAAGTTACATCGTAAAAACGATAGAGCAGGCGCGCTAATGAACTTTTGCCGGCACCACTTGCGCCCACAATCGCCACTTTACTACCCGCTTTAACCTTAAAGCTAATATTATCAAGAATAGGGCGGTTTGCATTGTAGCTAAAACTGACGTTATTAAAGCCAATTTCCCCCTTTTTTACATTAAGGGTATTTGCCTGCGGAGAATTAGTTACCTGTGGTTTTTTATTAAGTAAGCCCAGCATATTTTCTAAATCGGTAAGGGCGCGACGTATTTCACGGTACACAAACCCCAAAAAGTTAAGTGGTAAGAATAGTTGGATCATGTATGCGTTTATCATTACTAATTCACCAATGCTAAGTGATCCTGTCACTACCTCACTTGAGCCTAACCACATTAAAGCGGTAATGGCACTGGCAATAATTAACGCTTGCCCAGAGTTTAGCGCTAAAAGAGACATTCTATTTTTTAAGCGCGCGGTTTCCCAATTTGCTAAAAAGGAGTCGTATGTGTTGGCTTCAAACTCTTCGTTGTTAAAGTACTTTACAGTCTCGTAGTTTAGAAGGCTGTCAATTGCGCGCGTGTTACTGAGGTTGTCAGCCGCGTTTGATTCACGAATAAAACGGTTACGCCACTGAGTGACCGTGACAGTGAAAAATATATACACACCTACAGCAAGGAGCGTAATTAAAGCAAACCAGACAGAAAATAGCGTCCCAAAAATAATCGCGACGGTGAGTATTTCAAAAAGGGTGGGTACAATGTTAAACATTAAAAAGCGCATTAAAAAGCTGAGCCCACTGGTGCCACGTTCTATGTCACGGCTTATTCCACCAGTTTGTCTGTCTAGGTGAAAGGCAAGCTCTAGGCTATGTAAATGTTTAAATACTTTTAAGCCAATATTGCGCATGGCATGTTCTGTTACACGCGAGAACACCGCATCGCGTACCTCGCCTAAAAACACGCTAGCGAAACGTAAGCTGCCGTACATAAGTAACAATAAGGCGGGAACGACCAATATTGGGTTTATTGACTTATCAACCGAGTCGATAATTTCTTTAAGTGCCCAAGGCATTAAAAGAGTGGCGCCTTTGGCACCAATAAGCGCTAAAAGCGCAATTAAAACACGCCCTTTAAATTTTGTAATGTAAGGCCACAATGTTTTAACGCTTTGTTTTAAATTCATGGCGTCTGCACGTTTTTCAACGTTTTGTCTGGAGCGCATTATTTTTCTCGATTAAATACTTAATTATTAAGCATTGTATTTTAAATAGTTGCCCTAATATACTAGGCATCCTTTATTTTGGTTTGATTTAAGTATGTTTAAATTTCGTGTTTTTATAACTGCTTTTTTGCTACTCGCTGCACTTTTTAGTGTGCAGAGCAATGCTGTGCAGGTAACACAACATTTAAATCCAGCTGTCAATTCACAGCTTTTATTTACAGACACTATTGATATAACTAAAACAAAGCCTACTACAAAGTCTGCAGACGCCCCTGCGCATAAAAAAACACAACACACCGATTTTGACTCACATCAGCCAAGGCTTACAGCAAGTAATGCGTCACTTTTTTTGCACACAGTTCAAAGTGAGCCAGAATACGATGTTGTTTTTGAGTTTTTTGCGCAGCACCTTGTAAGGCAAATATTTTTACGCCCCCAAGCTGTAAATGCTATTCAGCCTTGGTATACGCTTGTAACGCATAGCAAGAAGTCGCGGCTCAGCGGCTGGAAAGACGCAAACTTACTCTATACCGCTGTCACTACCTACCACGCTTAATTTTCTTATTTAATTTTTATTAGGTTTTAACGTTTTTCGTTTAAGCCTTGAGATTAATTGTACTTTTAATAAGTACGTTGCCAGTAATTTACTGGTGATAAGGAAAAACCATGTTAAGTGTAAAAAAAGATCAAAAGCCATTTATGGCTAAATTTAAATTAAGCTATATAGCCATGCTTATTGTGCTGATTTTATTAGCTATTAGTGCATTACCTAACTTATACCCTAATAAATCGTGGTTGCATGTAAATAGCGCGCCACATAGCGAAATCCAAGTCGTGCCAAGCACTAAAGCACTCGTTACTTTTTTAAATAACCAAGGCTTAAAAGTCGAGCAAGGCCTTGATAAGCAATCCACTATAAATATTTTATTAAACGAGCCAACTAAAAGCGCCCAAGCGCAAGCGGCTATAAAGGCGCAGTACCCAAACACGCAAGTTAAAATTGTAGAGCATGCAACCAGCCCACCATGGTTACAAAATTTTGGTTTATCACCAATAAAGCTTGGCCTTGATTTAAATGGCGGCGTGCTATTTGTACTCGACGTAGATTTAGATAAAGCTGTTGATGAGCAGTTAGTGAGTGCGTATCAACAAGCTAAATCAATCATTATAAAGCAAAAAGCGCACGGCCTTAAAGCGCAGCAAACTAAGCATGGCTTTGAAATTAATGCATTGCCTAACGCGGTGCAAAAACTTACATCAGTGATAGATGAGCTACAAAGTCGCTTTGCTAATTTAGCGGTTACAACAACCAATAATGGCAATGTTAAAAACGCCAAGTTTAGCTACTCAGAGCAAGGGCGCAGCGACTTTGATAAAGAAGTAATGAGCCAAACGCTTACTACGCTTCGCTCGCGCATAGAAGAATTAGGTATTACCGAAGCCGTAACACAGCGCCAAGGAAAGCAGCGTATACGTATTGAGCTGCCTGGTGTGCAAGACCCAACCGAGGCAAAGCGCATTATTGGCGCGACTGCATCACTTGGGTTTTATCAGTTAAAAGAAGTGGGTGGCCAAACATTTAATATGCAGTCTGGTGGAACAGTTAATCTTGACCCTGTGCCAATTTTTACAGGCGATCACATTAATAATGCCAACATTGGCCGCGACGATTGGGGTAAACCCCTTGTGCAACTTAGCCTTGATGGGCAAGGCGGCGATGCCATGTCGGCGTTTTCAAAAGCTAATATTGGTAAGCCTATGGCCACGGTTTACTCTGAGTACTCTCAAAACGCAAGCGGTGAAACCGTTAAAAAAAGTGAAGTTATAAACGTGGCTAATATTGCGCAGCATTTAAGCTCACGTTTTAGCATTACCAATATGAAAAGCCAGCAAGCAGCGGCCGATTTAGCCCTGTTATTACGCGCAGGCTCACTAACCGCGCCTGTAACTATAGTGCATGAACAAACAATAGGGCCAAGCCTTGGCAGCGAGAACATTAGTAAGGGTTTAGCTGCACTCATGCTGGGCATGGGTATTACACTTGCCTTTATGGCGCTGTGGTATCGCCGTTTAGGGCTTATTGCAAACGTAGCGCTGTTATTAAATTTAACGTCGCTTGTTGGCCTCATGTCTTTATTACCAGGGGTTGTATTAACACTTCCGGGTATTGCCGGGTTGGTACTCACCATTGGTATGGCGGTAGATACCAACGTTATTATATTTGAGCGAATTAAAGAAGAGCGCCGTAAAGGGCGTACGCCATACCAAGCAATTCAAGAAGGGTATAAACAGGCGGCCAAAACAATATTTGATGCCAATATAACCACTATGATCACCGCGCTTATTTTATACGGCATAGGTTACGGGCCAGTTAAAGGCTTTGCCATAACATTGGCACTTGGATTAATTACTTCAGTATTTACTGGCGTGTACGTATCAAAAGTACTAAGCCAAACGTTATATTTAAAATTGGCTAAAAAAGCAGGAGTAAATGCACATGCTTAACACTTTTTTAAAGGGCGAGGCGGGCACGCGTCTGCGTTTTTCAGGCATGCTTTTGAGCGCCATACTTGTGCTGCTATCGGTGTTTACGCTTAGTCAAAAAGGGCTTAATTTTGGCCTAGACTTTACCGGTGGCTACCTAACAGAATTTACTACCAGCCAAGGTGTTGAGTTAAAAGAGCTTCAATCATTTATTACTAAAAATCACAATGGCGAGTTCGAGCTAACAGCGCAAGGCAATAGCCATTTTCAACTCCGCGAAGCGCCTGGCGATTCAACAGCAAATAGTAACGATTGGCAATCTGCCATTACTCAAAACGCAGATATAAACGCTGAGGTATTATCGTCAGCGTATATTGGCTCACAAGTGGGTGATGAATTATTTGAGCAAGGTTGTTTAGCGCTATTTTCAGCCATGGTTGCAGTAATGCTTTATTTAGCGGTGCGGTTTGAGTGGCGTTTAGCTGTAGGCTCAGTGGTTGCGCTAGTACATGATTTACTACTCGTACTGGGGCTATTTTCGCTATTAAATATTGAGTTTAATTTAACCGTGCTTGCCAGTTTACTCGCCATTATAGGTTACTCACTTAACGACTCTATAATAGTGGGTGATAGAGTACGCGAGCTTTTACGTGTTAAATCTAATAATACACTTAGCCCTGCAAGTATTATAAATAGCGCGATAAAAAGTACTTTAACACGCACACTTATTACATCGGGTACCACACTTGCGACAGTTGCCAGCGTTTGGTTACTCGCAGGCGCACCACTGCAAGGCTTTGCTATTGCATTATTTACCGGCATTGTAGTGGGGACGTTCTCGTCTATTTGTATTGCAGCCACTTTGCCAGAGCTTTTAGGGTTAAGTGCTAAAAACTACGAAGAAAAACTAGATGTAAAAACCCAAGCATTGATGGATATGCCATAAATGCGGGTTTACATAATTAAGTAAACATATCAGCGCTTAAAATAATGGTTTTAAGCGCCTTATAACGCTAAAATTAACCACATAGTTTACAGCATTGGTTATTAGCGCTCCCTCATGAACAAAACCCACGTAATTGAACACCTTAAATTTGCACTAGAAGCACAATTAAACAGCGCAAAACAAGCTGCCAAAGCCGCGCACGACGCCGCAACTCACGAAGAAAGCGTAGCAGAAACGCAATACGATACCTTAGGGCTCGAAGCCGCTTATTTAGCACAAGGCCAAGCCGAGCGTGTAAACGAATGCTACAAAAGCATTAAACAATTTGAATCTATTTTTAAAGAGCCTGCTCACCATAAAGTGATTATAAGCTCACTCGTTTGTTTGGAAGATGAAAACACCGCACAAAAATGGTTTTATTTAGGCTCAGCCGCAGGCGGTTTAACGGTTGAAGTAAAAGGGCAAACTATTCAAGTTGTTACACCCGAAGCCCCGCTGGGCAAACAACTGTTAGGCAAGCAGCTTGATGATGAAGTAAGTTTAACTATTGCAGGCAAAAGCCATGAATATGAAGTGGTAGAAATTCTATAAAACATTGGTTTTAGATGTAGGTCGGATAAGCGAAGCGCCATCCGACAAAGCTAATGTATCTCACAACATTATCAAAAGTCGTTTTGGTGTATTTTACCAACAGAGATTTTATAACATACGTAATTTATTGTTTACATTAGAGTTGTTTGGTGGAATTATTGAGCTATGTAATATACGCCGTTTTGGGGTGTTATAAACCACCAAAATGGTGTTCAATAAGTTGTTATATGCACATGATGATTGCGATACTTATATTAATAATTAGCATTTCAATTGTTGCTCCGCTTTTCTGGAGTAAGAAATACTTGAGCCTCTTTTCTATTGCTAATGGTGTACTGTGGCTGGTTATTGAATTTGTCTCAGAGTTCACCGCTAAACAACCTGATCTAGATGCAATCTTTATATTTGGTGTATTATTTAAATCAGTAATTGTTGCGGCACTTACACTGTTGTTTATGCATGCTCTTTACATTATTAAAAACAAGGTTAAAGTGCATATAACAAGCTAATAAATAAGGACTTAAAACAGTTTGCTGTTTTCGTTCCTCAACATTTTAGCAAACTATTTTTAGCCCATTATTAGGGCGTTAGGAGTCAGGTTGGAAACTGATAATAACTAATTATACACCTACCTAAATTTTGAAATTAAGATGGATGTCAGTCTAATAAATAGTTTGTTCGGACCAATTTTCACTAAGTTTCAAATGCCCGCTGAGCTAGGCAGCAGTAAACAAGGAAGTATTTTGATTTATAGATTTTTATCAATATTCGCAGTGCTCTTTTTATTATCAGCTTGCACAACAGGAAAGCTTTATTACACGAAGGCTTCTGGCGAACGTGTTTTAGGGTGTGATGTGGAGTTTGTTGGTTTACCAAGTGTAGACAAGTTTGCGGTTGAATATGCACTAAGCCTTTGCGCAAAAAGCTCTGTTAAAAAAGGGTATTCCATAGATAAAGAAAAGGAATATCTACTTAACCTAGATCTTCAAATTCCAGAGCCAAAATGTGGTCAATCTTGGAACCATAAGTCGGCAAAAGAGCTGTATAAAACTGGCAAACTGTCAAAGAAGGAATATGGCTATATTGTCGCTCACATAGACTTGGGTTTAGCGGTTGTTAATGAATGTTCACCTTTAGCTCAATAAACTTAATCATTTGGAGTGTTTGGGCGAGACATGCAGGATGGCTTCGCCACTTATCCGACCTACCCAACTAGTTAGCCTTTTTCACAAACTTCGCTGTTACCATCATTTCGCCAATGCCATCTACTTTACAATCTAGCTCGTGATCTTTTTTATCAAGCACACGCCTTACGACCGCTTTGGTGCCAATTTTAATAACTTGCGAGCTGCCTTTTATTTTTAAATCTTTGGCTACGGTTACTTTATCGCCATCATTAAGTTGGGTGCCGTTGGCATCTTTAACTGAAATTGCGTCTTCATCGCTTGTACTATTTGGGTTCCATTCATAGGCGCATTCAGGGCAAATAAGCATTTGTTGGTCTTCGTAAACATATTCAGATTGGCACTGTGGGCAGGCAGGATGTGACATTTATAACGCTCATAAAATAGTAATTTTGCGTATTTTAATCTGCATTAATAGGAAAATATAGTTAATCAATATTTTTTATCTTCACGCTAAAAATATCTCGTTTGTGTGGTTTTTAAAAAGGGCATATAAAGCAGATGTCGCTTAAGCAATTTAAGCGCTAACACTTACAGTAGGTATTTGTTAAAGCACCCATCGGATTAAGTGATACGCGCAATGCACACTTAGTACGATGGGTGTTTCTATTTATAGTGCGATAATTTAAAGATCGCACGCATTTATATTTGGCTTACTACCGATTGGTATAACTAGGAAAAGTCGTGTTTAAAACCTTAATAGTGGTTGATAACAACGAGCAAACACTTGCTCAATATTTCGAAAATGTAATTACGTTTAATAGTTACTTGCGTGATTACCCAAAACATAATGAACCTAAAACCCGCATTATTAATTTATGCGACTCAAGCCAATACTTGAGTAAGGGTTACTATTGCTCATTGCTTGCTGAGGCGCGCAAACACCAAGTATTACCAAGTGTAAAAACAATAAACGCGCTTCGAAGTGGCCAAGCACCTATGTTAAATGTGGGGCAAATTGATGGTGAAATTTACTTTGGTAATGCGCTAAACGAATTACAAAGTAAAGCGGCTAAATCGGTATTTAAACAATACCCAGCGCCTATTTTATATGTCGATGAGCAAGGTTTGTTACAGCAAGGTTCGCTTAGCTCTTTAAACGAGGAGCAATACAGCAATTTTGTAGCTAAATTAAATATGTTTACCCAAACTCAATGGCGTATTGGTAATGTGCAGCGCCGTTTTAGATGGGATATGGCAATACTGGTTGATCATAACGAAAAAGTACCACCGAGTGATAAAGACGCCATTGCCCGTTTTATAAAAGCAGCAGCTAAACATGGTATTAATGCGCAAGCACTCAGTTTTGATGAAATTGACAACATTGCCCAGTTTGATGCGTTATTTATTCGCCAAACTACAGCGATTGACCACCCAACGTATCGCCTTGCAAGCAAAGCGCAAAGCCTAGGTTTAGTGGTTATTGATGACGCCGAGTCTATTTTACGTTGTTGTAATAAAGTGTATTTACACGATGCGTTTAATTATCAAAAAGTGCCCAGTTTAAAAACGGTTGTAGTGGCTGATCAATCAGCGCAAACGCTTGAGCAATTAGAAGAGGCGTTTACCTATCCGCTTGTGTTAAAAATGCCTGAAGGGTCTTTCTCAAAAGGGGTGTTTAAAGTTGCAAACCGCAGTGAGCTTGAAGCTAAATTAACTGAGCTGTTTGAATATAGCGCATTGGTACTTGCGCAAGAATATATGTATACAGAATACGATTGGCGAGTAGGGGTATTAAATGGCCGCGCTATATATGCGTGTCGCTATTTAATGGCGCGCAACCATTGGCAAATTTATAACCATGACGCTAAGCGGTTTTTCTCGGGTGGCTTTGAAACGCTACCTACCTTTGAGTTACCAAAAGCCGTATTAGATGCCGCATTAAAAGCATGTAAAACAGTGGGTAAAGGATTATATGGCGTAGATGTTAAAGAGCAACAAGGCAAAGCATACGTGCTTGAAGTAAATGACAATCCAAGTATTGATCACAAAGTAGAAGACGGCTATTTAGGCGACGAGCTATACATGATCATTATGGACGAATTTAAACAACGTTTAGAAGCCCGAGGCCGTGGTTAACAACATGAGTAACCTTGTTATTCGTAAAGCACTTAGCAGAGATTTAAACGCATTGATTGACGTTGAAAATGCGTGCTTTAATAACGATAAATTGAGCCCGCGCAGTTTAAAGCGCTGGTTAAGTGCTAAACACGGTATTTTGCTAATTGCAGAAAATGGCGAGCAAGTATGCGGCTATGGGCTTGTGTGGTGCCATAAAGGTACACGTTTAGCGCGTTTATATTCGCTAGCTGTAAAACCCACAATGCAAGGTAAAGGCATTGCCAAAATGCTATTAGCTGCGCTTGAAAAACAAACCTGTGAGCGTGGGCGTATTTACTTGAGATTAGAAGTGGCCGTAAATAACGACAGTGCAATTGGGCTTTATAAAAGTTTGGGTTACAGAGTCTTTGGTCAATATAGCGATTATTATGACGATCACAGTGATGCGCTGCGAATGCAAAAAAATATTCGCCAAACGAGTGAGCTAAAAGTAGCGCGATTAACGCCATGGTATCAGCAAACTACCGAGTTTACCTGTGGGCCTGCGGCGTTATTAATGGCAATGGGGGCACTTAAGCCAACAACGGAGCTTAGCCAATCACACGAGCTGGCACTGTGGCGTGAAGGCACCACCATTTTTATGACCTCAGGGCATGGTGGTTGCCATCCGTTTGGTCTAGCACTTGCCGCTAACAAACGCGGCTTTAAAAGCGAAGTAATGGTTAATACCACAGAGCCTTTGTTTTTAGATGGCGTACGCAATGAGAACAAAAAATTGGTACTAGCTACTGTTCATGAACAATTTGTTGATGGCATTGCACAGGCAAATATACCGCTGATGCATAAAGATGTAGAGCTTGAGCATATTGAACAGTGGTTAAGCCAAGGCTTTAGCGTACTGTTATTGATTAGTACATACAGTTTTGATGGTAAAAAATCACCGCATTGGGTGTGCGTTACCCACCTTGATGAGCACTGCGTGTATGTTCACGACCCATTTTGCGAGCCAGGAAGCGACAAACAACTCGCAATAGATTGCCAGTACGTGCCTATAGCGCGCAGTGATTTTAGTAAAATGTCAGCATTTGGTGGCCAACGGCTAAGAACCGCAGTGGCCATTGCTAATAATTAATAGGTATTTATTAAAGAGTGACTTTTTTAGATTTAATTGATGTAGCCCCTTATTCGTGGGCAGCCATTGGCACCGCCGCTTTTTGCGGTGCCATAATTGGTATAGAGCGCCAGTTACGAGGTAAACCTGTGGGTATTCGTACCTCAGCGTTAATAACGCTGGGCACGTATTTGTTTTTATCGACCGCGTTTAACTTACAAGGCGATGTGATTGATCATTCTCGTGTAGTGGGGCAAATAATTACAGGCATAGGCTTTTTAGGCGCTGGGGTCATGCTTGCAAAAGACGGCGCCGTAGTAGGGGTTACTTCAGCTGCAACCATTTGGGTGCTTGCCTCAATTGGCGTAATGATAGCCACCGACAATTTAGGCGCTGCTATTAAACTTTCAGTGCTGGTGGTTGGTATTTTATATGGTGTAGATGTACTTGAGGCTAAATTTAAAAGTTTAAGTAAAGGCGTACACGCTAAAGTAAAAAACTATCAAAAGCGTTACTACCGAAAAGACTTTAACGACATAGAACGCCACTAATTTAGTGGCGTTTTTGCATTAGCCAAATAATTTTCTTCTTACTACTCTTCTGTACTCGCTTGGCGTTTGGCTTAGCACTTTTTTAAACACGCGAGTTAAATGCCCTTGGTCGTTATAACCAACCTCAAGCGCCACTTCTTGAATAGTTAAATTAGACGACGCTAATAATTCTTTAGCACCTTCAACCCGTAATTGCTGCCAATATTCTATAGGGCTTTGATTAGTTGCAAGCTTAAAACGCCGTGTGAAGGTACGGTAGCTTAAACTAAATTGTGTAGCTACTTCTTGCAGGTTTAACTCGCTTGCTAAATTAGTTTTAAGCCAAAACTGAATTTGCGCTATGAGTTCATCTGGGTGGCGGTCAACCGCGCCTTCAAGGTAGCGCTGATCTTCGTACGGTTTACGTACTTCGTGCGAAAAGTTACGTTCTACGTGCTGCGCAGCGGCTTTGCCGTAATATTGGCTAATAATATGTACGATCACATCGGCAAGGGCATTTAAGCTTGCCACCGTATACATGCGCTCAGATTGGGTTATAAAAAAGTCAGGTTTTAGGCTTACTAATGGGTAGTCGTGGCTAAATTGTTTTGCATAATGCCAGTGGGTTGTTGCAGGGTGCCCATCAAGTAACCCTGCCTCTGCAATTAAGCAGTTACCAGTGCCCACACCAATTATATGGCTGCCAGTTTCAAAGCTTTCTTGTAGCCATTCAACAATTTCTAAATTAGTACGAACGACAGGGCGAGGGTTTCGCCAAATGCCGGGGACTATAATTAAATCGTTATATGGTGCGTTGGCAGTCGTGAAGTCGGGAACTATAGCAAGGCCTGTACGGGTTTGTATTGGCTCATTATTTTTAGCAATTAAATTTATACTAAGTGGTCTAAAGTCAGCTGGGTTTAAGTGGCCTTTTGCATAGGCTTCGCCCGCTCTCAGCATTTCAATGGGGAGCGTTAAACTGGTAATAAGTAGGTGTGGGTACACAGTGATTGCAATGTTTAGCGCGGGGTTAAGCGATTTTTTATTCATTTCAATGCTCCGACCAGTACTTTTTGGCCTTTTATGCAGAATATTTGGCTATTAAAGCATAAAGAGTTGTTATTAATCCAATTAAACTGTTTGCTTCTCCAATAACACGCATTAAAGGTTAATAATGACAGCATTACCCGTAATAGTAGGCATGGGCGGTATAAACGCCGCAGGCCGAACTTCTTTTCATCAAGGTTACCGCCGTATCGTATTAGATGCATTAAACGCACAAGATCGTAGTGAAACATTTTTAGGCCTCGCCACATTAATGAACTTGGTAAGCGTTGTTGATGGTAACCTTCAAGATTCAAATGGTAATAATGTTGAGCAAAGCGACATAGAAGCACGCTTTGGTGAGCAAATTATTGCTGGCACACTTATTCGTAAAATTGAAAAAGAACATTTTGATGCAGATGCCACGCCTTGGCAGCAAAAAATGACCTTAAAGACATCTGATGAAAACGCAATTGTATTTGAAACTCGCGCACGTGATTTACCAACCCCTGTGCCTGCAAGCTGGAATGTGCAAGAGCTTGACGGCAAAAAAGTAAAAGTAACCATAGCCGCAGACTTAGACGTAAAGCTTGATTCTACCCGTGACAACCCAATTAAATCGGCAGGGCAGCTTCCTACTGGGTTTGACCCATCAATTATGTATAACAGCCGTTATCAGCCTCGCGGTTTGCAAGCCACCATTTTTGCTGCAAACGACGCGATTAAATCAACAGGCCTTGACTGGCAACGCATAATGAATAGCGTAGAGCCAGATAAAATTGGTACCTATTCAGCCTCTGTTATTGGCCAAATGGACGACAAAGGGTTAGGTGGTTTAGTTAAAGCGCGTCAGCAGGGCGATCGCGTTAGTACTAAGCAATTAGCACTAGGTTTAAACACAATGTCGACTGATTTCATAAACGCATACGTTACCGGTAATGTAGGTACTACGTTTTCTACCTCGGGGGCATGTGCCACTTTTTTATATAACTTACGCGCTGCAGTAAACGATATTCAAGCTGGGCGCACCCGTGTTGCGGTTGTTGCAAGTGTTGAATGCGCTATTACGCCAGAAGTAGTTGAAGGGTTTGGTAATATGAGCGCCCTTGCAAATGTTGAAGGCCTGCGCCGTTTAGATAACTTAAGTAGTGAACAAGAGCCCGATTACCGTAAAAGTAGCCGCCCATTTGGCGAAAACTGTGGTTTTACATTAGGTGAAGGCGCACAAGTCACTATTTTAATGGATGATGCATTAGCACTAGAGCTTGGTGCAGACATTATGGGCTCAGTACCTGATGTATTTGTAAATGCCGATGGTATTAAAAAATCAATCACCTCACCGGGCCCGGGTAATTACATTACCATGGCTAAATCTGCGGCATTGGCAACAAGCTTATTAGGTAAAGACGCGCTACAAAACCGCAGCTTTATTTTAGCGCACGGTTCAAGTACGCCGCAAAACAGAGTAACTGAGTCACTTATTTATCACAAAGTAGCGCAAACCTTTGCTATTGATAACTGGAAAGTAACGGCGCCAAAAGCTTATGTAGGGCATACAATTGCTCCTGCCAGTGGCGATCAGTTAGCGATTGCGCTGGGTGTATTTAGCCATAATATTATGCCGGGTATTACTACCATAGATAAAGTTGCTGACGATGTTTATGCAGATCACTTAGATATACGAAACAGTCATTACGATTGCGGCGATATGGACATAGCCTTTATAAACTCAAAAGGCTTTGGCGGTAATAACGCCACAGCGACTGTACTTAGCGCAAAAGTAACAATGCAAATGCTTGCTAAGCGCCATGGTGAAAAAGCGATGAGTGATTACGCTGATAAAAATACATCTGTTGTTGCTGCGCAAAATACCTATAAAGCGCAAGCTGACCTTGGTAAGTACGAATTAGTATATCGTTTTGGTGATGGCGCCATTGACGATAACGACATTGTAATTGGAGAAGACGGTATTGAACTACCAGGTTTTGATAAAGCCATCTCGTTTAGTACAACCCACTCCTATCAAGATATGTTTTAAGCACACATACTTGAAACCCAAGGCGCTTTATTAAGCGCCTTTTTTATATTTATGAGTTTATTAGTCTATAGTTAAATTTTGGTTAGTTATAAATATAAGCTTGCATC
This sequence comes from Pseudoalteromonas sp. S408, assembly GCF_005886645.1. NCBI lineage: Bacteria > Pseudomonadati > Pseudomonadota > Gammaproteobacteria > Alteromonadales > Pseudoalteromonadaceae > Pseudoalteromonas > Pseudoalteromonas sp. S408. The sequence continues at coordinate 86,603 of NZ_PNDY01000002.1, read as the reverse complement.
TTTTTATAATGTTTGTTTCTATAATAGCTACTTTGCGTTCTAGGATGGATAATCAAATGAAAAAACTCTCTATAGCTCTTTCTATAATACCTGCATTAACTTGTGTGCCAGTAATGGCAGATTTTGTGCCAGCTGAAGTTGTTAAAGATAACTACAATAAACAAATACATCTTCTCGTGTGTCACGCTTTGAAGGCTTAAATTTAAGTAGTTATGTTGTGAATGAAAGTGGTCAAGTTAGTGATATTGAAATTGTTGCATCTATCGGGCAAGGCAAATACAAAAGAGAAGTTGTAGAGTATGTGTCAAAACTAAATTACAAAAGTGCTCAGGTCGATGGTAAATCAGTGCCAAGTGCAAAGCTTATTACTGTAATGTCTCAAAATTTACACTTGGGGTACACTAATGACAAAGCAACACATGGCTTTTTTAATGATTATGAAGCGGCAAGTAATTTAATTAATGAAAAAAAACTAGACGAAGCGCAAAGTAAAATAATAGAGCTAGAACGCGATCATGCTAAAAATACAGTTGAAATAGTATTACTTTCATGGTTAAAAAGTCAGCATAGCTATTTTACGAAAGATTGGAACGGCTTTGATAAACACATTAACAATGCATTTTTGTTCAGAGATAATTTACCAGATCAGATAAAAGTGCGAGTGGTAAAAAATGCTTTGCAATGGTTTATTTCTAAACAGGACTATGTGCGTGCCTATGATGCAATTGATGCCCTAGGAAATATTAAAGCCTTTGTTTTTACAGATGAAAATAAACAACAGTTGTTAACTCAAGTTAATGATATTTATAAAAACTCAGGCGATATAAACCAGCAGATAATGATTGAAACAGAACAAGCCGTTATGCCTTTATTGTCTAAAAGTGAAGTTGTGCTTGAATCAACAATGCCACTTAGCAAGGTTCAACTGCGCTGTGAAAATAAAGTGGTAAATTACAACACAAGCGCTATTGATAAAATTACTATTTCTAAAGACGATTTACGCTGTGGACTATTAATTAAAAGTGCGCAAGCACAAACGGTCACTTTAAAACAAAGTGGTTATGCTTTTTTGTAAATAGCTAACAAAATAGTCTTAATAAAAACCCCAATAATTGGGGTTTTTTATGCTTAAGCTATATTACTTTAATTTTTTTACATACCTGAGCGTTATAAAGTTAATTATAGCCAGCAAAATGGCTACTTCATATCGGTTATTTGCCACAGCAATACCAATTAAACCCATGTTCCATATGCTCGCTGCGGTTGCAGTACCTGATGTTGACTGGTTATTCTTCAAAATTGCGCCACCACCAATAAATCCGATGCCGGTTATAATTCCTTGTAGCATTTTAGATTGTGCTTCAGATGAGTCTAACACCGACATAGCTATAAGTGCGTACCCGCACGATGCAACCGCGACTAAAGGAAATGTTCTTAGCCCAGCCCCATCTTTACTTCGCTCTCTGTCGTATGCCATTGGCAATGCGAGAGCGTAGGCAATGCCTAAGTGAATTAAGTTATCTAAGATTTCGTTCCACTGTAAATCAAATTCCATTGCTATTCTCAATTAAATAAATTTAAGTTACAAAAGCAAGTGCCGCGCCAAATATAAAAACATTAAAAATCAATGAGTTGCTTTTCACGCCAGGTTAGTTGAGAGCATATTTAGTAAAATGTACACATTGGTTTATCACTTTTACCTCATGTGTTTATAGGTGTATTTAAATTGGTTTTACAACTTTTTACAGTCTTAATTTTATAATCGTTTAGTATTTATAAATATTTTAGAGGAGGGGATTATGAAATTATTAGTAACTATTTTAATAAGTGTGTTTTTAAGTGGTTGCACGGTGGCAGGAGTTTTAATAGATGGGCATGCCCAAAATAACGAAAAATTAAATCAAAATATGAATAGCACTGCTCGTTCAGATCCTTACAAAGATCCCTTTAAACCCATTACAAAAGATAGAGAAGGGTTTTCTTTTACAAAACTAGGTTTAAAAATTGATTCTGCATTAGTCGACTTTGTCAGTGTGGAGAATAATCAACAGCGCAAAGTGTGTAGAAAGGTAGGTAAAAGTTTAAAAGAGTGCGTAGAACTAGAGAATCCAGAACTACACACTAACGAGGCTACGCAGTTAAAAACTGACTATGAAATAATAAGTGTTGGTCAATAAAGCTACTGATGAAAAAGTAACTATGGTCGTAACCTTCTTGCATTTCAAGCGTTAACGGGTAACCCTTATCGTGAGCAACTGCCACTAGGTTTTGTGGTTTGAGTTGCTCTTCTAAAAAACCATCGGCACCCCCTTGAGATACCAGCATAGGTAGGTAATCCGCTTGCGTTGCTAGTTTCATAAGTTCGCAGGTATCGTATTGCTCCCAAAGTGATTTATTGTCACCTAAATAACCAGTAAATGCTTTTATCCCCCAAGGGCAATTTATTGGGTTAACTATTGGGCTAAACGCAGAGGCACTTACATAGGCTGTTGGATTTTTAAGTGCAAGCATTAAAGCACCGTGCCCACCCATAGAATGACCACTAATGGCTTTTGTGCTGGTTACTGGGAAATGCTGTTCAATAAGCGCAGGTAGCTCATTAACCACGTAGTCGTACATATTAAAATGTGTGTTGTAAGGTGCTTGCGTTGCATTAACATAAAAGCCAGCACCTTGCCCAAAGTCGTAATTATCATCGTTGGGTACATTATCGCCACGCGGACTCGTATCGGGTGCCACTATTGCAAAACCCAGCTCGGCGGCTTTTTTAAAAGCGCCTGCTTTTTGCATAAAATTTTCGTCGGTGCAGGTTAAACCCGATAGCCAATAAAGCACAGGTACTTTGTTTTTTTCACTTGCATCAGGTGGTAAAAATACTGCAAAACGCATAGTGCAATGGGTACTTGTTGCAGCATGGGTATATTGCTTATGCCAACCACCGGCTACTTTTGTACTTGATATATTCTCTAACATAATAATCCTTAAAAGCCGTAAACTTTTTGGTTTTATGGCTTTTTATTAAGTCGTTTACTAAGTGCTTATTAGTAATGAATTACGGTACGAATACTTTTACCTTCGTGCATTAAATCAAACGCGTCGTTAATTTCCTCAAGGCTCATTGTGTGGGTAATAAAGTCGTTTAACGCAAATTCACCCGCCATGTAGCGCTCAACAATTTCAGGAAGTTGCGAGCGGCCTTTAACACCACCAAATGCGCTACCACGCCATACTCGGCCAGTTACCAGTTGGAAAGGACGTGTAGAAATTTCTTGGCCAGCACCGGCTACACCAATAATTACAGATTCCCCCCAACCTTTATGACAACACTCAAGTGCAGAGCGCATTACATCAACATTACCAATACATTCAAACGAGTAGTCAACACCACCGTCAGTCATTTCAACAATTACTTCTTGAATTGGTTTGTCGAAGTCTTTAGGGTTTATTAAATCAGTTGCGCCAAGTTTAGTGGCAAGGTCAAATTTACTGGTGTTAATGTCTACACCAATAATACGACTCGCGCCTGCCATTTTTGCACCAATAATTGCAGATAAACCAATACCACCCAGGCCAAATATAGCAACGGTATCGCCTTCTTTAACTTTGGCTGTGTTAGTTACCGCACCCATTCCGGTTGTTACACCACACCCTAATAAACAAATTTCTTCTAAAGAAGCTTCTTTGTTTACTTTGGCTAATGAGATTTCTGGAAGTACTGTGTACTCAGAAAACGTAGACGTACCCATGTAGTGGTAAATTGGCTGGCCGTCTTTAAAAAAGCGTGTTGTGCCGTCTGGCATTAAGCCTTTTCCTTGGGTTTCACGTACTGCTGAACACAAGTTAGTTTTGCCAGATGTACACATTTTACAAACGCCACATTCCGCTGTGTATAAAGGAATAACATGATCGCCCACTTCAACACTTGTTACGCCTTCGCCAACTGCGTATACAACGCCTGCGCCTTCGTGGCCTAAAATAGCTGGGAATATGCCTTCAGGATCTTCACCTGATAAGGTAAATGCATCGGTATGACAAACACCAGTAGCAGTAATTTTTACCATTACTTCGCCTTTTTTAGGCATCATCACATCAACTTCTTCAACGCTTAAAGGTTGGTTTGGGCCCCAAGCAATCGCCGCTTTTGATTTAATAAATTCAGACATGTGTTTATCCTTTGTAGTGGTATTAAATATCAATTGTAGACCCAATTTGTTTGGGTGATGCGACTATTGTATTTGTTTCTCATATAATGATAATCTCTGATTTATTAAAACACTTTTACAGTATGGTAATAATGGCACGTTGGGACGGGATTGATGAATTTATAGCAGTCGGTGAAGAGGGGAGCTTTACTGCTGCGGCAAAAACGTTAGGGCTTTCGGTTGCGCATATTAGCCGGCATGTAACCACCCTTGAGCAACGTTTAAATACCCAGCTTTTAACGCGTACTACCCGCAAAGTGGTTCTTACCAAAGAGGGTGAGATTTTTTTACATCAAATAAAGCACTTACAGCATGCAATGGACGATGCTACGCAAGGCCTTGCAACACATCAAACTACGCCTAAAGGAAAAATTAAGTTAACGGCCCCTGTCATGTATGGGGAGACATTTATTATGCCTATTGTGCACAATTTTATGTACGATCACCCTGAAGTAGAAGTTATTGCCACCTTAAGTAACGAACAAGAAGATTTATTAGATGGAGGGTTTGATTTAGCAATACGGTTAGGGCATTTAAAAGATTCAAGTTTAAAAGCTCGAAGGTTAAGTGCTCGGCGCTTTATAATGTGTGCATCGCCTTCATATTTAAGGCGCTTTGGTGAGCCGCATACCTTGGGTGAATTAAATAATCACCAGTGCTTAATAGGTAATAGCAGTTATTGGCGTGTAAACGAAAATGAGCGTGAAAAACACATTAAAATTGCTGGTAGGCTACAGTGCAATAGTGGGTGGGCACTTGTTGATGCTGCTAAAAAAGGCTTAGGAATTGTACAACTGCCTGACTACTACATAGGAGGCGAGGTTAACAGTGGTGAGCTTGTGCCTATTTTAACGTCATACCAACCTAAGCAAGAGGGTGTGTGGGGTGTTTATCCGCCGCGTCAGTTTGTAGCCACTAATGTACGTGTATTGCTAGATTATTTAGTTGCTGACCTCAAAGCGTAAATTGCGCTAAATAGATTGCTGAAAAATCAGCCAAGTCTCAGATTTATAAATTATTTCTTACATTTATGGTCATATTCAATTGCGCTAACTTCGTGCTACTATAGCCGAACACTTTTAACACAAATGTTTTAAATAATATGTTTCAACCGGTTAGCCTATTTATAGGACTTAGATACAGCCGCTCCTCTAAAGGGAACGCGTTTATATCGTTTATTTCTTTTTTTTCTATTGCCGGTATTGCTATTGGTTTAATGGCTTTATTTACTGTAAGCAGTGTAATGAACGGCTTTGAGCACAGTTTAAAAACCAATATGTTAGGCCTCATTCCTCATATTGAAGTTGAATCTGGAAAGCATAAACCAGATGAAATGTCGGCTCTTAAATCAAATCTAGCTAAATCTCCTTACGTGGAACACGTTAATTTATATCGCCATGGCGAAGCTATTTTACAAACCAATAAAGATCTTCACGGCGTATTGCTGCAAGGCTTATATGACAATAACGGTGCGTTATACAAAGTGACTGACAAAATAGTGCAAGGTAATTGGCAAACAGTACTAAGTACAAACTATAACATTGCTATAAGCCGCTATTTAAGTCGAAAACTGGGCATTGGTTTAGGTGATAAACTCCGTGTGATCATGCCAAATGCATCTACTTACACGCCTTTGGGGCGTGTGCCTAGCCAGCGTTTATTTAAAGTTGCAGCAATATACGAAACAGGCTCTGAAATAGACATGGCACTTGCCTTTACAAGTGGGGCATCGCTTCAGCGTGTTTTAAAGTTAAATAAAAATGTTGCCCCAAATTTAAGCGTGTCACTTTATGAACCTTTCGAATTAGATGAATTTACAGACGCGAGCAAACTTATTTTAAAGGGTTACAACTATTCAGACTGGCGAAGCACCCAAGGTACTTTATTTGCCGCAGTAGCAATGGAAAAGCGGATTATGTCTATGCTACTTGCACTTATTGTGCTGGTGGCTGTATTTAATATTGTATCAGCCTTAACAATGATGGTGAGTGAAAAACAAGGGGAAGTTGCGATACTGCAAACTCTTGGCCTTACCCCATCGCAAGTACAAAAAGTATTTATGGTTCAAGGGCTTTATAACGGAGTTATTGGCACATTAATTGGGGCTTTTGTGGGTGTACTACTGAGTTTATACATTAATGAACTACTTGAATTAGTTGGCTTGAATCTACTTGCTGGCATTGAATTACCTGTGAAATTTGATGTGATTAGTTTAGCAATAATTGCGTTTGCCAGTATTGCTATGAGCTTTTTAGCTACCTTATATCCTGCGCGCAAAGCCGCAAAAGTTAAACCAGCAGAGGTGTTGCGTTATGAATGATTTAGTAATTAGTTGTGAAAATTTAAGCAAAGTATACCAAGACGGTAATAACCCAGTAGAAGTGTTAAAAGGCGTTGACTTATCACTTCAACAAGGTGAAATGCTGGCTATTGTAGGTAGCTCTGGCTCGGGCAAAAGTACGCTTTTGCATGTACTCGGTACACTTGATACTGCCACTGCAGGTATTGCTAAAATCAAAAATCAAGAAGTGGCTAAGTTATCTCGCACTGAACAAGCAGCATTTAGAAATAACAACCTAGGGTTTATTTATCAGTTTCACCATTTATTGATGGAGTTTAGTGCTGTTGAAAATGTAGCAATGCCACTATTAATAAAAGGTTTAACTGCAAAAGAAGCCAAATTACAGGCGCTCGACATGCTCGAAAAAGTTGGCCTTGCGCATAGAAGTGCGCATAAACCTTCAGCACTTTCAGGAGGAGAGCGCCAACGTGTTGCTATTGCCCGTGCTTTGGTAACCAAACCTGCGTTGGTTCTTGCTGATGAGCCAACCGGTAATTTAGACAAGCAAAACGCAATTAAAATTTATGATTTAATAAACGAGCTAAACCAAAGTTTAAACACCAGTTTTGTAGTGGTAACTCACGACTTAGAGCTTGCTGATAAGCTAGGTAAAATTGCGTATTTAGATGACGGTAAATTAGCAGTAAAAGAGTCTAGCCATGTTGCTTAGTGCATTTTTAAGTAAACGGTTTAGAGCTTACTCTGGCCATAAAGACGAAAAAAACGGCTTTGTTAGTTTTATTGCTAAGGCTTCTACTATCGGTATTTTATTGGGGGTAGCTGTATTAATTGTTGCACTTTCAGTAATTAATGGCTTTGAGCAACAATTAGTCCATCGTTTATTAAGCGTAGTACCACAGGTTGAATATGTAGCGCCAAGCCGTCCTATTGCTAACTGGCAACAAAAAATAGCTAATTTAGAAAGTCAGCCGCATGTCACTGGGGCTGCTCCATTTATAGCGGTGAATGGTATGGCACAGTATAAAAGCCAATTAAAAGCGGTTGAAATACGGGGTGTTAGCCCTTTGTTTGAGGGTAAGGTTTCTGCAGTGAATCAGTTTGTAACAGGCAAATTGGTGAGCCAACTATCCACTGAAGAGGTTATTTTAGGCCAGCAAATAGTAAAGCAACTTAATGCTAAAGTGGGTGATAATATTACTTTGCTAATACCTCAAGTTGGGCAAACGGGAGGGCAGTTATTAGCACCTAAACGCGTTACATTGAGCCTTGCTGGTGTTATTGAAATGGGTGGCCCCATTGATAGCACGGCTGCGTTTATACATTTAACAAAAGCACAGCAAACACTTGGCTACGACGAAACCCAAGTAACAGGTTTAAGATTAAGTGTTGATGACGTGTTCTCGGCGCACCAGATAGCGCTTAATGTAGGGCAAACTATTAGCGATTATGTGTATATCTCTAGTTGGTTTAGAACACAAGGCAGTTTATACCAAGATATACAAATGGTTCGTACCATTGTGTATATTGTTGTGTTTTTAATAATTGCTGTTGCGAGTTTTAATATTGTGTCGTCGCTAGTCATGGAAGTGCGTGAAAAAGAAGGCAATATCGCCATTTTAAAAACCATGGGCGCGAAAGACAGCACTATTTTAGCCACCTTCGTAATGCAAGGGTTAACGCAAGCGTTTGTAGGGGTATTGCTCGGTACTTTTATAGGTGTTGTATTGGCATTAAATATAAGTGAATTATTTGCTTGGCTAAGCCAGTTAATGGGGGCTAATCCTCTTGAGGGCGTTTACTTTATTGAGTTTTTACCTAGTAAACTTGTACTCGAGGACATAGGAATTACAGTAATAGCGACCTTTATACTCGCAGTTTTTGCGACTATTTACCCTGCCTGGCAAGCTACACGAGTCGATCCCGCAAAGGTGCTTGGTAATTAACCTCATTAAAATAATAGGGTCGGGTTTGTAAAGCTGCTAAACTACGCGTTTATATAATGTTGAGCGCTATTGCTTAGCTTTACAATCCCTTACTCAGGAAATTACTTTGACAAATAACGATATTTTACGCCGCCTTCGCTACACTTTTAATTTAACAGATACTGCCATGGTTGATATTTTTGCTGCAGCAGAGGCCACAGTAACCACAGATCAAGTCATTGCATGGTTAATAAAAGAGGGCGAGCAAGGGTTTGTTGAAATTTCAGACACTGAGTTTGCATCGTTTTTAAACGGTTTTATCAACACTAAACGTGGTAAGCGTGACGGCGAACAACCAATACCAGAGAGTAAGTTAAATAACAATATTATCTTTATGAAGTTACGCATTGCTTTAAACATGAAGGCAGAAGATGTAATAGCCACGCTTGCATTGGTTGATTTTGATTTAAGCAAACACGAATTAAGTGCGTTTTCTCGTAAAGTAGACAACAAGCATTACCGAGTGTGTAACGATCAAATACTGCGTTTATTCTTAACAGGCGTTCAGCAGCAATACCGCCCTGAGTAATTACTAATAAATATTTTGTCCAAAAACGTTGTAATAACCAACGTTTTTTAGACAGTCATCGTTAAGTGTTTACTAATATTGTAATTAATCAAACATAGCGATAATATTTAAAGGCGAACTTTACTAGACCAATTTAAATAGCTTAAAAAGCAACCTTTACATAAATACAAAAATAGCGGCTTTTAAGCACATTATTTCAAGCCAACGAAAGTATAAAAGGAATTTAAAATGCAATTAATACCCGCAACATTTTATTTTCCGCCTGACAAAGAAAAAGACTTCCAGCATCAACTTAATAAAAGCACCGTTCACTTTGCTAATATAGCCTTGTATTTAGCTGCTTTATTTTTAACGATTTTGGTTATTCTTTCGTGGTTAAACGATGAACAATCTATATCCTCTGTTATTAATATTCTTAGACTTTCGATGGTTTGTTTGTCGTTTGTATTGGTTTATGTAAACAATAAATTAAAGGCAAAATACTTACATTATCGTTGTTTTGCTTATGGTATTTTATTTTGTGTTTTATTTGGGTATTTATTTTGGTCCTTTGTTGGGTTATATGGTTATTTAAACGAGGGAGGGCCTATGCTTGTAGTGGCTTCCTTTTCTGCAATACCCATGCTTCATTTAGGCCATAAACTTATTTTATGGACAATTACGGGGCTAAGCCTTTTAAGTGTTCATTTGTTTTCATCCACGCCAATAATATGGAGTCTTTACTTTTACATTAGTATTGTAATTGTGATGGCGTGTATTCAATATCAACTTGATATACTTTTACGTAAACAATATGAAGCAGAGCTCGTGGAAACACAAAAAGCGAATATAGATCAGCTAACAGGGTTGCATAATAGACACAGTTTTGACTCAGAATGTAAACGCTTAATGAATCAAATTAAGCCATCGCAATCGCTAGCGCTTGCTATGATCGATATCGATGATTTTAAAAAGTACAACGATAATTACGGTCATTTAGATGGAGATAAAATACTTATTGATGTTGCAAGCAGATTGCAAAATTGCGAGGCAGATATCGTTGTCAGGTTTGGCGGCGAGGAGTTCATCTTAGTTAAAATTTTAGGCCAAAACAAATTAGACTGGCTTGACGACTTACCTATTCGCTTTGCCTCAAGTCCGATAAGCCACGAATACTCAACATTTAAACGTATAACAGTTTCTGCTGGCGTGGTTGTAGCTGATTTTTGCTCCCTTCGTCCGGATATGAAAGTATTACTAGCATCTGCCGACAAAGCGATGTACGCAGCAAAAAATACAGGGAAGAATAAGGTAATTAAAGATTATATATCATAGCGTTGCCCAACATCTGTATTTCGTGGTGTTGGGCAAGTATATGTTATGAAAATGATTTACCTAATAATATTTCGTGCATTTGCTCGCGCATTTTAAATTTTTGTAGTTTGCCTGTGACTGTCATTGGGTAACTCTCTACAAAACGAACATACCGAGGCATTTTAAAGTAAGCTAACTTGTCTTTTAAAAATGCACGAATTGCCTGTTCATCGAGTGTTGTATTTTCTTTTGGCTGAATCCACGCACACACTTCTTCACCATATTTTTCATCGCTAATACCAAATACAGCAGCGTCTTGTACGCCGGGGTATGTATAAAGCACCTCTTCAATTTCTCGAGGGTAAACGTTTTCACCACCACGAATAATCATGTCTTTAATTCGCCCAACAATACTTACAAACCCTTCGCTATCCATAACACCTAAATCGCCTGAATGAAGCCAGCCGTCACTATCTATTGTGGCTTTTGTTTTTTCTTCGTCATTCCAATAGCAGCGCATTATGCCTGCACCTTTTGAACATACTTCACCAGGTAAACCTATTTTTTGAATATTACCCAGTTCATCAATAATTTTAACCTCAGTATGAGCAAGGGCGCGCCCAACAGTGGTTACTTGACGCTCTATTGATGAGTCAGTTTCAGTAATATTATTTATAGGGCTACATTCAGTTTGCCCATAGGCAATTAAAACCTGATGCATATTCATTTGGGTTTGAACTTTACGCATGACTTGTTCAGGACAAGTAGAGCCTGCCATAACACCGGTTCTAAGTGACCTTAAGTCATATTTATTAAAACTACTGAGCTCAAGTTGGCTAATAAACATAGTGGGAACACCGTGTAGTGCTGTACAGCCTTCTTGTTCAACTACATCAAGAGTTGTTTTTGCATCAAATGAATCACTTGGATAAATAGCTGCAGCACCTTTGGTAATGCACAAGAGGCTCCCCAAAACCATACCAAAGCAATGATAAAGAGGAACAGGAATGCAAAGTTTGTCTTTATGTGTAAACCGCATAGAGTCGGCAACAAAAAGCGCATTATTTAAAATATTTTTATGAGTCAGTGTAGCGCCTTTGGGGTTGCCCGTTGTGCCTGATGTAAATTGTATATTTATGTCCTGATCGGCGTTTAAATTAGCCGCTATAGCGTGTAATTCGAGCTGATGGGCGGGTGTAGCTAACTGCATAATATGTGAAAACGAAAACATACCAGGGATGGGATCATCACCAATACTAATAACGTTTTTAAGGCTCGGTAGTACTTTTGACTCAAGCTTACCTGGGTCGGATTGGTTAAACTCTGGCGCTAAACTAGTTAGCATCTCTATATAATTACTGCCTTTAAAACTGTTTGCAGTAATTAAAGTGGAACATTCTACGCTATTTAGCGCATAAGTCAGTTCGCTCGGGCGATATGCAGGGTTTATACATACCATAATGGCACCAATTTTTGCGGTAGCAATTTGAGTTAGGCACCACTGAATGTTATTCGGTGACCAAATTCCTACCCGTTCACCTGGTTTAACGCCTATGGCTAATAGCCCCATCGCGAGTTGATTTACTTCTTTTTGAAACTCTCTATAGGTTAAACGGATGTTTTGATGATTGACTACTACCGCGAGCGAATTGGGTTTTTTGTCGACAATAAAATCAAAGTAGGCACCAATGGTTTTATTGGTTAAAGGTGTATTTTGTGAGCCTTTAAAATAGCTTTGTGACAACGGTAATGTGTTTATAAGTTCTACTTCTTTAACCGCTTTATGTTGTGTGTGCATTTGTTTTCTCCGTGTCGATGTGTGTGACGTACATAAACTAAAGTTTAAATAAACATATATTGTCGACAAAGAGAAGGGTGGTTAGACTAATGTATTAGTCATAATTGTGAGGTAGTATATAAGGGCTGCATCTAAAGCGAGGCATAAGTTTCTTAAAACCTTATGCCAAATACGCTAAGTTAGTCAGTAGATGTGTTAACTAAATTGGGCATTAAGTTAAGTCTGTTATGAATTGCATGATGAATAAATTCAAGCTTTGTTCTTACTGCTTGCGTTAACACAAACGGATAGGCATCGGCTAAACCCATGCTGCGGTTAAGAGAATTTAATATAATCGAAAACTCCATCCAACTATCTAAAATTGATGTTATTGAAGTTTGCCCATAAAAATAGTGTGTATTTTGTGGCAGTCTTAACTCATTGGCTTCATCTATCTCGTATTCACTACCGGTAATAGAGCCTGTAATTGAAAAGTTTTTTGCAGTCTCTAGTGTGTCAATAATATGCATGTAGTGAGCCCATGTTTCAGCCCAGTCTTCAAATGGGTGCATAGTGGCATACTCGCTAATAAAGTTTTCATGCCAATTAGCGGGTGCACCATTTTTATAATGTAAGTCGAGCGCTGCTTGATAATCAAGCGCATCATCGCCAAAGTATTGCTTACATAAAGCGTGTTTTTCTGGTGAGTTGGCTATGAGTTGATCAAAATAATAATGGCCTAATTCATGTCGAAAATGACCAAGTAACGTACGGTAGCGCTCACCCATTGCATGTTTTGTATGTGAGCGCGCTATATCATCTGCTTCGGCTAAATTTATAGTGATATGCCCACAATTATGTCCGGTAAAAACATCCTCATGACCAGCGAGCTTTGTAACAAAGTGATCGTTTACGTTTCTGTCTGTTATAAAGTCAAAACTTAAACCATTTACAGGGTCTTGGTTTAAGTTATTAAGCGGAACACAAAGTGCCTTTAAAGTATATAAAGCACGGCGCTTAGCCGTTTCCATATTGCGCCAAAGCGGAATATGTTTGTCTATAGTTAAATCGGGAACTGTTTCATTAAAGCGACACGCAAAACAGAGCGTTTCGTCTTTATCTACGGGGGGGGCAAACGTATTTAAATTAACCATGCCATTACATGTGCCAAAGTGTGCGTTGTTATCGCATTTTTGATAAGGCACAGTGGGTTGCTCTGTCTTGAAATATAACCCTGTTTTCTCGTTAAATTCGTAGGGTTCAACAAGGTTAAAATTGTCGTCAATTCCTAAAGTACGACCACAGGCTAAACAATGACTACTTTCAAAAAAAATGGTGTGGTTATCTTTACAGTTACATTTAAAGGTTTTCATATTTTTACCGAACTAGCAAAAAAGGGTATAAACAACAAAATGGGTTATGCACGTGAACAGTCGCAAAGTTACGCATTATATGCGTTGTAATAATTCAGTCTTTTTAGTATTAAACTCACTTTCACTTAGCGCACCTAACTCTTTTAAATGCGCAAGCTTTTCGATTATTTCGAGAGTTTCAGTTACCGAAAATGGCAAAACATTCCCTTGTGAATTTATTATATTATTTACCGCTTTTTGTTGCGTTTGCTGAGCTTGTTGATCACTTGCTGGGTTATTTACAGGTTGCTCAATAGGGACTTGTGTTGCTTGTGCAAAATTTTGTTGCTCAGGTTGAATAATAGTATTTGTTGGTTGTGAAATTAATGGCAAACTATTTACGCTAATGTTTCCCCACTGGCTGTTAAACGTAAGAGAAGTATCGCTACCTTGTTGCTGGCTTACACCAATAATTTGGTGATCAAGCGTATCGTAAATAGTTATTTGGCCATTTAGCTCAATGGCTAACCTGTTTTGGAATACCGCATAACGGATATTATTTTGCCCGCCACTACTAAAAGGGCTTCCCAAATCAGTTGGCCACCATTGATCGTTACCTGGTGTACCTGCTGGTATTACAGGAAATACCTGATTAGCACTTAAAAGGTTAGCTAGTTCATTACATAAGTTATCGACGGTATTTTTTAACCCGTTATTAAACATATCACCAACCATGGTCATACCACCTCGCATCCATTGACCCGAACCACCAAGCTCAGGGCAATTAAACTGAGCCATTGAGCCGCCACCATGATTTACTGCTATTAGCATATGCACTACGGCATCGTAGCTAAGGCCATAACGCGCAGATATATCTTTTACTAAATTATCGCCAGTATCAGTTAGCGTTTGCATAAATAGGTGTCCTTTAATTAAGGGTGTGTCATTTGCACATTTCCATGGTGCATTTGATGATAATAAAAGCGTGAAGATTAATATTACTTTAATCGTTTTGCTTTAATCTGAGTTTGACTAATTCTTAAAACATAAATGGTTAAAAATCGCTCCACTATAACAGCTTTATAAATTTAAATAGCAGTATTTAGTATGAACTATTTTTTAATGCTCGGCGTGCTTATTTAAAGTGAAATAATTTAAATCAGTTGTTTTTTATTTAGCCATTAATGGTTTTATAGAATACAGTTAGTAAAACATTAATGGATATTTTTCTTTGTTAATATTCAATATTTTAAATTGTTGTAATTTAATAAAGACTAAATTTTAGTCTTTTTTGGTGCAGCGTTTGCACCAAAACAAAGGCAAAATTTTTTTAATTACGTAAATTTGTGAAAACTAATATCTATGTGAATGGCCAATGTGTGTTTTTTAGCAGTTTTAAGGCCTCGTATAAGTAAAAATTTTATGGAATATAAATTGCACAATATTGCTTAGGATAAGTCATATTTTGTGATACCTAACTGGCTATACATTATTAAAGGGGAATTAATCAATGACAATTACTGTTGGTATAGCGCACCATACTCAATACAAGTACGACCGAGCGGTAAACATGGGGCCACATATCTTTCGTTTACGTCCTGCTCCGCATAGCCGCACAAAAATAAAAAGCTACTCGATTAAAATAGTCCCTGAAGATCACTATATAAATTGGCAACAAGACCCTTTTGGCAATTATCAAGCAAGGGTTGTGTTTAATAAGCCTACAACGGAGTTTAGCTTTACGGTCGACCTTGTTGCTGAAATGACCGTAATTAACCCTTTTGATTTCTTTTTAGAAGAATACGCAGAAGAGTTCCCTTTTGAATACGATAAAGCGTCAAAAGCAGAGCTTAATCCTTATTTAAAAAAGCGAAAGCCAAGCCCTAAATTCGTCGATTTAATTGAGTCTTTACGCCCTGAAAAGCCTATTAGAAGTGTTGATTTTTTAGTAGCGGTTAACCAAGCTATTTATAACTTGGTAGGGTATGGCATTCGTTTAGAGCCTGGCGTTCAAACGGCAAATGAAACACTAACTAAAGGTACTGGTTCGTGTAGAGATTCTGCATGGTTATTAGTGCAACTTTTTCGCCATTTAGGCTTAGCTGCTCGCTTTGTTTCTGGTTATTTAATTCAACTAACGTCAGATCAAAAATCATTAGATGGTCCAAGCGGCCCTGAAGAGGATTTTACCGACTTACACGCATGGACCGAGGTTTACATTCCTGGTGCTGGTTGGATAGGGCTTGATCCAACGTCAGGCTTATTTGCAGGCGAAGGGCATATCCCGCTTGCGTGCACGCCTGAGCCAAGCTCTGCTGCACCGGTATCGGGTGGTATTGATGAATGTGAATCTGAATTTAGTTTTTATAATAAAGTGACGCGTGTTCATGAAGACCCGCGTGTAACTAAGCCATACTCTGAAACACAGTGGAGCGCTATAAACCGTTTAGGTTTACAAGTTGATGATATTTACAATCAAGAAGGGATCCATTTAACAATGGGCGGTGAACCTACGTTTATTTCAATAGACGATATGGAGCACCCGCAATGGAATACAGAAGCAGACGGCAAAGAAAAGCGCGTACTTGCCCAAAACTTATTTGTTGCTATGAATAAGGTATATACAAAAGGCGGCTTTACACATTACGGACAAGGCAAGTGGTACCCAGGCGAACCATTACCTCGTTGGCAATATGCATGTTACTGGCGCAAAGACGGACAAGCGCTTTGGAAAGATACAAACTTACTCGCTGATCCTAATAAAAACTATAAATTAGATCACACAGACACTAAGCGCTTTACCGAAAAGCTCTGCGAGCAAATAGGCTTAGAAACAAAAGCAATTACAACTGCCTATGAGGATATTTTATATCATTTATGGCAAGAGGCTTCGTTACCTAAAGAGGTCGGCCCAAAAGAACCTGAGTTGTTAAATGCCATGAGCCGAAAAGGCTTTTTAGCAAAAATGGAAAAAGGAATAGAAAACCCTGTAGGTTATGTGCTGCCATTACAATTTAATGAAGGTAGACACTGCTGGCAATCCTGCCTGTGGGAATTTAAACGTGAACACTGCTTTTTACTACCCGGTGAATCACCGCTGGGCTATCGACTACCACTTGATAGTTTACAGTGGAGCGTCAATATAATTGACCGTGACCCATTTGATATACCAACAAGTTTTGAGAAAACTAAAAAACTTAAAAAAGGCTTTATTGGTAGCGAAATGATCAAAACGGCTATGGCACTTGAAGTGCGAGAAGGGCGTTTATATATTTTTATGCCGCCAACGAGTCATTTTGAACATTACATCGCATTATTAAATGCAATAGAAAGCACGGCTAAAGCGCTTTCAATACCCGTTGTTATAGAAGGCTACAGCCCACCTAAAGACAGCCGTATAGAAAAATATGCAGTCACACCTGACCCAGGTGTTATTGAAGTAAATATACATCCTTCAACCTCATGGAAGCAGCTAGTTGATAGAACAACAACACTGTATGAGCTTGCTAAACAAACGCGCTTAGGTACCGATAAGTTTATGGCAGATGGTCGCCATACAGGTACTGGTGGTGGTAATCATGTAACACTTGGAGGCGAAACGCCTGATCAAAGCCCATTTTTACGCCGTCCAGATATATTAAGAAGCTTTATTACCTATTGGCAGCATCATCCGGGGTTATCTTATTTATTTTCAGGTTTATTTATAGGCCCTACAAGCCAAGCACCCCGTGTAGATGAAGCGCGTGATGAGCTGCTTTATGAACTTGAAATTGCCTTTTCGCATATGCCTGAGGGCGAAGTGCCTGAGCCATGGCTAGTGGACCGACTACTACGCAATCTATTGGTCGATTTAACAGGTAATACGCACAGAGCAGAGTTTTGTATTGATAAACTGTATTCACCTGATTCGCCAACGGGGCGCTTAGGTATTGTCGAGTTTAGAGGTTTTGAAATGCCGCCGCACTCGCGAATGAGCCTGGTGCAAATGTTATTACTGCGTACCTTACTTGCTTGGTTTTGGAAAAAACCTTACCACAAACCATTGGTACGGTGGGGTACAGAGCTTCATGATAAGTTTTTACTGCCTCAGTATGTCGAAGACGACTTAGCTGAAGTAACGCGTGACTTACAAGAAGCAGGTTTTGCGTTTCAATTAAGCTGGCTTAATCCATTTTTTGAATTTAGGTTTCCGGTTTGTGGCACACGCGAACTCGATAACGTAACCCTAGAATTAAGAACCGCAATAGAGCCTTGGCATGTTCTAGGTGAAGAGGCTAGTGCATCAGGTACTGCACGTTATGTAGATTCATCCCTTGAGCGTGTACAAATAAAAGTAAAAGGCGCTATAAGCGATAGATACATTGTTACTTGTAATAGCCGTAGAGTGCCGTTAAAAGGGGTTAAAGGAAAAGGGCATGATGAACTTGTGGCGGGGATTCGCTACCGAGCTTGGCAGCCACCTACAGCACTACATCCTACTATTGGCGTACATGCCCCCTTAGTCTTTGATTTAATTGATACGTGGGAAGGGCGCTCACTAGGCGGATTTGTTTATCATGTAAGCCATGCTGGAGGACGCAACCCTGAAACTTTACCTGTTAATGCATTTGAAGCTGAAGGGCGCAGAGTTGCACGTTTTTGGGAACACGGTCATACGCCATCGTTGTTAGCATCCGATCAACCAAGTTGGAGCCCTTCAGCGGCAACGCGTACGTTTACGAGCGCAGAAACGGTGAGTGACTTTATTGTACCTGATGAAGAAAACGTTAATATGGATTACCCAAATACGCTTGATTTAAGACGTCAACCACGATTCAAATAAAGCATAAATAAGCTTAATAATGATGTTATTCCACTTTTAAATTAATTAAAGTGGGATAACCTATATTCAATCCTAGCTTTAAAGTTAACGATATAACTTTAAGATGGAGCACTTTAATTTGTATATAAATAATAACGCAATGCCTGAGTTACCACAGTGGTTGTCTGTGTATCTTGAAAAAGGCCACGGGCATGACGAGTTAGCAAATCACAGTGGTTTGAGGCCTGAGCATTGGGATACATTATTTAATCGTTTATCAACCTTAACGAGCGAAGACTTAAGCAGCCGAGCAATTGAAATTCGTCAGCTTCTGCAAAATGGCAATATTAAAAGTGAAAACAATCAACAATGGGACTTAGATCCACTGCCATTTATGTTCTCCGGCAATGATTGGAAAGCCCTTGAAAAAGGGATCAAGCAACGCACCTCACTACTTAACAAAGTTCAAAATGATATTTATTCTGAGCAAAAGCTACTTTTAAATGGGCACATTAGTGCCGAAAACCTGTATCAAGACAGTCACTTTATGCGTGAGGGCTTTAGTTTACCTAAAGACGAGCTTAAACTATTTTTTACGGCACTTGATGTGTATCGAACGCCTTCTGGCGAATTTAAAGTATTAAAAGATCACTGCCAATGCCCACTTGGGCTTGGGTTATTACTAAAAAGTAGGATTATTGCGCGCCGTGTAATGGCTGAAGAATTTGCCGAATGCAATGTGCAGCAAATAAAAGACTTTTTAAACCTATTTCAAGAGGGTATTAATGAATATATTCATTATATGGATGACCCTCGAATTGTTATTTTAACCCAAGGTATAGACGATCCAAACTATAATGAGCATGCGTTTTTATCAACCTACTTTGGCTATACTTTAGTACAAAGCGCCGACTTAACGGTAAGAAACGGCGAAGTGTGGCTAAAGTCATTGCAGGGGCTTGGAAAAATCAACGTGATTTTGCGTTGGATCCCCGACAATAGTATTGACTCATTGGAACAAACTGAATATTCATTACACGGTATTGCAGGGTTATTACAAGCTGTACGCGAGGGCACCGTTAAAGTTTTAAATCCGTTTGGTAGTGGTGTATTGTCATCTGCAGCTATTCAATTTAACTTAAATAAGCTATGTGAGCAGCTTTTAGGTGAGCCATTATTAATTCCAGGGGCTAAGTATTATAAAGCCACTGAAGCTGATGACTTAGATTGGAGCACACTTGAATTCACAAGCTTCAAAAACCCCGATTTTAAGCTCGATGGTGTATTAGACGAAAAAAAAATTAAACAACATATTCAACAAAATCCAGATGCGTACTACTTTCAAGAAAAGCCTGTATTTAGTAGTGCCCCCTTTTGGCAAGACGGTAAGCTAATAGCCAAACCTGTTATTTTTAGATGCTATGCGTTAACAACAGAGCAAGGTATAGAGGTTCTGCCTTCGGCGTTGTGTTTATCTACACAGGCACGAAATTCAGCTGGTAAATCAGGGGGCCTCAAAGATACATGGGTAAACACGGTCGATAATATTGAATTAGAAGAACAAAATGCACCGGTACCTATTCGTAAAAGAATGGACGTTACCCTACTAGAAGGAATTATTTCAAGTAGGACCGCTGAGCATTTATTTTGGCTTGGACGTTACTTAGAACGCTGTGAAAATACGATTAGGATCCTACGTATTTTTATCGACCGCTATACAGAACTTGCTATATATCCCGATTTAATAAGGCGTAATATTGTTACTAGGTTACTCACTGCTATTAAGTCGCAACATATTGTATACCCGTATATTGAGCAAAGTATTACAAATGAGGAATTTGAAACCCGCGATGCTAAGCAAAGTGCTTTTGTGTTACTTGCAGATGAGCAATGTGCTGGCAGTATTATTAATACGCTTAAATATTTAGCTAATGCATCGGTACAAGTACAAGAGCTGTTATCACATGATAGTCGTCGTATTATTGATGAAATGAACGAGCAAATAAAAATACTTAAGCACGTTAATATCAATATATCTACGCGCACCATTCAAAGTATTTTAGATAAAGTGATTGGCCTTATTATGGCTTTTAACGGCTCTCTGGCAGATTGTATGCCAAACAGTAATGGTTGGTTTTTACTTGAGATAGGTAGGCGCATCGAGCGCAGTCTTCAAATAATCTCTTTGGGAAATACATTACTCACCCAAAAGCTAGATGAACCTGAAGAGCTAGGTTTATTAGAGGCCGTACTAAGCTGCCAAGTGAGTTTAGTAACTCATAAACGCCGCTATAGAATGTATCAAACAATAGGTACGGGGCTTGAGTTACTATTATTAGATGCAGAGTATCCTCGCTCACTATTATTTCAACTTGAGCAAATAAATCAGCTTTGCCAACATTTACCCAATAAACGCAGGCAAGGCGTAATTGCAGCTCATGAAAAAGCTATTTTACTCTCCAAAACGAGTTGTTATGTAACCGAAAAAGATTATCTACAAACAACAGAAAGCGGACAGCGCAAACATTTAATTGAATTTAACCATAACATAAGAGTAAACCTAGATACTTTTTGTGATGTATTATTAATGCAGTATTTTTCTCACACACAAACGGCTAATAAATTGAATTGGACCAATATTGAGCAAGCTCAATCGTGAAATATAAAATTAAGCACTCGACAACCTATAACTATACTGATTTTGTAAGTTTGTGCCAAAACCAAGCACGTTTAACACCTAAAACTAATCGTGGGCAAATTTGTCATAGTAGCCGCATAGAGATAGAGCCTATTGCTAACTATGTTCAAGAATTCATAGATTACTTTGATAATAAAGTCACTACGTTTGAAATAGTAACGCAACATAAAAAACTAACAGTGACTATGATAAGTGAAGTTGAACTAATTACGACTGCAAATAAAAACTTAAATACTGCTGTCATTAGCTGGGAAGAAGCGCGTAATTTTTTAGCAAGACCAAATACAGCACAATTATTAAAAATATCTGAATTTATTTTGCCCTCTCAGCTTACACCCATTGAAGAAGCCTATAAGGATTATGCGTTAGTGTCGTTCTTACCTAATGCTAATTTGATAGATGCCTGTAAGGATTTAATGGCACGAATATTTCATGAGTTTCACTATGATCCCGGTTTTACAACTATAAGCACACCTTTAAGTGTTGTTTTTGCACAAAAAAGGGGCGTCTGCCAAGACTTTGCACACTTTGCACTCGCGTGTTTACGCAGCATTGGCTTAGCTGCTAGGTATGTTAGCGGCTATATAGAAACACTACCACCTGAAGGTGAAGAAAAGCTTGAAGGCGCAGATGCAACCCATGCATGGTTTGCACTGTTTGTTCCTGACTTTGGTTGGGTAGACTTTGATCCAACAAATAATATTTTACCAAGTGGGCAACATATAACACTTGCAGTAGGGCGTGATTTTTCTGATGTAACACCGCTTAAAGGTGTTGTATTTGGTGGGGGTTCTCAACTACTTGACGTAGCTGTAGATATGATTCGATTAGAATAAATTAACAACTTCATAGTTATTATGGATAAGACGGAAGGGTGTATGAAAATTGATTGGAAAACGTACCAAACGAATGGCTTTTTTGATGAATTAATAGACGCACAAGGTAATATTCGATCGCATGGCAAACAGCTTGCGCAATTTTTTGCTGGTTTATCTGAAGAAGAACTCATAAAAGCTAGAGCGGTTGCTGATTTAGCGATTAAGGAAATGGGTATTACCTTTACGGTTTACAACGAAGGTAACATGATCGATAGAGCGTGGCCGTTTGATATTATCCCACGCACTATTGGTAAAAAAGAATGGCAAAGTGTAGAGGTTGGTTTAAAACAGCGCGTTGAGGCTTTAAATTTATTTATTGATGATTTATATCACGATCAAAAAATTATAAAAGATGGGATTTTCCCAAAAGGACTCCTAGAAAAGTCCGTTAACTTTAGGTCTCAGTGTGTAGGCATTAACCCACCTAATAAAATATGGGCACACATTTGTGGCTCTGATTTAGTGCGCGATGGCAACGGCACTATGTATGTACTTGAGGATAACCTGCGTGTGCCTTCTGGCGTATCCTACATGCTTGAAAACCGCTCTGTAATGAAGCGGGTTTTTCCTGAACTATTTGAACAAACTACTATTTTACCTGTTGATGATTATCCATCGCAATTATTTGATATGTTAGCGGCTATGTCTCCACGTAAGCAAGATAAACCCGAAGTGGTTGTACTAACACCTGGCGTATTTAACTCGGCATATTTCGAGCATTGTTACCTTGCTCAAGAGATGGGGTGTGAGCTGGTGGAAGGTAGAGATTTAGTCGTCGAAAAAGACGACTGTGTATACATGCGAACCATAACTGGATTACAACGAGTTGATGTAATTTACCGTCGAATAGATGACTTATTTTTAGACCCAGAAGCATTTTTACCTGAGTCCCAATTAGGTGTCCCTGGTTTGATGCGTGCATGGTCTAAAGGGAACGTAGCCCTTGTGAATGCACCTGGTGCAGGTGTTGCCGATGATAAAGTTGTTTATGCATATGTACCTGAAATAATAAAGTATTATTTGGGTGAAGAAGCTAAGCTTGAAAACGTACCGACCTTTAAATGCCTCGATCCTAAAGAGTGTGACCATGTCATTCAAAACATTGATAAGCTTGTTGTGAAGCCAGCTAACGAGTCTGGCGGTTATGGATTATTAATTGGCCCTAAATCGACTAAAAAAGAACAACAAGAAACGATTGCTCAAATCAAAGCGGATCCGCGCAACTGGGTAGCACAGCCAACACTTGATTTATCAACTGTCCCCACGCTTGATGGAACGCAGGTAGATGGGCGCCACGCTGATTTAAGGCCGTTTATTTTATCATCAGGTAAGGACACACAAATAACGACAGGCGGTTTAACGCGAGTTGCGATGGTTAAAGGCTCTTTAGTCGTTAATTCATCACAAGGCGGTGGCAGCAAAGATACATGGATTGTGGACGAGGAGGCTAAATAATATGTTATCAAGAGTAGGTGAAACTTTATATTGGGTTGCTCGCTATGTTGAACGTGCTGAAAATGTGGCTCGTTTAATCAACGTAAATAATATGCTAATGATGGACTTACCAAAAGGTGTTTGTACTGGGTGGGAGCCGTTAATAGATATTATTGGCGCGCGAAAAGCATACCAAGAAAACCATACCGACTATAGCGAGCAAAAAGCGCTGTGTTATTTATTGGTAGGTAGTGATAATAACTCCTCGATATTAAATTCGATTATTAGTGCTCGCGAAAGCGCACGTACCATTCGTGACGTGATCCCGCGTGATGTATGGGAAGAAATTAACTCTTTATATTATTATGTAAAAGATAACCAAAAAGAAGGGTTAACAAAGCGCGGTCGATTTGCTTATTTAAAACAAATCATTGAGTCAGCTCATTTAATTTTTGGTGCGTTAGATGCGACAATTAACCACGATCATGGATTTACTTTTATACGCTTTGGCTCATTAATAGAGCGCGCAGATATGACCTCGCGAATTTTAGATATTCGCTCAGAAACACTTATTACTAGCGATGAAGCAAAACCATTTGAAAATATTCAATGGATAAGTTTATTACGTTCACTCAGTGCGTACCAAATGTACCGACAAGAGATGGGTGTACGCGTGCAGCGCTCAGATGTGCTTGAATTTATAATGCACAGTAAAGTGTTTCCTCGCTCTATAATGTTTTGTTTAATGGAGTTAAAAAAGCAGGTAAGTGTTTTACCGAATTCAAAAGGTATTATCGATTTAATTGAGATTGCAATTAAAGAGTTAAAATCAGAAGAAGTAAGGCAATTAAAAAATGGTTTTTTGCATAAATATATTGACCAAATACAAATTGAATTAGCGGGTATTCATAATGAATTTGCACACACTTATTTTTTAAAGCCAGCTGAGTAACTACAATTAAAATCATTCGGTTTTATGCATAAAAAACGCGCCATTTAGGCGCGTTTTTACTTTAAAGCTTGTTAAATTACATTTCGTCGCTACGGTACGTTTTTTTCATTATGTATACGTAGGCATTAACAAACGCATTTTCTTGATATTTTTTAAGGCCGGTTTCTTCAAAAGCAATAGGGATAGGGTTACGTTTCACTTGTTCTTTAATTTCAGTTGTTGAGAACACGCGAACATCTAGGTTTTCAATTAACTGAATAGCGGTTTCCATTTTGAAACCTTTAGCGCTGCCTGCAAATTTACCTTTAGGTTGGCGTTCGCGAATAGCCACAGAGTCAATTTGGTAATCTTGCATTAGTTTTGCAAAATCAAATTGAAATTTGCGCATTACTTCAGTGTCGTTACCATTACCTAAGGTAAAACGTGTTTGGCGCACATCGCGAATGTCAAAAACGTCGTTATCTTTACTTAAAATACAAAGTAGTACGTCACTACCGGTAATTTCTACACCACATGTTCTCATTGCTGTTCTCTAATAAAACTTAATTGTTGTGTATTATACGCAACATCTATTAAATTGCGAGAATAAGCAATAAGACGAAATTTTATTACGCATTTCTCAAAATTGTCATTGTTTTTATCTAAATTTACAAACTTAAGTAAAATAACACCTTTAACAGAGCCTTTAAACTTGTAATTGTTTCTCGCTCACGCGACAATATATTTTTGTAGTTGAGCAGACTCAGCATCTACATCAGCCTGTTTGGCGAAAAATAGTCAATGCTTATTCGTAAGAGCGTTGTCGAGTCATTCTCATTTAATTTTATTTAAAAATACACGTGATACATTGTAGGTGTCACCACTGTATGTAAGGATTTATAATGCCAGTTATTACTCTTCCTGACGGCAGTCAGCGTAGTTTCGAAAACCCTGTAAGTACTCTTGATGTAGCAAATGATATTGGCCCTGGTCTTGCTAAGGCAACCATAGCAGGTCGTGTTAATGGTGATCGTGTTGATGCGTGTGACCTAATTAGTGATGATTCTCGCCTTGAAATCATTACTGCTAAAGATGACGACGGCCTAGAAATTATTCGCCACTCTTGTGCTCACTTGATTGGACATGCAGTTAAGCAACTTTTCCCTGAAGCTAAAATGGCTATTGGTCCAACTATTGATAACGGTTTTTACTACGATATCGATATGGAACATTCTTTGTCACAAGATGACTTAGATGCCATTGAAAAGCGTATGCTACAACTTGCAAAAACAAACTACGACGTAGTGAAAAAAACAGTAAGCTGGCAAGAAGCTCGCGATACGTTTGAAGCGCGTGGCGAAACATACAAAATTGAAATTTTGGATGAGAACATTGCAAAAGATGATCGTCCAGGATTATACCATCACGAAGAATATGTAGACATGTGTCGTGGTCCTCACGTACCAAACATGAAATTCTGCCAAAACTTCAAAATAATGAAAGTAGCAGGTGCATACTGGCGTGGTGACTCTGAAAACAAAATGTTACAGCGTATCTACGGCACAGCGTGGGGTGATAAAAAGCAACTTAAAGCGTATTTAAAGCGTTTAGAAGAAGCTGAAAAGCGCGATCACCGTCGTATTGGTAAAGCACTTGATTTATGGCACTGGCAAGAAGAAGCGCCAGGTATGGTATTTTGGCATAACGATGGTTGGAGCATTTACCGCGAGCTTGAAGAGTTTGTGCGTGAAAAATTACGTGAGTACCAATACGAAGAAGTAAAAGGTCCGATGATGATGGACCGTTCGTTATGGGAAAAATCAGGTCACTGGGAAAAATATTCAGACGCCATGTTTACTACGGAATCTGAAAAGCGTGAATATGCAATTAAGCCAATGAACTGCCCAGGTCACGTACAAATTTTTAACCAAGGTTTAAAATCGTACCGCGACTTACCATTACGTATGGCCGAGTTTGGCTGTTGTCACCGAAATGAGCCATCAGGTGCTTTACACGGACTAATGCGTGTACGTGGCTTTACACAAGATGATGCTCACGTTTTCTGTACAGAAGAGCAGGTAATGGACGAAGTGTCAGCGTGTATTAAGATGGTTTATGATACTTATGAGACATTCGGTTTTGAAAAGATTGTGGTTAAGCTTTCAACTCGCCCGGAACAACGTATTGGCGACGATGAAATTTGGGACAAAGCTGAAGTTGCATTAGCCGATGCACTTAAAGCAAACGACATCGAATTTGATTACCTTCCTGGTGAAGGGGCGTTTTATGGCCCTAAAATTGAATTTACTTTGCACGATTGTTTAGACAGAGCGTGGCAGTGTGGTACAGTGCAACTAGATTTTGCATTACCGGGTCGTTTAGGTGCTACTTATGTAGCAGAAAATAACGAACGACGCACACCCGTTATGATACATCGTGCTATTTTGGGCTCAATTGAGCGCTTTATCGGAATTTTGACTGAAGAGTATGCTGGTTTATTCCCTACGTGGCTTGCACCAAAGCAAGTAGTGATTATGAATATCACTGATAAACAAGCACATTATGTGCAGGAAATTGTACAAAAATTAAATAAACTTGGAATTAGAGCCGCTGCTGACTTGAGAAATGAGAAGATTGGCTTTAAAATCCGTGAACATACATTAAAGCGTATACCTTACTTACTAGTTGTTGGCGATAAAGAAGTTGAACAACAAGAAGTAGCGGTTCGTACGCGAACAGGTGAAGACCTGGGTAAATTTAATGTCGATGACTTTGTAGCTAAAATAAGCGAAGAGATTAAAAATCGACAGTAAAAATCGAGCGTGTAGGGCTATTACTAAAAGCCATCTACACGCTTATATTATTGATATTCTTGGAGGAACGTACCATTAGAGGCGGCAAGAAAGGGCAACAAACAGCTCAAAAAAATCGTATTAACGAAGAAATTACAGCTCAAGAAGTTCGTTTAATCGACATCGACGGCGAACAAGCTGGCATTCAGTCATTAAAAGACGCACAAGCTATGGCTGATGCAGCGGGTGTTGATCTTGTAGAGATTAGCCCTAACGCTGAGCCGCCTGTTTGTAAGGTTATGGACTACGGTAAGTTCATCTTTGAAAAAAGCAAAGAACTGAAAGAGCAGAAGAAGAAGCAAAAGCAAATCCAGATTAAAGAAATCAAATTCCGTCCTGGTACGGATGAAGGTGACTATCAGGTTAAGCTTCGCAACTTACGTAAGTTCTTAGAAGCTGGCGATAAAGCTAAAATTACCATCCGCTTCCGTGGCCGTGAAATGGCTCACCAAGAAATTGGTATCGAACTATTAAACCGCGTTAAAGGCGATTTAGAAGACTTAGCAGTAGTAGAGTCTTTCCCAAATCGCGTTGAAGGCCGTCAAATGGTTATGATGATGGCACCTATTGCTAAAAAGTAATTTTTAAGTAATAATGCGCACCGAATTTAGCTCAGGTCTGCAAGCAATATGCAAATATTCACCTGAGTTAACCGGTTTTAAAGTAAAGCTGCAGCATTTGATGTTGGGTTTTCACCGGAACATGGCAGTAAGTTAGGCCTAAAAGTGGAGCTATAGAAATATATCTCACGCCTGCTTACTAATTTAAAAGCAATACAATTGGAGTTATTGCAATGGCTTATAAGCTAAAAAGTCACAGTGGCGCTGCTAAGCGTTTCAAAAAGACTGCTTCTGGCGGTTTCAAGCGTAAACAAGCGCATCTTCGTCATATTCTGACTAAGAAAACTTCTAAGCGTAAGTTACACCTACGTCCTAAGATGATGGTTCATAAAAATGACCATGGTCTAGTTTCACGTATGTTACCGTTCGCTTAATAGGGGTTTTTAGAAATGGCAAGAGTTAAACGCGGCGTTGTCGCACGTGCACGTCACAAAAAAGTTTTAAAACAAGCAAAAGGTTACTACGGAGCACGTTCACGTGTTTACCGCGTAGCTTTCCAGGCTGTTACTAAAGCGGGTCAATACGCTTACCGTGACCGTCGTGCGAAGAAACGTACTTTCCGTCAATTATGGATTGCACGTATCAATGCTGCTTCACGTCAAAATGGTCTGTCTTACAGCCGTTTTATCAATGGTCTTAAAAAGACGTCTGTAGAAATCGATCGTAAGATCCTTGCAGATATCGCTGTTTACGACCAAGTTGCATTCGCAGCGCTTGTAGAAAAAGCTAAAGAAGGCCTAGCCGCTTAAGCTTTTTTATAAGAACTGAAAAGGAGCCCATTGGCTCCTTTTTTTGTGCCTAAAATTTGACATAAAACCCCAACATACAAGAGCTATTCTAACTTCCCAAGCAAAATAATCCGTTATTAATTTAAAGGCTCAGCTGTATTTAATTGGATGCTAATTATGCTTTATTCTCAATAAAACATTCCTGATACATTATTAGCTTACCTTAGGCTGTGTTTTTTGTTGAACTACCGCAGTTTTTTCGTAACGATCAGTTAAGTTGTTATAATTTGGGTATTAAAGCGTTTTTTGAGAATAATATGTTAGCCAGCTTACTCTTTTTAACTGCAAGTATGACTTACGATAGCCATTTACCCCCTTTGCTACCTTGGGAAGGCGAAAGTTTATCGCTGATACAACAGGCGGGGCCTCTGACAACGGATTTTGAGCTTTCAGATGGTTATATATCTCCTGATTACAACAACACAATGGCTTTTGTAGAGCGTTTAGTTGCTGCAAATCCGACTCAATTTAAATCGCAAATAATAGGTTTTAGTAATAGTAAGCGTGCTATTAAAATGGTGGTAGCGACTGAGCAAGGTTTTTTTGATGCAGATCAGCTTGCCAATAGCACTAAGCCAACAGTGCTTATTCAAGCGGGAATTCACGCTGGCGAGATTGACGGTAAAGACGCCATGTTTATGTTGTTACGCGACATAGCTACAGGCAAACGTAGAGATATTTTAAAGAAAGTAAATATTTTATTTATCCCAATATTAAACGTTGACGGACATGAAAGAAGCAGCCATTTTAATCGTATTAATCAACGCGGCCCGAGTAAAATGGGTTTTAGAACCAATGCAAATAATTTAAATTTAAACCGTGACTTCACAAAACTTGAAACACCCGAAGTTAAAAGTGTTTTAAAGGTTATTAATGACTATAACCCAAACCTTTATATTGATGTGCATGTTACTGACGGTGCCGATTATCAATACGATGTGACCTATGGATATAATCCGGTGTTTGCAAGTGAATCTCCTGCTATTGCTGATACGTTAGATAGATACTTTAAACCGGTTATAGATAATAAGTTAGCATCGCAAGGGCATATTCCTGGGCCTCTTGTATTTGTTATGAATAAGCGAAACTTTAAAGAAGGGCTTGCGGGTTGGGTTGCTACACCCCGTTTTTCGAACGGTTGGGGTGACTTAAAATCATTACCTACAATTTTAGTCGAAAACCACTCATTAAAACCCTATAAGCAGCGTGTATTGGGGACTTACGTGTTTATTGACGGAGCAATTGATGCTTTATCAAAGCATGGACATGAACTAGCTAATGCAGTAAAAAAAGAACACGCATTTGTACCAAAGCAGCTTATTGTTCAACGAGGCTATAGTAAAGACCCTGTAGAAATTGCATTTAAAGGTATTCGTTATACGTCAAAAGTGAGTACATTATCGGGTCAAACAGAAGTTCAATATATTGGTGAGAAAGAAGACTATACAAATTTACCTGTATATTGGCAAAAAGATGTACAAAAACGTATTGAAGTACCTAAGGCATTTTTTATACCACCTGTTTACACCGATTTAATTGAAAAACTGTCGCTTCATGGTGTGTCTGTGAATAAATTAGTTGGTGAAAACACACAACCATTAAAACAGGCAAAAATAAATGAGCACTCGTTTGCTAAGTCACCGTTTGAAGGAAGATTTAGGGTAACGGCTACTTTCGATTATAAACCTGCTATTAATGTAAATTTAGACGGTTGGTTTGAAGTTACAACTCAACAAAAAGCAGGGGAATTGGCTGTCCATCTACTGCATCCAGAGGCGCCTGACTCGTTTTTTTCATGGGGAGAATTTAACACGATTTTTCAGCGCACTGAGTATATGGAAAATTACGCGCTGATCCCTTTTGCTCGTAATATGTTAAAAGAACAGCCAAAACTTGCTTTGCAATTTGACCAAAAATTAAAAACTGAAAAGTCATTTGCAAGTGATGCTGATGCTCGCTTAGATTGGTTGTATCAGCACAGCCCATTTTATGATGAAGCATACCTAAAGTACCCAATACTTATGTCATTTGAAGAAGAAATAGCAATACCAGATCAAAAAGATAAAGAAATATAGTGATGAGAATTATAACAATACCAGTGACTCCTTTTGCACAAAATTGCAGAATAATAGCTTGCGAAAGTACCCAAGAAGCAGTCGTTGTTGATCCTGGCGGTGACAGCGATAAAATAATTGCAGCTTTAACGAGTAATAATTTAACCCTTAAAGCTGTTTGGTTAACCCATGGGCACTTAGACCACGTTGGTGGAGCAGACGTACTTCGTAAGCATTTTAATACTAAGATTATTGGCCCACACAAGGATGAACATTTTTGGTTTGAAAATTTATCAATGCAAGCTCAAATGTTTGGTTTTTCACCTATTAAACCTTTTTACCCTGACAAATGGTTATCGCACGGTGATACTTTGAGTCTAGGCAAGTTAACATTTGATGTATTTCACTGCCCAGGCCATACACCAGGGCATATTGTATTTTACGAGAAAAATCAACAATGTGTCATTGTTGGTGATGTTATATTTAAAGGCTCTGTAGGACGTACTGACTTCCCTAGAGGGAATAGTCAACAACTTATAGAGTCTATTAAGGCTCATATACTAACCTTACCTTTACAGACCGCGATTTTGTCTGGCCATGGCGGTGAAACAACCGTTGAGCATGAAATTAAAACGAATCCTTTTGTAAGTGGGCAGTACGGCTAGTGAGTTAAATGTATTAATTATGAGTAATTTATACATAGAAAAATTAAAAATAAGCAGACTGTTTTTAAAAATGGTTGTATAATTTAACCAGTTTATTTGATAAATAAGAAATAAAATGTCTCTAAATCACGTAGATCGCCAAATTTTGGCACTTTTGCAACAAGACGCAAGTCTATCAACTGCTGAAATAGCAGATAAAGTCGGCTTATCTCAATCACCTTGTTGGCGTCGAATTGCTAAACTAGAGCAAGACGGCTACATAAAAAGCAAAGTGGCATTGTTAGATGAGAAGAAACTTGGCTTTGATATGTTGGTGTACGCACATGTGCGTTTATCTAATCACGGTAAAAAAAATCTAGCTGAATTTGAAAAATTGATCATGAGTTACGATGAGGTCACTGAGTGTTATACAATGGCAGGCACAATGGATTTTATGTTGCGAATAATCTCACAAGGGATAGAAGGCTACGAACATTTTGTTCGAGATAATTTATTAAGTTTAGAGTACGTACAGGAAGTGCATTCAAACGTGACAATGACCTGTGTAAAACGCAGCACATCTCTACCTTTGTAAACAGATAACTTTTTAAAGCTATTTAGTTTAAAAACACAATGTAATTGTTAAATGAGCGCTAATTTGCTAAAATTTAGCGCTTTTTTTATACCCAAAATACACCTGAGGATCTCAATGTTTAACTTACTAAGCAGGGCGCCAAGCTCAGCTAAAAACGATATTCTATCTGGTTTAACTGTGGCGTTAGCCCTAGTGCCAGAAGCTGTTGCGTTTGCCTTTGTTGCAAATGTAGAACCTTTAGTTGGTCTATATGCCGCGTTTATCGTAGGTTTAATTACGGCTATATTCGGTGGCCGCCCAGGCATGATCTCAGGTGCAACCGGTGCTTTAGCGGTTGTAATGGTAAGTTTAGTGCTTGATCATGGTGTTGAGTATCTCTTTGCAACCGTGCTTCTGATGGGTATTTTGCAAATACTCGCGGGAATATTCAAGCTCGGTAAGTTTATACGTATGGTACCGCATCCTGTAATGCTGGGGTTTGTAAACGGCTTAGCTATTGTTATATTTTTAGCCCAGTTAGGTCAGTTTAAAGTACCTGATGATATGGGCGGTCAGCAATGGATGACAGGTGAACCATTGTTTATTATGTTAGGGCTTGTTGCGTTAACAATGGCTATTATTCATTTCCTTCCAAAGTTAACAACGGCTATTCCTTCATCTTTGGTTGCGATTGTAACGGTGACAGGCTTAGTTATTGGTTTAGACCTTGAAGCACATACCGTATTAGATTTTTTAAAAGGGATGACAGGTGATGAAGCAGCAACAATCGCAGGTGGGTTGCCAGAGTTTCATATTCCTATGGTGCCATTTAATTTAGAAACACTGCAAATTATCTTCCCTTACGCGCTTATACTTGCTGCAATCGGCCTGATAGAGTCATTATTAACGCTTAGCTTAATTGATGAAATTACTGAAACGCGTGGTCACAGTAACAAAGAGTGTATTGGCCAAGGCGCTGCAAATATAACGTGTGGTTTTTTTGGAGCAATGGGCGGTTGTGCAATGATTGGCCAATCAATGATTAATATTAATTCGGGCGGCCGCTCTCGTTTATCGGGAATAAGTGCAGCCTTAATGCTGCTTGCGTTTATCATTTTTGCATCAAGCTTAATTGAAATGATCCCACTCGCTGCACTTGTGGGGGTTATGTTTATGGTTGTGCTTGGTACATTTGAATGGGCAAGCTTTAAAATGATGAAGCGCGTACCATTATCTGATGCCTTTGTAATCGTGTTAGTTTCGGGTGTAACCGTGATTACCGATTTAGCGATTGCAGTGTGTGTAGGTGTGATTGTGTCTGCACTTGTTTTTGCATGGCAACATGCTAAACATATCTACACAACAAACTACATTGATGAAGAAGGCTCAAAAGTATATGAGTTACATGGGCCATTATTTTTTGGTTCAGTTAAAAACTTTTCTGAATTATTTGATGTTAAAAATGACCCAGAGAACGTTATTGTAGAGTTTAAACATAGCCGTGTATCAGATCACAGTGCAATAGAGGCTATTGACGCATTAGCTGATAAATATACTAAAGCGGGTAAGCAGCTTCATTTGCGTCATTTAAGTAAAGACTGTACTCAGTTATTGCACAAAGCGCGTGATTTAGTTGAAGTCAATGTAATAGAAGATCCTACTTATAAAGTTGCGTCAGATAAACTAGCTTAAACACTAACTATCAACGTATTTATGAAAGCGAAAGAGTAACACCTTTCGCTTTTTTATTGCGTGTGAGTATAGTTTGCGTTGATTGTATTAAAAACTAAGATAGGCGGTAGTGCTAAATATCCTCGTAAATCTATATAATAGATGATGATATTATTCAGTTTATTTATAAAACTAGTTGGTTATGTATAAATACACACTAAAGAATAGATTTTTAAAGTAGTTACTATTTTGGAGACGATGTAAATTTTGAATTGGCAATCTTTAATTGATAACCGTCAGCGCTTTTTTTGGCTTTTGCAGATTGCGGGCTGGATAGGGTATGCGCTTGTCAATTACATTGGTTCTAAAGTATTTGAAATGCGTGATATTTACGTATTCGTTATATTATTAAATGCTTATGCTGGCTGTTTGATGACAGTACCACTTCGCTATATTTACCGTACAGTTTGGAATGCTTCACCTATAGTGCTTATGTTAGTGGTGTTTGGTGCATCTTATATTACGGGCACCTTATGGGCTGTTGTACAGAAATTTAATCTATGGGAGATATATCGCCATGGTTACAGACCTGAAGAGTGGTTTTATTATCTTCAACAAGGTTTAGATTCGGTCTACATTATTTTATGTTGGAGCGGCTTATACTTTGGTGTTAAATATTATCAGCTATTACAAAGTGAACGTCAAAAAGCATTAAAAGCAACTACAATGGCGCACGAAGCCCAATTAAAAATGCTTAGATACCAGCTTAACCCGCATTTTTTATTCAATACGTTAAATGCTATTTCAACATTAGTTTTGGTAAAAGAAAATAAAGATGCTAACTTAATGGTGTCTAAATTAAGTGACTTTTTAAGGTATACCCTAAATACAGATCCCATAAAAAAGGTACCACTTGAGCAAGAGTTGCATGCGTTAAAATTATATTTAGATATTGAACGAGTTCGTTTTGATGAACGATTAAAAGTAAACATAGATGTAAGCGAACAAGCTAAGCAAGCATTAGTTCCTAGCCTTATACTGCAACCTATTATTGAAAACGCAATTAAATATGCGATTGCCCACTTATCTGAAGGTGGGGTAATAGATATTAAAGCCCAAGTGTTTGCTAACGAATTACTCCTTGAAGTGGGAGATAATGGGCCTGGCACCGAATTAGAAAATGGCAAGCTTGTTAACGCACAAGGTGTTGGTATTGCAAATACCAAAGATAGATTGAAAACGCTCTACGAAAATAATTATTCGTTTGTATTATCACATAATACGCCAAGTGGATTAAAAGTTAATCTGCGAGTGCCGTTTGAGAAGGCTGTGAAGAAATGATGAAAATCAGAACGCTTATTGTTGATGATGAACCATTAGCGCGCAAAGGCTTGGATGTAAGACTTTCAGAATTTGATGACATTGAAGTTATTAAATTATGTAGTTCAGGTGCAGATGCAATAGAAACGTGTAAAAACGAAAAAATAGATTTAGTATTTTTAGATATTCAAATGCCAGGCATGAATGGCTTTGAAGTTGCTCGCGCGTTAAGTGAAAGCACTAAAATACTTCCGGCAATCGTGTTTGTTACCGCATTCGATCAATTTGCGGTGAAAGCATTTGAAATTCATGCATTGGATTACATTTTAAAACCCGTTGATGATAACAGACTAAAACAGGCGGTAGAAAAAGTGCATACCTATTTAAAAACGCAACAAGACAACGCCCATAAGAAAAAACTCGCGAGTTTTGTAGCTGGCATTACCGGAAATAATTGTGAAGAAATTCTCAAAAAACTGGCAACCGGTGATACTTTAGCTGATAAACGTTACCCAGAATCCTTAGCCGTAAAAGAGCAGGGCGAAATTATCCGTGTTCCAGCAGCAACTATTCAATGGGTTGACGCAGCCGGGGATTATATGTGCTTACATTGCCAAGATGGGCAAACACATATACTACGAAAAACAATGAAAGAACTTGAGCAAGAGCTAGACCCTCATTTATTTGTAAGGGTTCATCGCAGCGCAATTGTTAATACGAAACAAATCAGTAAATTAGTTACACAGGTCAGTGGTGAATATTTACTTGTTTTAGAGAATGGTCAAGAGCTAAAAGTTAGCCGTAGTTACCGTGATAAAGTAAAAGCAGCGTTGGCTAGTTAATATAAGTTTAAGAATATAAAATGCGAGCTAAGCTCGCATTTTTTTTAGAAAACTTTAATTACTCAACAGTAACAATTTTCATTGTATTTGTTGCGCCCACAGTTTCCATTGAATCACCATGCGTTAAAATCACAGTATCACCTGAAGCCAATGAACCTTGAGCAACAAGTGTATCTAATGCTGCTTTAACCATTGCATTTTTTTCTGTTTGTGTTGAATCAAAAAACACCGGATAAACACCACGATAAAGTGCAGTCTGACCAAGGGTACTGGCATGACGTGACAACGAATAAATTGGTAAGCCAGAACTTATGCGTGACATGAGTTTTGCAGTGCTACCAGATTCAGTAAGCGTTACAATAGCCTTAACAGAATCTAAATGGTTTGCTGCATACATAGCCGATAGAGCAATTGATTCAGCATTACTAGAGAAGCGGCTATCTAAACGGTGCTTAGATACATGCGTTTCTTTTTGTGACTCAGCACCTAAACAAACGCGTGCCATAGTTGCTACCGTTTCTTCAGGGTAATCTCCAGCAGCTGTTTCTGCAGAAAGCATTACAGCGTCAGTCCCATCAAGCACTGCGTTTGCAACATCCATTACTTCAGCACGTGTTGGCATTGGGTTATCGATCATCGATTCCATCATTTGCGTGGCTGTAACAACAGTACGGTTCAACGAACGTGCACGACGAATAATAAGCTTTTGCTTGCCCATTAGCGCAGCATCGCCAATTTCAACACCTAAGTCACCACGAGCAACCATTACAGCATCCGAAGCAAGCACAATATCATCGATGGCTTCTTGTGTTTCTACAGCTTCAGCGCGTTCAATTTTTGCTAGAAGTTGAGCTTTAGAGCCAGCAGCTTCTGCTAATGAACGAACGTAACGCATGTCATCGCCACTTCGTGGGAAAGAAACCGCAATATAATCTACATCTATTTCTGCTGCTGTGATTAAGTCTTCTTTGTCTTTCTCGGTAAACGCTGGAGCTGTTAATCCCCCCCCCAAACGATTAATCCCTTTGTTGTTTGATAAAACGCCTCCCACTGTAACAGTACAGTGAACGAGGTGATCAACTACTTTATCAACCGTAAGTTGTATTAAACCATCATTTAAAAGAAGTAAATCGTTAGGAGATACGTCTTGTGGAAGTTCTTTGTAATCGATACCTACAGCGTTTACATCGCCTTGGCCTTTTTCCATTTTAGCATCAAGAATAAACTTAGCACCCACTGCTAGGGTTACTTTTCCTTCTTTAAATGTTGAAACTCGGATTTTAGGACCTTGAAGATCGGCAAGTATAGCAATGTGTTTGTTTAATCGTTTTGCAATATCACGAACTGCTTGTGCACGGTCTTTATGATCTTGAGCCACACCGTGTGAGAAGTTTAAACGTACTACGTTTGCGCCTGCGCGAATGATTTTTTCTAGGTTGTTATCTCTATCGGTAGCAGGCCCAAGGGTAGCGACTATTTTTGTGCGTCTTAGCATCAATTTCTCCTGTGTGCTTGGTGAAAGCAGGTTGACGGTTATTTTGTTTACGAAGAATACAGCTTAAAAAAGCAATATCTTAAGTTGTAGGCAAAGCTGAACGAATTGCCACTATTTTATACAAAACTATTGTGTCATCATTATGACACCGGTGTCAAAATGCGTCAATGATCTTAATTTCAAATAGCTGTGCTTTAAGTCACCCCTAGAGCATTGATGTTTGATATAATTACATAGCTTATTTATCTTTAATAAAAAAGCATGTTGTATTGGCTCATGGTTAGCATTTTATGACTGCATGAGTATAATGCACGCGGTATTATTTAATGAATACACTGAATTTTCTAACCAAATAGTTGTTACCGAGGAGGACACTAAATGCAAGTTGCATTAGTCGGGTTAGGCGTTATGGGGAAAAATCTTGCCCTAAACTTAATAGATAAAGGGATAACGCTTGTTGCTTATGACAAAAACCCACATGCGGGTGAAGAGTTAATAAGCTGTGCTAAATCTCAAGGCATGGCTGATAGACTTCACATTGTCTCTGATTTAGGAGACATGGTAAGGCGTTTAGAAGCACCTCGCTCTATTTTATTGCTTGTTCCTGCAGGTGAGTTAGTCGATACCGTTTGTAACGAACTGGTAGACGCAGGCGTAGAGTGTGATGATATTATAGTCGACTGTGGTAACAGTAATTATAAAGATGGTATTACTCGCAAGCTAAAGTTTCAAAACAAATTTGAGTTTGCCACTATGGGTATTTCAGGCGGAGCAGAAGGCGCTCGCCATGGTCCGGCAATGATGGCCAGTGGATCAGAAGGTGGCTGGGAACGCATTGAGCCATGGTTTGAAAAAGTAGCTGCAAGCTATAACGGTAGCTCTTGTTTTGCGCGTGTTGGCCAGTCAGCCAGTGGACACTTTGTGAAAATGGTTCATAACGGTATTGAATATGCGCTTATGCAACTAATTGCAGAGATGTATCAATTACTCCGCTTAGGTACTAACCGTTCTCCAAAAGAAGTCGCGGCAATATTTGACGAATGGTCAGAAGGGCAGTTGAATAGTTACTTACTCGCTATTTCTAGTCATATATTAACCCTTGAAAATGATAAA
This sequence comes from Pseudoalteromonas sp. S408, assembly GCF_005886645.1. Lineage (NCBI taxonomy): Bacteria > Pseudomonadati > Pseudomonadota > Gammaproteobacteria > Alteromonadales > Pseudoalteromonadaceae > Pseudoalteromonas > Pseudoalteromonas sp. S408. Next base: position 48,451 of record NZ_PNDY01000002.1, on the reverse strand, counting down.
AATGTGCCTCTAGTAGACCTGATTGATAATAAAGTTGGCGCTAAAGGTACTGGTTTGTGGACGGCACAAAATGCACTTGAGTTAGGAATTGCAGTACCCTCACTGGTTGCTGCTGTTCAAGCTCGACATCTAACCAATGCATGCGATACAACTGCGGCACAAGAAATGACCTATGCTTCAAAATCAACTAATACCGTTGATATTGACCTTGAAGAGCTTAAAGATGCGTTTACGTTAGCGAGTCTTTTAGCTTATCGCCAAGGCCTTGCGTTAATTAAGGGAGCCTCTCGGACACATCAATGGAAGGTAGATCTTTCGAAAACATTACAAACTTGGCGTGCAGGTTGTATCATTCGAGCTGATTACCTTGACAGCGTAGCGCAAGGTGTCGAATTTATAGACTCGCTTGATAAAGAAGCCAATGCATTGCGTAAGGTAACAGGGCAAGCTGTTATGTCTGGCCTGGCGTTTCCAGTATTAAGCTCAACACAAACTTACTTAGCAACGCTAACAACACCAAGTAATGGGCACTTAGTTCAAGCCCAGCGTGATTACTTTGGTGAGCACGGCATTAAAACCCACAGCGGCGAGACATGTCACTTAACTGATTTAGTAGAGATTGACGCTAAGGTGCGCTAATTCATTATTAAACAAAAAAAGGCACGCTATACGCGTGCCTTTTTGATTTACAGATGCCTGTAATTGCTTATCGAGTTAATTCGCCGCGCATATTATCTTGCATTAAATGACGAATAGTTTCGATTTCTAGATTTTGGCTGAATAGGTAATGCAGCTTTGTTAAGCAGGCTTCTAATGTCATATCATAACCACTAATAACGCCAATATTTAACAATGCGTTGCCAGTTGCGTAACCGCCCATATTGACCTGACCTTTCAGGCATTGTGTTAGATTAACAATGATCATCCCTTTTTTACTTGCGTCACTTAGCACAGAAAGAAACTTATCGTCCTGAGGTGCATTGCCCACGCCAAAACTTAATAACACTAAGGCTTTAATGTTATCGTTTACAAGGCTTCTGACCACCTCGGTGCTTATTCCAGGGTATAAATAAAGCACGCCAATTGGTTGTGGCGTTATAGTGGTAACTTGAAGTTCATTTTCAACATAAGGGCTCAGTTGGCCTTTGATAAGTTGAATATTAATACCTGATAATGCAAGAGGCTCTAAATTTGGTGAAGCAAAAGCATCAAAACCATCTGCATGCGCTTTAGTGGCTCTATTACCTCTAAATAACTGGTTGTTAAAAAACAAGCTTACTTCTGCAATTGGGTAGTTTGCAGCAAGATACATAGCATTTAATAAATTAACCTGTCCATCAGAACGAAGTTGAGAAAGCGGGATCTGTGAGCCGGTAACAATAACGGGCTTAGTTAAATTATCAAACATGAAGGAAAGTGCCGAGGCTGTATAGGCCATGGTATCGGTACCATGTAATACGACAAATCCATCGTATTGCTGATATTTACTTTTTATATCATCGGCAATGAGCTGCCAATGTGCAGGAGACATGTCAGAAGAATCGATAAGAGGGCAGTATTCGTGAATATCAAACAAGGGCATTTCATCACGATTAAATTCAGCATTATTCATAACCGTTTCTGTTAAAAAACCTTCAGCGGGAATATAGCCGCGACTTGATTTTTTCATCCCTATGGTACCGCCTGTGTAAGCGATATATATGCGTTTACGTTTCATAAAAAAAGCCCAGTAAAAAAACTGGGCTTAGTATAACCTGTCGCTAAAGTAAATAAAGCAACGAGTGGTGCTTATGCACTTTTATTGTGCAACATTACATTCTAAACAGCGTGCGTATACACCTTGTGGATCGTTATAATCTTTAAGGTTTTCTAGTTCAGAACTTAACTGCTTCACTACGCTTTGTAAATTAGCTTGTGTTGCTAAAACCGATGGGGTAGTTGATTGTGCTCCTAGTATAGACTGAACCGATGCGCTGCCAAAGATATCTTGCAGCATTTTTTCTTGCGGGCTTAAATCTTGAGTGATTGTTTTCACATCGTAGTTAGTTAATTTAGCAAGCGCGGCTGCAGCATCAATTGCATCTTGTTTGTCACCAAGCTTATCAATTAATCCCAGTTCAAGAGCTTGAGATGCGATCCAAACTCGACCTTGTGCAATTGCATCAACCTGCTCTGGTGTCATGCCTCGCGCTTGTGCAACAACATCTAAAAAGCGGCCATAAGCTTCTTCAACACTCATTTGAATGACTTGAGCCATTTTTTCGTTAAGCGGGCGAGTAACTGAAAAGCCAGCCATTTCGGTAGTAGCAACACCGTCAGAATACACACCAATTTTTGATAATGTATTTTCAAATGTCATAAACGTACCAAACACGCCAATAGAGCCAGTAATCGTGCTTGGTGCAGCCCAAATCTCATTAGCTGCAGATGCAATCCAATAACCACCAGAGGCGGCAACAGAGCTCATTGATGCAATTACAGGTTTACCAGCTGCTTTGAGCGCTAATACTTCAGCACGAATAACTTCTGAGGCAAACATACTACCGCCACCTGAATCAATACGTAGTACTACCGCTTTCACTTTATCGTCTAGTCGTGCTTTACGAAGTAGGGCTGCAGTAGAGTCGCCACCAATTTCGCCTGCTCTTCGCTCACCATCAACAATGGTGCCTCTCGCTACCACAACCGCTACTTTTTCAGTAATAGGGTTGTCAAATACAACAGGCGGTTTAACTAAACTTAGGTACTCACGAAATGACACTTGCTTAAATGTTTTACCATCTTCTTGCGCACCGACTAAGTCTATGAGTTGTTGGCGCACCTGTTGAGTCGTTTTAAGTGAATCAACCCATTGATTATCTAATGCGTATTTACCCGCATCACCGTTAGCTGCTTGCATTTTTTCTAGGTAAGCATCCATAGTTTCATCAAAGTTTGACTCATCGAATGGGCGAACTGACGATACATCTTGCTTATATTCACTCCAAAGCGCACCCAACCATACTCGGTTTGCTTCTTTAGCTGCATCAGACATATCGTTACGGATAAAGGGTTCAACAGCTGATTTAAATGTACCAACACGGAAAATATGCTGCGTTACTTCTAGTTTTTCTAGTGCGTCTTTAAAATAAAGCGGATACATTCCGTAGCCTTCAATAGCGACACTACCGTAAGGGTGCATTGCTATTTCGTCAGCATGTGCAGCAATATAATACTGAGCTTGTGTGTAGTAGTAACCCGTAGCAATTACTTTTTTACCAGCCTGTTTGAAGCCTTCAATCGCGCTGGTAATTTGCTTAAGCTTGTTTAAATGCGCTTTAGGCATTTCTTGCAGGTCAAGAAGAAGTACACTAATTCGGCTATCTTTTGTTGCTTCATTTATAACTTCAATAACATCGTCAAGTAAAATTTCGCTTGGCTCGTCGTTACCTGAGGTTGCATCATTTAAAGCGGCTTCAATAGGATCTATATATAATTTTTCTTCAACCAATGGACCATTTAGGTTTAATCGAAGAACAGAGCCTTCATCAACGATTATTTTGTCTTCGTCGCTTGAAATACCTGCAATAAATACAATAACAAGTAGCACAAACAAAAAGTTAATAATTAATCGACGAGAAAAGTTTATTCCAGCCCAAATACCTTTAAAAATTTTTGCTATCAAAATAGCTCCTTAATTTGGTACAGCTAATACATTTGTTTCATCTTATCCTAGAATAAATATAAATTTAACTGCTAAATCGTAACGAAGTGTTTATAAATACGTTTAAGATACCGAAAACAATGGGTTTATTATGCTATACATGCACGCATTAAATAGTAATTTTGATATAAGTACGTATTTTAAGCGTGGCTAAAGTATCAATTAAATACATGCAAATATTGCTTATTCGTTGTCGTTGAAGCAGAATTAGTGAATCTACACAGGTTAGACCAGTTAATGGGGCATAAGATGTTAGAACAACAACTACAATTAAAACACACACAATTACGAAACAGATTAGTTATGGGCTCAATGCATACGGGCCTTGAAGAGGGATGGCATAACAGAAAACGTTTACGTGCATTTTATGAGGCCCGCGCGAAGGGTGGTACTGCCATGCTCATAACAGGTGGCTATAGCCCGAACCTACGAGGTAAGTTAACGCCAATATCTTCTTCTTTTCACAGTTATTATGATGTTTTTAAGCACCGCGCATACACAGATGCTGTTCATAAGCATGGTGGGAAAATTTGTTTACAGTTACTGCATGCTGGTCGCTACGCTTATCATCCTTTCAATCAGGCACCTAGTGCTATTCAGGCTCCAATTAATCCTTACAAGCCTAAAGAAATGTCACTGAGCTCAATTAAAAAAACGATTAAAGACTTTGCACATTCTGCTTATATGGCAGAAAAAGCAGGTTACGACGGTGTTGAGGTAATGGGCTCTGAAGGGTACTTAATTAACGAGTTTATGGCGCCGCATACAAACAAACGTACTGATGAATTTGGTGGTAGCCTAGAAAACCGCATGCGTTTAGCACTGGAAATAGTAAAAGCGGTTAGGGCAAAAGTTTCAGATAAATTTTTAATCATATTTAGATTATCTGTAATGGATTTAATCCCTAATGGTTCAACGCCAGATGAAGTTGTTATTCAAGCCACTGAGCTTGAAAAAGCCGGGGTTGATATTTTTAACACAGGTATTGGCTGGCATGAAGCACGCGTTCCTACAATTGCTAGCATGGTTCCACCAGGGGCTTTTAAAGAAGCGTCTAAGCGCTTAAAAAGTGTTGTTAGCGTTCCAGTCATTGCGGTTAACCGCATTAACACACCTGACATTGCAAATGATATATTAAATGCTGGTGAAGCCGACCTTATATCAATGGCTAGACCTTTATTAGCTGATCCTGAGTTTTTTAATAAATACCAAAACGATCAAACCAAACAAATTAATATTTGTATTGGCTGTAACCAGGGTTGTTTAGATCATGTATTTAAAAATAAACGTGCAACCTGTTTAGTTAACCCGCAAGCTGCCTTTGAACTTGACTACCCGCTCGATAAAGCCACAATCTCAAAAAATGTACTTGTTGTGGGGGCTGGCCCGGCTGGCTTATCTGCAAGTTGTTATTTAGCTCAGAAAGGTCATAAGGTCACTTTGATTGACCAAAAATCGCAAATGGGTGGCCAATTTAATCTAGCCATGCAAATACCTGGTAAAGAAGACTTTAATCATACACTGGCATACTTTATTAATGAGCTAGAACGTTTAGATGTATCGGTTCAACTTGAAACGTCTTACAACGAGTCAATGCTGACACAGTTTGATGACATTGTTTTTGCAACGGGTGTTCGCCCCCGTGAGGCGTCAATTAAATGTAGCGATGACAAACGCGTATTTGCATACGATGAAGTAATTCGTGGCGAAGTCGAGTTAGGTAATTCTATTGCTATATTAGGTGCTGGCGGTATTGGTTTTGATATGGTGGCATTTTTAAGTGAGCATAAATCGCAAACCATTGATGAATTTAAAACACAATGGGGAATTGAATGTGAACCGCAACCACACAAAGACGATCGCCAGTTGTACATGTTAAAAAGAAGTTCAGGCCGATTTGGTAGTGAACTTGGTAAAACAACAGGTTGGATCCATCGTCAAGTCGCTAAGCAACATGGTGTAAAACAAATTGCAGATTGTCAGTATCAGAGCTTTGACAGCAATGGTTTAACTATTACAGTTGGTGGTGAAACTCAGGTGTTACCTGTCGACACTGTTATTGCGTGTATTGGTCAAGTTTCAAATGATGAAGTTGTAAAGCCCCATGCTGAAAACGCAAAAGTACACGTGATTGGCGGTGCAAAACTCGCAGCTGCAATTGATGCTAAGCGTGCTATTTTTGAAGCGCTTCAAATAGCGAGATCTATTTAAGCCTTAGATAGATTGAAAGAGTTTACCTGTTCATGCGGTCTTGGTTGTTTATAGTCTATAACTAAATAAACACAGCACTCAGGAAACGCATGAACACACTAACCCACCTATACGAATCAGCAATAGGTAAACTATTTTTTTTAGATGGTTTACCTTCTTTACTTTTCAGACTAATTTTAGCGCCAGTGATGATTATTGCCGGATACAATAAGCTTGCTATAAGTGATGAAGCTGACGGTTTTTTAAACAGCTTATTAGCGTCACCTGATATTGTGCAATGGTTTGGGAATAGTGAATGGGGCTTAGGCTTACCATTTCCTGATTTACTCGCATTTTTAGCTGGTTGGAGCGAATTTTTGGGAGGCTGGTTTTTATTATTTGGCCTTTTTACTCGCCTAGTTAGTATCCCGCTTATGTTTACTATGGTTGTTGCTGCAACATCAGTGCATTGGCACAATGGCTGGTTTGCAATAGCACCTACTAATCCTGACACGAGTGCAGCTCAGGTACTCGATTGGTTATCAATCCCTGGTGCAAAAGAAAGTCTCGAAAACTCACTCGAAGTACAAGAGCGAATTGGCAAAATTCGCGCAATACTGGAAGAACACGGTTTTCCTGAGTATTTGTACGATAAAGGCAAACCTTCAATTCTAAACAATGGGATTGAATTTGCTGCCATTTACTTTGCAATGCTGCTTAGTTTATTTTTCACTGGAGGTGGGCGCTTTGTAAGCGTTGATTATTGGATAAAGCGAACAATCAGCAAAGAATAGGGTGTTTTAACATACTTGAACGGCCATATAAATATTTTAAACGGCCGTTTTTTGTATATGCTATATAACCTCATTGGGTATTGATAGCTTATGCATATCTTTTCACAATTTTACAAATCGAATCCACCTCAGCAAAAATAGTTTTTTATGAAAAGGCTTAATTAATTATAACGAGCGATATAACCAAATTGGTAATATTAAGGTTTTAAATGCTATTCTAGCGTTTTGAATTTTGAGTTATTTTTATGGATGCTATTGAGCTTTTACTTACTCGCCAATCTGATTCTAAACTTACAGGACCTGGTCCATCACCTGAACAGCTTGATATAATAAAACAGGCAGCACTGCGTGTTCCCGATCATGGTTGTATTGCACCGTGGCAGTTTATTATGGTTCAAGGGGATGCACGCATAAAGCTAGGTGAAATATATTATCAATGCGCTTTAGCAGAGCAACAACCAGAAAAAGTGGTTAATCGTGCTAAAGATCTTCCTCTTCGAGCACCTGTAATTGTAATTGCTATTGCTAAATATGAAGAACATCCAAAAGTACCACGCATAGAACAAATACAAAGTGCAGGGTGTAGTGTGCTTGCAATGCAACAAGCTGCATTTGCACAGGGGCTAGGTGGTGTGTGGCGCACGGGTTATTTTGCGCAAAGTAATGCGGTTAAGCAAGCACTCAATTTAAACGAATTAGATGAAATTGTGGGATATTTATACATAGGTACTCCAGCTGTCGATTGTAAAAAGTCGCCACGGCATAAGCCTGAAAGTTATTTTACTAATTTATAAACAAGGGTGAACTTTTAGATAATGTGATGGTCACTTATAAATGAGTATAAAATTTAGTCACTACTATTTTGCAGTGACATGCTGTTAGAAGTGCACGGAAGCTAAATAAGCTAATAATTCTTCTGCAGATTGTTTTTTAATCGGTTGTTTTTTGATAATGTATGGAGAGTCTCAAAATAACAATGATAAAGAAGACTTAATTTATGGGAAATTTATTTTTACGTGAAAAAGAAAATTGGCTTGCTTGGTCTATATGGGGTCTTTTGGGGGCGTTTGTTACGTTATATGTAGCAATGAGTACAAATGCAACTCCATTTATTGCAGGTTCGGCCGTAAGTGTATTAGTTCTACTTACTTGGTGGATGCAGCAATCAAAGCGATTCGATTTTGGGCGCGCCTTCAAAGTGTGCTGTTACGTGCTTATGTTAAGTATTTTACCTGCTTTTATGTTTGTAATTGTACCAAGCGACGAATTAAACCGTTTTGATCTAATTTTTCAAGGGGTCACTTTTTTCTCATTGAGTTTACTGGTATGCCTACTATGCTCATGGATTGCTCGTAGACCTAAGCAATATTATTAATCTCATTAACAGCACGATGTTGCTGCCATTGGTATGTAGTTTTTTAAGTCATTAAACAAAATTTTATATTTTTTACATTTAATGCTTTACAAATAATGAGATAAACCCTATTATTCGCGCCGTACGGAGAGATGGCAGAGTGGTCGAATGCACCGGTCTTGAAAACCGGCATAGGTTTGTAGCCTATCTAGGGTTCAAATCCCTATCTCTCCACCATTATTTAAAAAACCGCCTTATTGGCGGTTTTTTGCTATCTGGGGTTTAGTAATGACAAACAAAGCAAATTTACCTTTAAGTGCACAGCTGTTAAAACATATTTTATTGTGGACTGTATTCGGTTATTGCTATCAAAGCGGTTTGAGTGTGCTAATAAAAATGGCAGCCGATGCGCAGCCCGATCACCCACTAATCACAGCGTTCGTATATGGTGTTGGATTTAATATTATAGTTGCTCATTTAATTACTAAATACGATACAAAATGGCCTGTTATCGCATCAATTTTTATTGGTGTAGTAGGGCTTATTGCGGTGCCAATTATCCTTGGGGGCACCTCTAGTTTATTAACTTCTCCATTGCTTGTAGGATTTTTATGCAGTTTGGTCCTTAGTTGCTTTATTGTTGGCCTATTAAAGGTAAAACTCGATAAAAACTAGCACCAAACAGGCTTGATTTTGTGATAGCATATCTATGTCTTTTAACTAACAAAACGTGAAAAACACATTATGTCAGATAATTTTACTACAGATGCTGAAAAAGCAAGTTATGGTATTGGCTTACAAATGGGTGAGCAACTTAAGTCTAATCCTTTTGAAGGCTTAAACCTAAATTCAGTGTTTGAAGGCATGAAAGATGCGTACGCTGGTGGCGCTTTTCAAGTTGAGATCCCTGAGATCCAAGCAGCATTTGAAAAAATTAACGAAGAGATTCAAGCTCGTCGTGAAGAAGAATCAAAAGTACTTTCTGCTGAAGGCATTGCTTTCTTAGAAGAAAATGCTAAACGTCCAGAAATCACTGTTACTGAGTCTGGCCTTCAATATGAAGTACTAGCAACGGGTGAAGGCGAAAAGCCAACTGCAGAGTCTACAGTTCGTGTTGATTACCACGGTACTCTTATTAACGGTACTGTTTTTGACAGCTCTTACGAGCGAGGTCAACCAGCTGAGTTCCCAGTTGGTGGCGTGATCAAAGGTTGGACTGAGGCATTACAAATGATGCCAGTAGGTACTAAATGGCGTATATACGTTCCTCATGAGCTTGCTTATGGTGAGCGCGGCGCAGGTGCAGCAATCGCACCTTTCTCAACGCTTGTATTTGACGTTGAGCTACACGAAATAATTTCTTAATAGTATTCTATTAAGTTATTTAAAAACCGCGCTTATAAATAGCGCGGTTTTTTTGTATCTGTTTTAATTATGTTCAGGTAATGCGTAATGGTAATTTTTAAAACAATTAGCTTTTCACCTTAATTACAACGCGATTTATATAAAAAAAACCGCATTCACAAATGCGGTTTTAAAAGGGAGTTATTAATCAAACAGGCTGAACATAACGTTTAGTGATTAAAAGTAGCCACGAACACCCAAGCGAATATTTCTACCTGGAAGAGGGGCTTTATCTTTGATAAATGAGGTATGAACAAACCCTAGTTCATCAGTTAGGTTATCAACATTTATATAAAGTTGAGCATCAACAGGACCTAAACCTAATTGGTAGTTAGCTTGAGCATCAAATAAAGTATAACCATCTGTTTGGCTTTCAAACGCAGTGATGTCATTCTGGTCGAAGTAATGAGTGCCGGTTAGCGTTAGTTGTAAGTTACCTAAATCATACTGTAACTCAGAGCCTAATTTGTTTGCTGGTATACGCGGAAGGTTCCCTTCATCGTTTTTAAGTTTAGCGCGAGTAGAGTCACCAAATACTTTAACCATGGCGTTTGGTGTCATCTGGTAGTGAGCATCAAACTCTATACCGTAAAGCTCAGCGTCTTTACTTCTAAATTGATAAACGGCTACTGCATCGTCGTGTGCACCAACTGCTGATTCTAAACCGTCTTCTTCATCGAAGACTAAGCCTGTATTTTCTTGAAAATAGAAATTTTTAATATCGTTATAGAAAAAGTTCACGGTGTAACCAAAAGCACCGCTAAAACGCCTAAAGCTAATGTCTAAGTTTGTTGAGGTTTCTTGTTTAATGTTCTCAGGCTCGAAATGCGCTTCATTATCCTCAATATGGTAACCTAAGCCCAGTTCATAAGTACCCGTTGCAATGTGTAAGCCATTAGATAATAACTCTGCAGAAAGTGGGGCTCGCTCTGAGTGAGAAATACTTGTAGCAATACTATGTCCAGGTTTGTACTGCCAAATTGCACCAGCAGATAGACTTACATTGGTAAAGCTTTTGCTATAAGCAATAGATTCTTCATCGTGCTCTTCTTCTTCAACTTCCTCTTCACCATGGTCATGATGATGATCAGCTGCTGAAATATTACTGTCAATTTTGTAATCTTCAATGCGGGCACCCAGTTCTACTGTTACATCACCAAATACGCGTTCTTCTAATAAATAAAGGGCATGTGAAGTTGTTATACTTGCTGGTGTAAATGCTTCATCACCAATTGCGTCGTAGTCAGAGTCGCTGTAATGATAGCCCAGCATACCATGCCAATCAGCAAATTTATGTTCTACGTTTAAACGCGCTTCGGTAGTTTCGTTAGTGAACGTTGTGCCAATTTCACCATCTTCAATTTCACTGTGTGAGTAATCGGTATAACCAACACGCAGGTTTATTGTTTCTATCCAGTTGTTGTGAAGCGCATAGCTCACCAACCCTTGCCAGCGGTCTTGCTCTAGCTGTGCAAAAACAAGCTCTTCGCCTTCTTCTTCACCCTCATGTTCTGCATGTTCTTCTTCAGTTTCACCTTCGTGATCATGCTCATGGTGATGTTCATGTCCAGGTATTCCATAGTCGGTTTTTATACTACCGTAAGAAAATCCGACAGTAAGGTGCTCGCCAACGTAGCTTGTTCCAAAATTAAGTGTTTCACTGTCAATAAACGTGTTTTCTACTGAGTTTTCAGTTTCTACGTCGCCATCTTCGTCAGTTACTCTAAATGTAGGCGTTTCATAGTCATCGCCGCTGCGCTTAGTCCCATCAAAATGAAAGTTAAATCCGTCATTCCCTGTTTCTAGTTTTGCGGCCTCGGTATTTGAGTTAGAGACAGTGTCGTGGCTATATTCAGCTGCACCTGTAAAGTCATCAATGTTGTTTGTAGGAATACGATTATCAACCACATTTACAACTCCCCCAATAGCACCTGAGCCGTATAAAAGGGTACTTGGACCACGTAATACTTCAATTTGCTCAGCAGATAAGCTGTCGCTTGACATAGCGTGATCGGGCCCAATACGCGAAGCGTCACTGGCATCTAATCCATTTTGGGTGATTTTTACACGAGGGCCATCTAAACCCCGAATAATAGGGCTTGAAGATACAGGGCCAAAGTAACTGGCATTTACACCAGGTAAGCCTTTTAGTGTTTCTCCAAGTGTTGGTTTTGATTTATTTCTTAACTCATCACCAGAGAGAACACTTACTGGCGAAATCATTTCAAGGCTGCTTTTATGCAGGGCAGACGCATAAACCACAACGGTTTCTACAGATGTTGGTAAGAGTGAAACAGTGACATTGTTTGATGATTCAGTCACCGCTATTCTTGAATCTATGTAGTTGTCTTTACTAATATGAAGTTGGCTGTCAGCATCAATGTCTATTGAAAATTCACCAAGTTCATTGCTTTTAACAGTTTGATTTTTTCCATGAACATGAACGGAGGCATTTTTAATTGGGTTTTTTTTATCATCTAAGATTGTGCCAGTAACCGTAGCAGCTAACGCTGATTGCGTGCATAAAACAGAAAAAATTGCAGAAGAAATTAATGTTAACTTTGTCATGAGTAAATTATTTTGTGATTGCTTGTTGTGATATAATATAACAGTTCAAAATTAGCGGATCAACAATGTTATACTATAACTTATGATTTTGCGTTTAATTAACTAAAATTAGTGTTAAGTCACTGAGGTAAAATTGTGATTCATCTACTATCAATCATTAATACATTGAGTTTGTCTTGGGCACGTTTTTGATTTTTTAAATCGCTGGGCTCTATCATTTCACATTCATCGCGAATCATTTCGGCTATAAGGCTAGGGTATTGGCGACAATCTTCAGGTCGATCTAAGTAGATATTGCATATGAACTTATCTTTAGCGTTTTTGTCTTTTTTAGGCTCAATTGCTAAAAAAGGGCAGTCGCTTAGTTTATTACCTGTGTCGGGATCAAACCAAATTTGATTACCTTGTACATATTGATAAATTTCAGGATTAAATAGTGCCCACATTTCCACTTCTTCTGTTGAAACGTCGAGGTCACCACCACCATATTTGGTACAGCATTTGCCACATTGGTTACACGCTTTCATAGCCTATCTATCTTTATATTTTTTGATAGTTTTGAGTGTAACAGCCCATCTTCAAATTGTTTGAAATTATTATTTTTATTAATTTAAACATTTTATACTTATGGATGAGCAGTTGATAAATTTAATTCATGTGGTGTGCTTTAAAAATAAAAGTAATTAAGGTTATTTAAAAAGTGTGAATTTTTGTGACAGGGTAGAATTTTATAAACCACTTATACTTTAGTTATTATTTCGCATTTAAATTGTTTGCTGCACACTTTAATGTTGTATGATCGTCCTAAAGGCATATTTAATTAGCCATTTAAATCTATATTTTGCTATTTTAAGCATAAATACATTGAGGGTGATACGTAATGATGAATACAAAAGTATACAAAGCGGTACACGATTTGGCTGAAGAGTTAATGAATGCGGCAAATAAAAATGATCGTAAACGCTTTGAGTTACTTTTTTCTAAACTTAAAGCGATTTGTGAAGAAAACGAAAATACATCTAAAGATCACCCTGTTCAGTGGGAAACACTTGCTGATTTTACAGAAGAGTTAGAAGAAGCTATTACCACTTACGAAAAGGCGTTAGCAAAATCCATTGCTATTAATAATAAAGACCATATGTCGTCAGTTGCATTTTCTATGGCAACATTACAATTAGAACTTGGCCAAAAAGAAGAGGCTATAAAAAATCTTCAAAGTGCAAAAGTTAGTGCAAATAAAATTGAAGATAAAGAACTTAAAGCCGAAATACATGACCTGTTAGAATCACTGGTTGAAGAAGAAGGCTAATTGAAAGCGCAATTTAATTTTTGCATATAGAATTAATGGTCATGAAGGTAGCGTTTTAAAAGGAGAATTATGTTCAAACACGGTTTATATTTATTTACATTTTTACCCTTGCTAACTCTTTCAATCAGCAAATAACCGCAGCGCTGATTGAAAGGACCACACATAATATTACGTATGACGGCAGCTATCATTCAATAAAATACCCGGTGGTGATGTACCAAGTAATATTGGTGTTTGTACCGATGTTATTATTCGCGCTTACCGTCAGTAGGGTGTTGATTTACAACAAAGAGTACATGAAGATATGCGAGCAAATTTTGCTAGATATCCATCTCAGCGAATTTGGGGTCTAAAAAAGCCGGATAAAAATATTGACCACCGGCGTGTACCAAACCTTCAAGTATTTTTTAAGCACAATGGCACAGAATTGGCCATTTCTAGCAACTCACGTGATTATAAAGTTGGCGATATAGTTGTTTGGAAGCTGCCTGGTAACTTACCTCACATAGGTGAAGCTTCAAACAGCACCGAGAAACCTCAAATTGTACATAATATAGGGCGCGGGCCAGAACTAAGCGAAATGCTATTTGATTATAAAATTACTGGTCACTATCGTTTTACTAATAAACACTATAATGACCAGTAAGGAATGTTACTGCAATAAAGGTATTTATTATTTTAGATTAATACGTATATCGCCGTTGGGTTTACTACAGCATAAAAGTATTTCACCATCGCGAACAAATGCGAGTGGTTCTTCGTTATATTGAACATTACCAGACACTAAGGTTGCTCGGCAAGCACCACAGTAGCCTTCACGACATTGATAAGCAACATCTATTTTTTGAGATTCTAAGCAGTGTAAAAGAGAGGGGCAGCCAGGGCTATATTCAATGCGCTGGCTGTTTTCTGCAAGTGTTACACTTGCAGTCGTTTCATTGCTCATTATAAATCAAAGTCACCAAATTCAGCTGCATCAACTTGTGAGTCTATTTGACCTACAAGGTATGAACTGATTTCAGCTTCTTGTGGCGCAACTTGAACATTATCAGATACTAGCCATGAATTAATCCATGGAATAGGGTTACTGTTGTTTTCGAATTGAGCCGGTAAGCCAATAGCAGTCATACGTGCATTAGTAATGTATTCAACATACTGACATAAAATATGCTTGTTTAAACCAATCATTGACCCATCTTTGAATAGGTATTCTGCCCATTCTTTCTCTTGCTCAGCAGCTTGTACAAACATTTTAATTGCTTCGTCGCGACATTGGGCTGCAACAATTGCCATTTCTGGGTCGTCTTTACCATCTTGCATGATATTTAAAATATGCTGTGTGCCAGAAAGGTGAAGTGCCTCATCACGTGCAATTAGCTTGATAATTTTAGCATTACCTTCCATCAGTTCACGCTCAGCAAATGCAAACGAACACGCAAAGCTGACATAAAAACGAATTGCCTCAAGAATGTTTACCGACATCATCGCGAGGTAAAGTTTCTTTTTAAGTTCGAATAAATTAACAACCACTGTTTTACCATTAATTTCGTGCTTGCCTTCACCGTAAAGATTGTAAAGTGAAACAGAGTTAATTAAGTCATCGTAGTAAGTTGTTACTGCATCAGCACGTTCGCTAATTTTATCGTTACTAACTATGTCATCAAAAATAAGTTCTGGTGATTGTGTTACGTTACGAATAATGTGGGTGTATGAACGGCTGTGAATTGTTTCACTAAATGCCCACGTTTCTATCCACGTTTCTAGCTCTGGAATAGACACAATAGGAAGCAAGGCAACGTTAGGAGAGCGACCTTGTACACTATCGAGTAATGTTTGGTATTTTAAATTACTTAAAAATATGTGTTTTTCATGCTCTGGTAGCGCCTGAAAATCTAAACGGTCTTTACTCACATCGACTTCTTCTGGTCGCCAAAAGAAAGACAATTGCTTTTCTATTAACTTTTCAAAAATAGGATATTTTTGTTGATCGTAACGCGATACGTTAACGGTCTGGCCAAAAAACATTGGCTCTTGCATTTGGTTATTATGATTACGACTAAAAGTAGTATAAGACATGTTTATCACTCAAAAAACTATCAGAACAAAGCGGGCTGTATGCCCGCTTAAGATAAAATTAACGACTATATTTTACACGCGCCGCCTGCACAATCGTCATCTTCCACTTCTGGAGTGTCGTCTTGTGCATCAGATGCGCCATCACGGGTATTATGGTAATACAAAGTTTTGACACCCAATTTGTAGGCGCTAAGTAAGTCTTTTAATAAGACTTTCATAGGTACTTTACCGCCTTCAAATTTATTTGGATCATAATTTGTGTTTGCAGAAATAGTTTGGTCTACAAATTTTTGCATGATACCCACAAGCTGTAGGTAACCATCATTAGAAGGAATGTCCCAAAGTAACTCGTAGTTGTCTTTTAAACGTTCGTACTCAGGTACAACTTGTTTTAAAATACCATCTTTGCTTGCTTTAACACTAATGTGACCACGTGGCGGCTCAATACCATTTGTCGCGTTTGAGATTTGCGATGACGTTTCTGATGGCATTAATGCACTGAGTGTAGAGTTACGCATACCGTGTTCTTGTATACTTTTACGCAATGCATCCCAATCAAGGTGCAGTGGCTCATCACAAATTTTATCTAAGTCTGTTTTATACGTATCTGTTGGCATAATACCTTGAGAGTACGTTGTTTCGTTAAATTTAGGACATGCACCACGTTCTTTTGCAAGTTCGTTTGACGCTTTCATCAAGTAGTACTGAATCGCTTCGAATGTTTTGTGTGTTAGTGCATTTGCACTGCCGTCTGAATAACGCTTACCATTTTTGGCTAAGTAGTAGGCGTAGTTAATTACGCCTATTCCTAACGTACGGCGTCCCATCGTTGCATTTTTAGCAGCAGGTACCGGGTAGTCTTGGAAATCGAGTAAATTATCGAGTGCACGCACTGCTAGTTCAGCAAGTTCTTCTAGTTCATCTAATGACTCAAGCGCACCAAGGTTAAATGCAGACAGTGTACATAATGCAATTTCGCCTTCTTCATCGTTAACGTTGTTAAGCGGTTTTGTCGGTAATGCAATTTCTAAACATAAGTTAGATTGACGAATTGGTGCTACTTTCGCTATAAACGGGCTGTGTGTATTACAGTGATCAACGTTTTGTAAGTATATTCGGCCAGTACTTGCACGCTCTTGTGCGAACACAGAGAACAACTCAATTGCTTTAATACGCTTTTTACGAATAGAGTCGTCTTGTTCGTATTTAACGTATAACGCATCAAATTCGTCTTGGTCTTCAAAAAACGCATCATAAAGACCCGGTACGTCTGATGGGCTAAATAACGTGATATAATCGTCTTTAATTAAACGAGAATACATTAATTTATTAAACTGTACGCCATAATCTAAGTGACGAACGCGGTTGTCATCAACACCACGGTTATTTTTAAGAACTAAAAGGTTTTCTACTTCTAAGTGCCATAGAGGATAGAATAAAGTTGCTGCGCCACCACGTACGCCACCTTGCGAACAACTTTTAACAGCTGTTTGAAAGTGCTTGTAAAAAGGAATACAGCCAGTGTGGTACGCTTCGCCGTTACGAATGTGGCTTCCTAATGCGCGAATGCGACCCGCATTAATACCTATACCAGCACGTTGAGAAACGTATTTTACTATAGCCGATGACGTAGCATTGATTGAATCTAGGCTATCGCCACATTCAATAAGCACACATGAGCTGAACTGGCGAGTTGGCGTGCGAACACCCGCCATGATTGGCGTAGGTAATGAAATTTTAAATAGCGATACCGCATCATAAAAGCGCTTTATATATGAAACACGTGTTTCTCGTGGGTAATCTGCAAATAAGCTTGCAGCGACTAAAATATATAAAAACTGCGCACTTTCATATATTTCACCCGTTACACGATTTTGAACTAGATATTTACCTTCTAATTGTTTAACTGCAGCGTAGCTAAAATTTAGATCACGAGAATGGTCTAGGTATTCGTCTAATTCATCAAATTCTTGTTCTGTGTAGTCAGCGAGTAAATGTGCGTCGTAGCGCTTATCGCCAACCATTTTTGCTACATGGTCAAATAAACGCGGAGGCTCAAATTTACCATATGCTTTTTTGCGTAAGTGGAATACAGCTAAACGTGCAGCAAGGTATTGGTAATCAGGTGATTCTTTAGAAATCTGATCGGCAGCCGCTTTGATAATCGTTTCGTGAATATCTTTAGTACGAATACCATCGTAAAATTGAATATGTGACTTTAATTCAACCTGAGAAACCGAAACGTTATTTAAACCTTCGGCGGCCCATTCTATAACGCGATGGATCTTATCAAGATCAAGAGGCTCTTTGCGCCCGTCACGTTTGCTTACAGATAACTGTTGGTTCATAGCTTTGCCTGTATTCCTTGGGGATAATGTATTTTTGACCAATGTTGTACGTCTCAAAAAGAGAAGTAGTGCTCATTTATTATAAGTTTTACCAAATCAGGTAAATTTAATTGGATAACATTTGGCCACAATATCTGGTGTTGTTCAATTTAGAGATCACAAGATAGTGTGGTCTGAGTTGATTTGCAAGGGGCATAATTGCCCCTGTTTGTGGATAACGTTGGGATAACGTAATTGTGTTAGTAGGCATTAACCTTTGATCATTCATTTGAGTTGAAATTTTTAAAAATCAACTCAGGATCGACTAAATTTACACATTTTGAAAATAAATTTCGCCTGCTTTTTTTATCATCAAGCTTTGTGTATAAAGTGTCACAATCACAACATATAGTGTTTATATCTATAATAGGCACTATATGTGGTTAAATGCGTCAATAGGGCTATACCAGTTAAAATCAGCTTTCCAAGTCAATGCTTCTGACTCGCTTGGAATGTAACCCCACAAAGCAGTCGCTGTGGGCATACCTGCTGCTTTACCTGCCTGAATATCACGCTCAGCATCACCTATGTATAAACAGCGAGCTGGTATCACGTCCATGAGTTTAGCGCAATGAAGTAAAGGCATCGGAGAGGGTTTAGCTTCTTCAAGGGTGTCTCCGCTAATTACAACCGAGGCATTTTTTAAAGCGGGGATCGCAGCGACTAGCGGCTCGGTTAAAAACCCGGGCTTGTTTGTCATGATCCCCCATTTGATCTTTTTGTGATCAAGTGCAATGAGTAGTGGTTCAATACCGGCAAAACAGTGGGTATGCTTTGCAATGTTTTGTGCATAGTTATCGACCAGTTGCTTTATCAATTGTGATTGTGCAAGAGAGGGCCATAACTCTTTAAAGCCAGCTTCTAATAATGCTGCTGCACCATTAGACGCTGCTGGACGATATACCTCACTGGTTACTTCAGTAATTTGATTTGAACGCAGTACACCATTAAGAGCAGCGCCTAAATCGTCAGCTGTGTCGAGTAACGTCCCGTCTAAATCAAACAAAAATGCATCATATTGATAAAGTGCTGAAGGTAACTGTCCGCTTTTCATTACACCAACTTCTCAAAATGAAGAATATAGTTAACACTAACATCACTATTGAGTGTGTACTGTTTAGAAAAGGGGTTATACGAGAGCCCTGAGCTTGCACGTACTTTTAAGCCCGCTTCTTCGGCCCATGAAATTAGTTGTGCAGGTTTTATAAACTTATTATGGTCGTGTGTTCCATCAGGAACCATTTTCAATAGTTTTTCAGCACCTACAATGGCAAACAAGTAGGCCTTAGGAGTTTTGTTAAGGGTAGAAAAAAAAACGTCAGCACCGGGTTTTGCAAGTTTAGCAACCGCTTGAATAATCGAAGCAGGGTCGGGGACGTGTTCGAGCATTTCCATACAGGTAACGACATCAAAGCGCTCAGGGTGCTCATCAGCAAATTGTTCAGCAGGTACTTTTATATATTCAACGGGTACATTTGTTTCTAAGCTGTGCAACTTGGCGACAGTTAAAGGCTCTTGCCCCATATCAATGCCTGTTACTTTGGCTCCCATACGTGCCATGCTTTGGCTTAAAATACCGCCACCGCAGCCCACATCGAGTGTTTCTTTGTCAAATAAGCCTTGAGCTTTATTTGCAATAAAATCTAGGCGTAACGGGTTAATTTCGTGTAAGGGTTTAAACTCACCCTCTAAATCCCACCAACGCTCTGCGATGGCTTCAAACTTTGCTATTTCTGCGTGATCTACATTTTGATGTTCGGTCATAAAATACTTCCTCGTCAATCTGAGGCCATTATATAGGCCTAAATTGATAAATCGCAAAGTTTTGCGCCTGTAAATTAAAATTAATTGTGATAGCATGTCCGTTAGTAATAATAACAATACTCTTTAAAACCCAATACCGGGTTATTAAGAGCTGCTACTGAAGGAATGTGATATCAAATGACTGATCTCGCCAATGAAATTCTGCCAGTCAATATTGAAGACGAGTTAAAAAACTCCTACTTAGATTACGCAATGAGTGTAATTGTAGGACGTGCATTACCAGACGTACGTGATGGCTTAAAGCCAGTTCATCGTCGCGTTTTGTTTGCAATGAACGAGCTTAGTAATGATTGGAACAAGCCTTACAAAAAATCGGCACGTGTTGTCGGTGACGTAATCGGTAAATACCACCCACACGGCGATAGCGCAGTTTATGACACGATAGTTCGTATGGCACAGCCATTCTCACTTCGTTATATGCTTGTTGATGGCCAAGGTAACTTCGGTTCAGTTGATGGTGATTCAGCTGCAGCAATGCGTTATACCGAAGTACGTATGGCTAAAATGTCACACGAGTTATTAGCCGATCTTGAAAAAGAAACGGTTGATTTCGTACCTAATTACGATGGCACAGAACAAATTCCTGATGTTTTACCAACTAAAGTACCTAATTTACTAGTAAATGGTTCTTCTGGTATTGCGGTAGGTATGGCAACAAATATACCACCCCATAACTTAACTGAAGTTATTAATGGCTGTTTAGCTCTTATTGTTAATCCTGATTTAACCATTACTGAATTAATGGATTACATCCCAGGCCCCGATTTCCCTACAGCCGCAATTATTAACGGTAAAAAAGGGATTGAACAAGCGTATCAAACCGGCCGTGGTAAAGTGTACATGCGTGCACGCGCCGATATTGAAACGGATGAGAAAACAGGTCGTGAAACAATTATTGTTCATGAAATCCCTTATCAAGTTAACAAAGCTCGTTTGATTGAAAAAATCGCTGAGCTAGTTAAAGATAAAAAGATTGAAGGGATCAGCGCATTACGTGATGAATCAGATAAAGACGGTATGCGTATCGTTATTGAGATTAAACGTGGTGACGTAGGTGAAGTTATTTTAAATAACCTATATGCGCAAACACAATTACAAACAGTGTTTGGCATGAACATGGTTGCGCTTATTAATAATCAGCCTAAGTGTTTTAATTTAAAAGAAATGCTTGAAGAGTTTATTATTCACCGCCGTGAAGTAGTAACTCGTCGTACAGTATTCGATTTACGTAAAGCGCGTGACCGTGCTCATATGCTAGAAGGTCTAGCAATTGCACTCGCCAACATTGACCCAATTATTGAACTTATTCGTAAGTCTCCTACACCGGCAGAAGCTAAAATAGCGTTAACTGCTCGCTCGTGGGAACTCGGTAATGTGAAAGCCATGCTTGAAAAAGCAGGTGAAGCTAACGTTGCTCGCCCAGATTGGTTGGCTGATGATTTAGGTATACGCGACGGCCAGTACTTCATTTCTGAGCAACAAGCTCAAGCGATTCTTGATTTACGCTTACACAAGCTAACAGGCCTTGAGCACGAAAAAATCTTAAGTGAATACCAAACACTGCTTGATTTGATTGCTGAACTGTTACACATATTGGCAAGTCCAGAGCGCTTAATGGAAGTAATTCGCGATGAATTAGTTGAAATTAAGGCGCAATACGGTGATGAACGTCGTACTGAAATTAATGCAGCTGCGCATGACATTAGCCTTGAAGACCTGATTACTGAGGAAAATGTTGTAGTGACACTTTCTCACGAGGGGTATGTTAAGTATCAGGCATTGTCTGATTACGAAGCGCAACGTCGTGGCGGGAAAGGCAAGTCTGCAACGAAGATGAAAGACGAAGATTTCATCGAGCGTTTATTAGTTGCAAACACGCACGATACTATTTTGTGTTTCTCTACAGCAGGCCGCTTATATTGGTTAAAAGTGTATCAATTACCACTTGCAAGCCGTGCAGCCCGCGGTAAGCCAATTGTAAACTTGTTACCGTTAGAAGCTGACGAACGTATTACTGCTATATTGCCAGTACGTGAGTACGAAGAAGATAAATACATCTTTATGGCAACTGCTTTTGGTACCGTTAAGAAGACACCATTAACAGCCTACAGCCGTCAGCGTGCTAGCGGTATTATTGCTGTTAACCTTAATGAAGGCGACAGCTTAATTGGTGTTGATATTACCGATGGTACGAACGAAATAATGCTGTTTACTGATGCGGGTAAGGTTGTTCGCTTTAAAGAAGCTGAAGAATCTGCTGTTGTAGATGAAAACGGTAACCCAGTACTTGACGAAGAAGGTAACCCTGAGATTCGTTTCAAAGGTGTTCGTCCAATGGGTAGAACGGCAACCGGTGTACGTGGTATTAAAATGACCGACGAACAACGTGTAGTATCGCTTATCGTACCAAAAACTGATGGTGCTATATTAACTGTAACTGAAAATGGTTATGGTAAACGAACTCAGCTTGAAGATTACCCATCTAAGAGTCGTGCAACACAGGGTGTTGTATCAATTAAGGTGAGTGAGCGTAATGGTGCTGTAGTAGGTGCTGTTCAAGTTGATGACAACGACGAAATAATGCTTATTTCAAACCGCGGAACGTTAGTGCGTACTCGTGTGAACGAAGTTTCAACGGTTGGACGTAACACACAAGGTGTTATTTTGATCAGAACTATTGACGAAGAGCAAGTAGTTGGTTTACAACGTATAGAAGAAATTGAAGTTACAGAAAGTGACTTAATTAATACTGAAGACGTTGAAACAGTAGATACAGTTATAGATGAAGTCGTGGATGACACTCCTCCTTCAGAATAATTGAGATTGAAAAAGCGGCCTTGGCCGCTTTTTTTAATGTTGTTGAAAAAAATTAATACAGCGTGGATTTAATATTTTCATGTTGAGTATATAAATTACTGGAATGAGGCAAAGGTAATGAGTAAATATAATTTTTGTGCAGGGCCGGCTATGCTTCCGCAAGCGGTAATGCAAAAAGCACAAAAAGAATTCTTAGATTGGCAAGACATGGGCGTTTCTGTAATGGAAATTAGCCACCGCAGTAAAGAATTTCTAGCATTAACTGCAAAATGTGAAGCAAGCTTAAGACGCTTAATGAATATTAGTGATGAATTTGAAGTTCTATTTATGCATGGTGGTGGTCGAGGTCAATTTAGCGCAGTACCCCTTAATCTCCATCAAGCCGATAAAAAAGCGGTCTACTGTGAAAATGGAGTGTGGTCTAAAAGCGCTACAGACGAAGCTAATAAGTTTACTTCAACAATTAGTGTTGATGTACGCAACGATACAGATGGGCAATTTTCTATAAAAAACGTGGCTGACTGGGTGTTACCTGCAGATGCCTCATATATTCATTACTGTCCAAACGAAACCGTAGATGGCTTAGAAATTTTTGAGGTACCAAGTCATCCAACAGCTCCCATTGTTGCCGATATGTCTTCGACTATATTATCTCGTGAAATCGACGTTAATCAATTTGATTTAATTTACGCTGGTGCGCAAAAAAATATCGGTCCATCAGGTATCGCTATTGTTATTGTGCGCAAAACATTACTTGAGCGTGAAGGACTAGCAAAACCAGGTATTTTAGATTATGCCCTTGAAGCTAAACAGGGCAGTATGTTTAATACACCACCTACATTTGCATGGTACTTAGCTGCTGAGGTGTTTGAATGGGTAGAAGCACAAGGTGGTGTAAAGGCGATGGAAGCACACAACATCGCCAAAGCAGAACTTCTTTATAATTTTATTGATGAGTCTCCTTTTTATACCAATAGAGTAGCCAAGCATTGCCGCTCACGTATGAATGTACCATTTTGGCTTAATGATGAAAGCTTAAATGAAAAGTTTGTATCACAATCTAAAGAAGCTGGTTTATTGGCACTTGAAGGTCACAGAATAGTAGGTGGTATGCGTGCAAGTATTTATAATGCAATGCCACTTGAGGGCGTACAAGCGCTTGTTGATTTTATGGCAGCTTTTGCGAAGGAGAATAGCTAATGGAGCAACTTCGTTTAGAGCCTATATCCCGTGTTAATGGGACTGTGACATTGCCTGGGTCAAAAAGTTTATCTAATCGGATTTTACTACTGGCTGCTTTAGCGAACGGAACAACAGTTGTTGAGAACTTACTCGACAGTGATGATATTCGTCATATGTTGGGGGCCTTAGCACTTTTAGGTGTAACAGTTACACTTAATGATGACCGTACAGTTGCAACCGTGCACGGTGTCGGTGGAAAATTTAAAACACCTAATGAGCCATTGTTTTTAGGTAATGCGGGCACTGCATATCGCCCTTTAACAGCAGTGCTTGCGGCTGTAAGTGGTGAGTATGAATTAATTGGTGAAGCACGTATGGAAGAGCGCCCAATAGGGCATTTAGTAGACGCTCTTCAAGTGCTTGGCGGTGATATTACCTACACTAAGCACAAAGACTACCCGCCGCTGAAAATTGTTGGTGGACAAATTAATGGCGGTGAAGTTGAAATTGATGGCAGTATTTCAAGTCAATTTTTAACCGCTTTATTAATGGCTGCGCCTTTGTTCACGGGTGATACAAAAATTACAATTAAAGGCACTTTAGTTTCTAAGCCGTACATTGATATTACACTAGGCGTTATGGCGCGTTTTGGCATTATCGTTGAACATTCAGATTATTCAACATTTAAAGTCAAAGGCGGGCAGCAGTATCAATCACTTGAGCGTATTATGGTTGAAGGTGATGCTTCATCAGCTTCTTATTTTGTAGCCGCAGCAGCTATTGCTGGTGGTGAAATAGAAATTAAAGGTGTGGGCGCTAAATCAGTTCAAGGTGATATTGGCTTTGCAAAGGTGATGGAGCAAGTTGGTGCAAAAATCGATTGGTATGATGAGCGTTTAGTTGTTAGAAAAGGCGACTTAAAAGGGGTCGACATAGACGCCAATGCTATACCTGATGCTGCCATGACACTCGCCACTGTTGCACTGTTTGCTAAAGGTCCAACAGCTATTCGTAATATTTATAATTGGCGTGTAAAGGAGACTGATCGACTTTACGCCATGAGCACAGAGCTACGTAAAGTAGGTGCAGAAGTTGTTGAGGGTGAAGATTTTATTGAAATAACTCCCCCATCAACATTTAATGATGTCGCCATTGATACTTACGACGATCACCGTATTGCTATGTGTTTTGCAATGGTTGCAGTAGGCGGAAAGCCTATAACAATCAATGACCCTAAGTGTACCTATAAAACATTTCCTACGTTTTTCAATGTATTAGCATCGGTTAGTGAATAGGCTTTTTATAACTATTTATAAAAAGTTACACACTAATAGCAGATATATTTTAATAACTGGCGTATAATGTCGCGGATTATTTAGGTGTGCATTGCAGGAGGTTTAAATGCAGGCGTTATTAATGCCCGTGATCACCGTTGATGGCCCAAGTGGTTCTGGTAAAGGAACTGTTTGTCGTTTGTTAGCCGATAAGTTGGGTTGGGATGTATTGGATAGTGGTGCAATTTACCGCGTTTTGTCCCTTGCAGCACTTCACCACCAAATCGCATTAGACAACGAAGAGGCACTTGTACCGCTGGCTGCAAATTTAGATGTGCAGTTTTTGGTGGATAGCCAGACTAATGCTGGAAAAGTTATTTTAGAGGGAGAGGATGTTACGACCACTATTCGTAATGAAGAAGTGGGCGCAGCTGCATCAAAGGTAGCTGCACTTCCTCGCGTTCGTGAAGCGCTATTGCGCCGTCAACGCGCTTTTAGAACCGAAAATGGTTTAATAGCAGACGGCCGTGATATGGGAACTGTTGTGTTCCCAGATGCGCCATTAAAGATCTATTTAACAGCGAGCGCACAAGAGCGTGCTCGTAGACGCTTTGTTGAGTTGAATGAGCGTGGGCTTGATGTTACACTAAGTGGTCTATTAGAGGACATTCAAGCTCGTGATGACCGTGATATGAATCGCGCCGTTGCGCCGCTTGTTCCTGCAGAAGATGCAATTGAACTCGATACTAGCGAGCTAAATGCACAGCAAGTATTTGATAAGGTTATGACTTTATTGGATGCAGCTATTTCTGAGGGAAAACTTCCTAAACGAAGTTAAACACATTTTATGCACCAGCAGGATGCCAGTGCTATTTTAACAACCCCATGCAGCATGGTTGCTTATTGGTATTAATATATGAGACGTATATTCGTATGTCAGAAAATTTTGCGCAGTTATTTGAAGAAAGCTTAAAGGGTTTTGAAGCAGAGCAAGGCTCTATCGTTAAAGGTACAGTAATCTCAATCGAGAACAACATTGTACTTGTAGATGCTGGTCTTAAATCAGAAAGTGCTATCCCTGCAGAGCAGTTCAAAAATGCTGCTGGTGAACTAGAAGTTGCTGTTGGCGACGAAGTAGATGTTGCACTAGATGCAATCGAAGACGGTTTCGGTGAAACTATCCTTTCTCGTGAGAAAGCGAAGCGTCACGAAGCGTGGATCCGTCTTGAGAAAGCATGTGAAGAGCAAGAGACTGTTACTGGTGTTATCAACGGTAAAGTTAAAGGCGGTTTCACTGTTGAAGTTGATTCAATCCGTGCTTTCCTACCTGGTTCACTTGTTGATGTTCGTCCAGTACGTGACACAACTCACCTTGAAGGCAAAGAGCTTGAATTTAAAGTAATCAAGCTTGACCAAAAACGTAACAACGTTGTTGTTTCACGTCGTGCAGTTATCGAATCAGAAAACTCACAAGAACGTGAAGAGCTTCTTGCTAACCTTGTTGAAGGCCAAGAAGTTAAAGGTATCGTTAAGAACCTTACTGACTACGGCGCATTCGTTGACCTTGGTGGTGTTGATGGTCTACTACATATCACTGACATGGCGTGGAAGCGTGTTAAGCACCCTTCAGAAATTGTTAATGTTGGCGACGAAATCGCAGTTAAAGTTCTTAAATTCGACAAAGATAAAACTCGTGTATCTCTAGGTCTGAAACAACTTGGTGAAGATCCATGGGCAGCTATCGCTGGTCGTTACCCAGAAGGTTCTAAACTTTCTGGTCGTGTAACTAACCTTACTGACTACGGTTGCTTCGTAGAAATCGAAGAAGGCGTTGAAGGTCTAGTACACGTTTCTGAAATGGATTGGACTAACAAGAACATCCATCCTTCAAAAGTTGTTTCACTAGGTGATACAGTTGAAGTTATGGTTCTTGAAATCGACGAAGAACGTCGTCGTATTTCTCTAGGTCTTAAGCAATGTATTGCTAATCCTTGGCAGGAATTTGCTCGTCTACAAAACAAAGGCGATCAAGTTACTGGTAAGATCAAATCAATCACTGACTTCGGTATCTTTATCGGTCTTGACGGTGGTATTGACGGTCTTGTACACCTTTCAGACATTTCTTGGAATACACCTGGCGAAGAAGCTGTGCGTGAATTCAAGAAAGGCGACGAAATCACTGCTATCGTATTGCAAGTTGACCCAGAGCGTGAACGTATCTCTCTAGGTGTTAAACAAATCGAAGCTGACCCATTCAATAACTACCTTGATGCAAACAAAAAAGGTGCTATTGTTAAAGGTAAAGTGACTGAAGTTGATGCGAAAGGCGCAACTGTTGAACTTATCGAAGGCGTTGAAGGTTACATTCGTGTAGCTGATATTGCTCAAGAGCGCGTTGAAGATGCAACTACTGTTGTTTCTGTTGGCGACGAAGTTGAAGTTAAATATGTTGGTGTTGATCGTAAGAACCGCACTTTAAGCTTATCTGTTAAAGCTCTTTTCGAAGCTGAAGAGAAAGAAGTACTAGAGAAGCTTAAGAAAGAAGAGCCAGTGTTTGAAAACGCAATGGCAGCTGCTTTCGCAAATGCACAAAAAGACTAATTTATAATTAGTTTTTAGTTGGGAGGGCAATTATTGCCCTTCCTATATCTTTTTTAAGGAAACGCTATGACTAAGTCAGAACTGATAGAAACACTTGCGGAACAACATGCACACGTTCCAGTGAAAGATGTTGAAAATGCGGTAAAAGAAATTCTTGAACAAATGGCCGGCTCATTATCTTCTTCAGATCGGATTGAGATCAGAGGATTTGGTAGTTTCTCTTTGCATTTCCGCGCTCCTCGCACAGGTCGCAATCCTAAGACTGGCGATACTGTAGAGTTAGATGGAAAGCACGTACCTCATTTTAAACCAGGCAAAGAATTACGTGACCGCGTAAATGCGAGCATTGCCTAGTTAATATAACGGAGTAGTTACTTGTTCAAGGTATTGAAAATTATTCTGGTTGCACTATGCCTAATTAGTGCCTTTGTATTAGGGTCACAAAATCCGCAGTTAGTACAAGTAAATTATATTATAGCCAGTAATACATTACCTTTAGCTGTAATAATAAGTATCTGCTTTTTGTTAGGTGTTTTAATTGGTTTTTTTATAAGCTTCAAGTTGTTTTCTCAGTTGAAGTGGCAAAACTACCGGTTAAAAAAGCAATTGTCGCCTGAGAAAAATAAAAATAAGCCTGACGTTAATAAAGACACCTAATTATGATTGAGCTTTTGTTTTTATTACTACCTGTCGCAGCCGGTTATGGCTGGGTTATGGGAAAAAACAGCGCTAAGAATCATGCCCATCAACTGAATAGACAAATTACGTCTGAATACAGTAAAGGTTTAAAATTTTTATTAGACCGTGAAGAAGATCAAGGCTTAGAGCATTTAATAAACCTACTTGAAGTTGCCGCTGATTCGGTTGAACACTATTCCACTCTTGCCACAATGTTTCGTCGTCGAGGCGAATTAGATCGTGCAATAAAAATACATGAACTCCTCCTAAAACATCCTAGCTTAAGTGAGCAGCAAGCTGCAACCAGCCGTTTAGAACTCGCTGAAGATTATATTATGGCTGGCTTATTAGATGGCGCAGAAGAGCATTTAGTTTGGCTAGTCAAGGCAGGGCACGTAGAAGCTCTCGATCCTATTATTACTTTGTATTCGCAAACACGTGAATGGGATAAAGGCATTAATATGTTTGAATCTCACAGCGAATTATTCTCTAAAGAGCAGCAATTTAAAGCCATAGCTAATTTTTATTGTGAAGCTGCGCTTAGTGATAATAATCCTCAAATTATGCGTAAAGCGATTAGTTTAAATTATAAAGCAGTTAGGCCCTTGTACGAGCTAGGTGTCATCGCTTTTTCCAAAGAGGATTACGTAAAAGCTATTTACTACTGGCGTGAACTAATCTGTCAGTTTACGTTGTTTGCACCGTTATTTATTGATGAGCTAGCGCATAGTTATAAACAACTTAACTTAACGCATCAATTTCATGAACTAGTAAGCGATTTACTAGACAAAGGTGGTGTTCTAATAAAAATAAAACATTGCCAAGCGCTCCTAGAGCAAGGTCAGACTAAGCAAGCTTTTGATTTTTTAACTGATAGTTTAAAAAGGCAACCTACAATTAGAGGTTTTAGCTTTTTACTGCAGCTTATGGGTGACCAAAATAAAAATACAAAAGAAGTGCTCAATGAAATTGATAAACTTGTTACGTCATATATAGCGACTAAGCCAGACTTTCAATGCCAGCATTGTGGCTTCACAAGTTATACAATCTATTGGAATTGCCCCTCTTGTAAACATTGGGAAACCATTGTCCCAAGTAGAGGTTTAGACGGATTTTAATAACCCCTAAATACTTAATTATTGTAGAGCCCTTACAAATTCGACTAGAAGTTTAACTAGCGCCAATAGTCTAATTAAACCTCCTTATTCACTTTGTATAAGTTCGCTTAGCTAACTAAGTCAAATATACAAAAACTCTTTACTGCTATACATTAGGATAACTATGTCTTTCGAAAATTCAAAAAAAGTACTTATCGCTTTAGACTACGACGATCAAGAAACAGCGTTAGCATTTGTAAAACAGCTTTCGCCCGATACTTGTCGTTTAAAAGTAGGCAAAGAAATGTTTACATACTTTGGTCCTGAATTTGTAAAAGAATTAATTGAACTTGGTTTTGATGTTTTTTTAGATTTAAAGTTTCATGATATTCCTAATACAGTCGCAAAGGCAGTCACAGCGGCTGCAAAAATGGGGGTATGGATGGTAAATGTTCATGCATCGGGTGGTTTCGAAATGATGACTAAAGCAAAAGTTGCTTTAGAACCGTTTGGTGATAAAGCCCCAATTCTTATTGCTGTTACTGTATTAACAAGTATGGATGAGTCAGAATTAAAGCGATTAGGTATAAATAAATCACCTCAGGAGCAGGTAATATACCTTGCAAAACTAGCCAAAGAAGCAGGCCTTGATGGTGTTGTTTGTTCCGCGCAAGAAGCGAGTGTTTTAAAGGCTGAGCTTGGTGAGTATTTTAAACTAGTTACACCCGGTATTCGTCCTGAAGGTAGTGATGCAGGCGACCAGAAAAGAATAATGACTCCAAAACAAGCAATTGAAGCAGGTAGTGATTACTTAGTAGTAGGCAGGCCGATTACTAAAGCATCAAATCCAGTAAAAGTACTGCAAGATGTTAATGAGTCTATAAAATAGTTTACAAAAAACAGCAAATAAGTACTAAACCCCTTACGTTATGTGTAATTTGTGTTACATTTATAATATCAAAATGTTGTGAGGGGTTTTATTTTGAAGGTATTAATTGGTTCATTGGTCATTATCATCGCAGGCTTCTCTTTTAATAAATATGTGTTTTCGAGTAAAGCATATGATGGAGTTACAACAGTAACAGATGTTATTTCAGCGTATCCTGTAAATATGTTTGATTTTAAAAAAACAATGAAAGACTACGCACATCACCTTTGTTACAGAAACTCCGACACATTGAATGCCCAGGATATAAGTGTTAGTGCTTGTTTAACAAACCATGACGAAAAAAAATTAGAGTGTGAAAAAAAGGTGTTCAGGCTAGCACCATTGAACTTAGAATCAGAAAGGGAAGTACTTGATTATTCAAGGCAATATACGCAATGCACATTGCCTTATAAGTATATTTTAGGTTAAACACTCATTATAAAAATATAGAATGAGTGTTGTTTAATTATTTCGATTTCAAGCGAATTGATTTTGCTTCAATTTCAATAAGCTCTTGCTTAAACAAACCACCAATTGCCTTTTTATAATTCGCTTTACTCGTAGAGAATACTTTTTTGATAAGTTCAGGATCAGATTTATCGCCAATAGCGAGTATTCCGCCTTCGTTTTTAAGCTTTTCCATTATTTTATCGCCAAGCTCACTTACCTTGCCCATGCCTGGTTTTTCTAGCACAACGTCAATTTTTCCGTCTTCTCTTACTTTTTTAATAAAGCCCTTAAGTTTTTGCCCTACAAATAAGTTTTTAAACACCATGTTGTAAAACACAACACCAAAGTGAGATTCTTCAATAAGCACTTTGTAGCCAATATCTGTTTTGCCAGCAACAATTAAATCAACCTCTTGTAGATTAGTGTATTCAGGTTCATCTTTCGATAAAAAGCGATTAAAGTTAGTTGAAGCACAAATGCGTTGGCTGGCATTATCAAGGTACAATCGAACTAAATAAGAATGTCCCTCTTGCATGCGTGGCTTTTGTTCATTAAATGGGGCTAGTACATCTTTTTCTAATCCCCAGTCCAAAAAAGCACCGATACTATTTATTTCTTTGACACGTAAAAGGGCGTACTCACCTACCTGAGCATGTGGCTTTCTAACCGTTGCAGTTGGCAAATTAGCATTATCTAAATATATAAACACGCTAATGCTATCACCGGCTTCAAGTTCATCTTTGATTTCGTTTTTTGGTAAAAAAACTTCACCTAAATCATGACCGTCCAAGTAAGCGCCTTCATTACTTACTTCTTTTACAAATAGTGTTTGTGTTGTTCCAAGGTAACTCATAATTATTCCTGCTCAGGCTTTTTTTTACGGCGCATTGGTGAATCGCCATCGATATTCATAGGGGCTTTAATGGGTGCTACTGGTTTTTTGGGTTTTGCTTTACGTTTTATTTGTGGCTTTTTAACCTGCGTTACTTTTTTAGCTTTAAGCGTTGAAGCAGGTTTTTTCTCTTTTATGCCTTTAAATTTAGCTTTAAGTCCGTCAATACTTGCAAACTTAAGTTCATCATTTAAAAAAGATTTAATTGATAAATAACTAGCCCAATCTTTAGGGCCGACTAACGATATAGCAGTACCTTTAAAGCCAGCACGTCCAGTTCTACCTATTCGGTGTACATATTCTTCAGCATGCTTGGGTAAATCGAAGTTAATCACATGGGTTACGCTTAGTAAATCTAGGCCACGAGATGCGACATCAGTGGTAATTAATATTTTAAAGTTTCCTCTGCTAAACGAGTCCATAATGTCTAAGCGTTTGCTTTGTGTTAAATCACCCGCAAGTGCAACTGATTTAAATCCTTTGTTGTTTAGCTCTTCGCTCAAACGACTTGTATCTGCCCGGGTTGCAGTAAAAATTATGCATTGGCCTACCTCATCTTGCTTTAAAAAGTGTGTAAGTAATGCTTCTTTGTGATCTAGGTGGTCGGCTAGGTAGAGTGTTTGCGTTATATCGCTGTGTTGCTCGTTTGCAGCGCTAAGCGTAATTTGTTTTGGTTTTTTTAATAAATTACGCGAAAGCGCATCTACTTGTGCATGGTCAAGCGTTGCTGAAAATAATAATGTTTGTCGAAGGCGGTGATTTGCTTCGTCATTAATTAGTTTTAATTGTTCGGTAAAGCCCAGATCTAATATGCGGTCTGCTTCATCAAAAATCAGCAGCTCTAACCCACTTAACTGTAAAGAGCGTTTAGTAACGTGATCAGCGAGACGACCCGGTGTTGCAACTACAAACTGTGGGTCGTTTCTTAATGCTTTAATTTGGTCGTTAAAGTTCTCACCACCTAATACTTTAACTGCCTTAATAGCAGTGCCTGCTATTAATAAACGTAGTTGAGTAAAAACTTGCGTGGCTAGTTCGCGTGTAGGGGCAACAATAAGTACACGTGGATCGCGTTTACTGAGTGCTTTTTGTTTCATAACCCGTTGAACTGCAGGTAATAAAAACGCCAAGGTTTTGCCCGACCCAGTCTTCGACTGAGCAAAAATGTCATGCCCTGCAAGTGCGGTAGGCACTGCATGTGCTTGAATGTCTGTGGGCTGGGTGATCCCTTGATGTGCTAATTGTGTTTCAAGGCGAGTATCAATCCCAAGATCAGTAAAGTGCAATGTAATGTTCTCCAATGTGCAACTTAAATTAATTGCTGCATTATAGCGTACACATGGCTTATCCCGACAGCAAAAAGCAATGTATGCTGCTATTTTTTGCAATTAATCTAAAAAAGCGTAAAATACGCGCCCCATATGCGCCGGATTTACGATTCGGTAAACGCCAATATTGGCTAATTAAGGCAAAATAGGAAATAAAATGACAGCTGTTCATAAAGACGATCTTACCAGCGAACACTTTGTGGTGTGCGCATTATACAAATTTGTAGGGCTGCCAGAGTTTGAGGCATTACGTAAACCTTTATTAGAGGTTATGGAAGCAAACGAAGTTCGAGGCACATTACTTTTAGCTGCAGAAGGGATAAATGGAACTGTTTCTGCAAAAAGAGAAGGCATTGATAACCTCCTTGCATGGCTAGATGAGCAGCCAAATTTAAAAAATATTGTCACTAAAGAATCTTATGACGACGAATGCCCGTTTTACCGCACAAAAGTAAAACTAAAAAAAGAAATTGTAACAATGGGGGTAGAGGGAATTGATCCCCTTAAAGTCGTGGGGAGCTATGTTAAACCTCAAGACTGGAATGCATTAATTTCTGACCCAGAGGTTGTTTTAATTGATACGCGTAATGATTACGAAATTGAAATTGGTACATTTCAAAATGCCGTTGATCCCAATACAACCACTTTTCGTGAATTTCCGCAGTGGGCAAAAGAAAATCTTGATCCAGAAAAACATAAAAAAGTAGCTATGTTTTGTACAGGTGGCATTCGCTGTGAAAAATCAACGGCCTATATGAAAGAACAAGGCTTTGATGAAGTTTATCACCTTGAAGGCGGAATACTTAAGTATTTGGAAGAGGTGCCAAAAGAAGAAACCATGTGGGAAGGCGAATGCTTTGTTTTTGATAATCGCGTTGCTGTAAACCATGACCTACAAAAGGGATCGTACGATCAGTGTCATGCGTGTCGTATGCCTATTACTGAACAAGAAAAACAAAAGCCTGAGTATCTAGAAGGTGTTTCATGCCATCATTGTATTGATAACGTAACTGATGAGCAGCGAGCGCGCTTTGCAGAGCGCCAAAAACAAATTGAACTTGCTCAAGCTCGTGGTGAAGGGCATATAGGTAATGAAGCACAAACTGTTCTTCAACAACGTAAAGAAGCTAAAAAAGCACAAAAAGATGCGCAACGCGCAAAGTAATTAATCGGTAATAGTTATTAAATAAAAAAGAGCTTCACGGCTCTTTTTTTTGCCTTCATTTTGTTATTCATCTTATATAGTTGAGCATTCAGCGTTAACACTGGCTAATTTTGATCACAGTTTTGTTACACTGCGTATAGTGGTTAACAAAATTGTCTATTAGGTGGTTCTTTGAAATTGCGCATACTTCTATTAAATATCTACTTGTTATTATTCATTTTTAGCACCGCAGCATCAAGTGCAAATGTAATGGTACAAAAAGTAACAACGGAACGTACAAAAGAAGAGGTAAAAGCTGTAGGAAATGCAGAAGCAATTCATTCCGTTATATTATACCCTGCTGTTGGTGATAGAGTTACAGCAGTTCACTTTAAACCGGGTAACTTTGTTAAAGAAGGAGATGTTTTAGTTGAACTAGACTCTCGTAGGCAAAAAGCAGCGCTTCAACAAGCAGAAATAACCCTAGCAGACACTCAGCGTACACTTAACAGACTCAGCGAAAGTCACAAAAAAGGGGCAATCCCTAAAAGTGACTTAGATGATGCGAAAACTCTGCATGCACTTGCCGAGGTTGCACTTATCAATGCAAAAACAGACCTAGAAGATAGAACAGTACTTGCGCCATTCGATGGTGTGATGGGGCTTACTGATGTTGAAAAAGGGGATCGCATTACTGAGCAAACAGCCATAGCGACTATTGATGATACCCGCAGTTTGTATATCAACTTTAACGCACCTGAGTCAGCTGTCTCTATGCTAAAAAATAAAGGCATTGTGGAAGTAACACCATGGCAAAGTGCAAAAGCCATTAATGCTCAAGTTTCATATTTAGATTCGCGAATAAATCCACAAACCCGTACCTTACGAGTTAAAGCCAAACTGGAAAATACAAATGATCAGTTTATGCCAGGTATGAGCTTTCGAATTAATATTACAATGCAAGGGGAGTCATACGCGGTTGTGCCTGAAGCTGCACTTATGTGGGGAGCAACAGGTCCTTACGTTTGGAAAAGTATAAATAAAAAAGCTACGCGTATTGATGTAAAAATAGAGCAACGCTTAGCTGGGCGATTGCTAGTTTCAGGTAACTTAAATGAGAACGATATATTGGTTGTTGAAGGCGTGCAACGTCTACGCGAAAACCAAGCATTAACGTTCGCCAATGTCAGTAATTTAGAGGAATAATAATGAAAAATTCCCCTATGATGCAAGATCTCCCTTCAATGGCAATCCGCCGACCTGTTCTTATTGTTGTTTTAAATCTATTAATTATAATTGCCGGTTTAGCTGCAATCGCTGGCATTGAAGTTAGAGAGTTACCAGATGTTGATAGACCGCGTATAACAGTCTCAGCATCATTTCCTGGTGGGTCACCCGAAACGGTTGATACAGAAGTAACCAGCAAACTGGAAGGGGCGATAGCCCGAGTGAGTGGCGTTAAATCAATACGTGCACAAAGTGAAGAGGGCAGTGCTCGTATTGTTGTTGAATTTCGCCCTGGCGTTGACTTAGACAATGCAGCTAACGAAACCAGAGAGTCTGTTGCTCGTGTACAACGAGAGTTACCAGAGGAGGTGGAGCGTGTTGCCATTATCAAAGCCGATAACGATGCAGAAGCGGTTGTATCGCTCACTGTGTCAAGTAGTAGTCTGGCTCTTGAAGCCCTTACTGAGCGAGTCGAAACCGATTTAGCACCTCAATTTCTAACAATACCAGGCGTTGCCGATGTAAGGTTGAACGGAGACCGTAAACGCGTTTTACGTGTTCGTTTAGATCCCCTAAAATTAAGCAGTTTTAATCTTACTATTCCTGATGTAGCAGACGTTTTACGAGAAGCGCCTTTTGATGTACCCGCGGGTAGCCTTAAATCAAGTGACCAACAAGTAATTGTTAGAGCAGACGCAACTTCTATTACACCTAGTGAAGTTGCAGATATTATTGTTAGCGGCGATACACGAGTAGGTGATATTGCATCGGTCTATTTTGGTCCTGCAGATCCACGCTCTATGGTTCGTTTAGATGGCAAACCCGTAATTGGTATGGAGGTTATTCGCCAAGCACAGTCGAATACAATTGAAATATCGGATGAAGTGCTTCAGTTGCTCGAAAACATGCGCAAACGAT
Source organism: Pseudoalteromonas sp. S408 (assembly GCF_005886645.1). Classification (NCBI taxonomy): domain Bacteria; kingdom Pseudomonadati; phylum Pseudomonadota; class Gammaproteobacteria; order Alteromonadales; family Pseudoalteromonadaceae; genus Pseudoalteromonas; species Pseudoalteromonas sp. S408. The sequence goes on along the minus strand of NZ_PNDY01000002.1, from coordinate 12,306 downwards.
TCCCTGAGCTCGAATTTACGCTAACCTCAGATGACGCGCAATTTATAAGAAGCTCAGTTGATGAAGTAATCAATTCCTTAGTGCTTACCGTTTTGTTAGTGGTAATAACATTATGGGTATTCATAGGCTCGTGGCGCGCTACACTTGTGCCAGCTTTTGCTATACCTGTTGCGCTTATAGGTTCACTTGCTCTTATTTGGGCCCTTGGTTTTTCTATCAATATACTCACTTTATTAGCGCTTGTGCTAGCCACGGGTTTAATAGTCGATGATGCAATTGTTGTGAGTGAAAACATACAACGTCAAAGAGGTTTAGGACTTGGTCGGCGCGCTGCCGCTGTCATAGGTACGAGAGAAGTATTTTTTGCGGTTGTTGCCACAACTGCGGTATTGGCAGCGGTTTTCATTCCTATTGCTTTTTTACCTTCTACTGCAGGGCGATTATTTAGAGAGTTTGGCGGGGTGCTTGCCGGCGCCGTTATTATTTCAAGTTTTGTCGCATTATCACTTGTTCCTGCATTGACTTCAAAATTAAAACTGAAAAAACAAAGCACCCACCCGTTTGCTAAAGTAGGCAATAAGCTTGTTAAGCTTTACAGTACAACGATAAAAAGCGTTTTGAACCGTGCTTGGTTAGTTCTCATAGCGTGCATATTAATAGCCTTTGGTTCTGGTGCATTGTATCTAAACCTCGACAACGAACTTTTACCCACAGAGGACAGGGGTAAAATACGAATTTTTGCCAGAGGACCTGATGGTGTAGGTTTGAACTTTATGGACAGGCAAGCAATGCAGATGGAAGATATTTTGTTGCCTTTCGTAGAAAGTGGTGAAATAGAATCTATATACACCGTTGTTGGGCAATGGGACCCTAATATAGTGTTTATAACGGTTCCTCTTAAGCATTGGGACGACCGTCAATTTACTCAACAAGAAATCATTAATAAAATTCGTGGTCCGTTAGGTGAAATTCCAGGCGCAGCCGGACGTGCATCGGGTTCAAACAGTTTAAATTTAAGAGGCCAAGGTGGCGGAATAGAAATTGCTTTATTAGGCCAAGATTACCAACAAATTTTTATTGCTGCGCAAGACTTTGCAAAACAAATTGAAAATGCAATCCCAGGTACAGCGCCTGTGCGAGTATCTTATCAGCCATCACAACCACAATTACGTGTAAATATTGATAGACGAAGAGCCGAAGAGTTGGGTGTATCGCTAAGTGATATTTCAATTACACTTCGTGCCGCCATAAATGGTGATGATATTGCTGATTTAAACATTGGTGACCAATCAATACCTATTATGTTGCAAGTGCAAAACCAAGTTATTCAAGATCCAAGTGATTTAGCAAACCTGTATGTGGCAAGTTCACAAGGAAGGTTAGTCCCAATTAGTAGCTTAGCTAATATTAGTGAAGAGGGCGTTGCTGCAGAGCTTGAGCGTCATGCTCAGCGTCGTGCTATTGAATTGGATATGGAATTACCCGATGGAATGACGATTGCAGATATAGTCGAGCAAATTCGTAATTTGTCTCAGCAGTCTTTGCCTCAGGGCATTACTCTTGCGTTTAAAGGCGAAGCGCTGACCTTCGAAGAAACTGCAAACGAAGTCCTTCTAACTTACGTTTTAGCATTCTTAATTGTATTGCTTGTATTAGCTGCTCAATTCGAAAGTGTTAACAGTGCCATAGTGGTAATGCTAACAGTTCCATTTGGTATTACCTCTGCCATCTTAGCGCTGTATTTAACGAATACGTCTCTCAATATTTATTCTCAAATTGGTTTAGTAATGTTGATTGGTCTGATTGCAAAAAATGCTATTTTACTGGTTGAATTTGCAGACCAACTTCGCGATCAAGGCTTATCTGTGCGTGAGGCGGTTGAAGAGGCTGCGCTGGTTAGGTTACGTCCAATCACTATGACACTCGTTTCTACGTTGCTTGGTGCACTACCATTAATATTATCAAGTGGGGCGGGTGCCGAAGCGCGTAATGCAATAGGTTGGGTTGTATTTGGTGGGCTGTCGCTTGCTGTTTTATTTACTTTATACTTAACACCAGTCATCTATTTAGGGCTTGCACGTTTTACTAAGCCAAGAGGGGATGAAACTAAACAGCTTGCTCAAGAGCTTGAACATACAGAGTAAATCTTTATGAGCCTAATTAATCTTTTTTCTTTAAAAAACGGTTAATTAGGCCCACAATTGCATTACTGGATATTAGTAGGGATCTATAATGCAAAGCGAGCAAATTGAAATAGCGCAATTTTTATCACAACACCCTCCTTTTGATGATCTTCCTCAAAAAGCATTAGATGAACTTGCCCAACAAGTTGAAGTCAGTTACTTCAGGGCTAATACCGATATTTTACAATATGGCCAAGACATAGCTGATTTATACATAATAAGAAGTGGCTCTGTTGAAATGTACCGACGTGATGGTGAGCTGTATAACCGTTTGGCCACCGCAGGAATATTTGGGCAAATGGGGTTACTAATGAATCGAAAGGTGCGTTTTCCGGCTACAGCGCTCGAAGACACCTTAGTTTATTGTATAAACGTTGACATTTTTTTGCAGTATTGTGATGAATATGAAGTATTTGCAGATTACTTTGAAACGGATGGTAACGTGCGTTTGCATCAGGCAATTGTAGAACAAGCCGATGGAAACGATTTAACGACTGCCAAAGTTAAATCGTTACTTCACCGAGAGGTTGTCACAGTTGACGCAACTGAAACAGTAAAAAATATAGCACAGCTAATGACTGATGAATCGGTATCGTCAGTGCTAGTTACCGACGTTAATAAGCCCGTAAATAACGACCCCCAAGAAGATGACGGGCAAGTTGTTGGCATAATAACAGATAAAGATTTACGCACTAAAGTTGTGGCGCAGGGGCTTGCTTTCAACACCCCTGCACACGTTATTATGTCCACTAACTTAGTGCTACTTGATCAAAATGACTATATTTTTGAAGCTGTGTTAGCCATGCTCAGAGATAACTTACATCATCTTCCAGTGGTACAAAAAAAACGGCCGATAGGTGTTATTTCTTTATCAGATATTTTGCGTTATGAATCGCAGAGTAGCTTATTGTTGGTGCGTGGTATATTGGCACAGCAGTCTGTGGAAGATTTAGCCCACTATGCAAATCAACTTCCCCGTGTATTTGTGCGCATGGTAAATGAAGACGCTAACTCTCACATGGTTGGTACTGCAATGGCTGTCATTGGCCGTACCTTTAAACAACGACTGCTAATACTTGCAGAAGAAAAGTTCGGCCCGCCGCCAGTACCTTACTGCTTTATTGCATTAGGCTCTATGGCAAGGGATGAACAACTTATTGTTACTGACCAAGATAATGCACTTATATTAGATAATAGTTATGACGATGAAAAACATAATACATATTTTCAAAACTTAAGTGACTTTGTTTGTGATGGATTAGCTGAATGTGGCTATAGCTATTGCGACGGTGAAATTATGGCATCCTTTAAAAAGTGGCGAAAAACACAAGACCAATGGTTTGAACAATTTTCCCAATGGATTGCTGAGCCTAAACCACAGGCTTTGCTTAATAGCTCTATATTTTTTGATTTAGACGGTGTGTGGGGTAAAACAAAATGGGCTGATGAGTTAAAAACATTTATTGCAAAACAAAGTGCAAGTAACAGAGTGTTTTTAGCTAACATGGCATCAAATGCTCGAAATAGAACACCTCCTCTTGGTTTTTTTAAAGGGTTTGTTCTCGAGCACAATGGACAGCATCAAAAGTCTATGAACTTAAAACGACGCGGTACTGCGCCATTGAGTGATGTAGTTCGTGTTCATGCACTTGCAATTGGCTCTCGTAAGCAAAATTCATTTGATCGTTTAGAAGATATTATAGAAGCCAATGTTTTACCTGAAGGTAAAGCGCAAGATTTACGTGATGCGTTAGAGTACATTTCAATGACGCGTATACGCCATCAGGCATGGCAAATTGAACAGGGTGAAGCACCCGATAATAACCTTGACCCTCATTTACTTTCTCCTTTCGAACAGCGACATTTGAAAGATGCTTTTGCTATTTTAGATAAGGCGCAAAGTTACCTTAAATTTTGTTATAGCGCACACTCAGGTGTGAAATAATCTATGTTTTTTAAAGAAGTAACAAACTGGAAAATACGTTATGCACAGCTTGCCGACAATACACAAAATAATTTAATAAAAGAGTTTTATTTATCGGCATTTAGCAATGCTAACGCCCCTATAAAAGAAATTTCTTTTGTTGCATTAGATTTTGAAACAACAGGGCTAAATAGCCAAACAGATGATATTGTGAGTGTAGGATTAGTTCCTTTTACATTAACGCGAATATACTGTAAACAGAGCAAGCACTGGCTTGTTCAGCCAAGACGAAACCTAAGTGAATCGTCTATTGTGATCCACGGTATTACTCATAATGATGTAGATAACGCGCCCGACTTTGACAACATTATTGCTCCTTTGCTTGATGCGTTACGTGCTAAGGTGATTGTTGTTCACTATGCGGCAATCGAACGTGGCTTTTTAAACAGTGCCTTAGTATTGCGATTAAGAGAGCATATTGAGTTTATGGTTGTTGATACCATGGAACTTGAGCGCAGAGCGCTCAAGGCAAAACAAGGCTTAATTGGGCAGTTATTTAACTCCAAATTGGGGTCGTTGAGGCTAAATGACTGTCGCAAACGTTATTCACTACCAGTTTATGAAGGGCATCATGCGCTAACTGATGCGCTTGCAACAGCTGAACTATTGCAAGCTCAATTACGCCATCATTACACTGAAGAAACCCCATTGTGTGAGATATGGAGCTGAACACATACAAATAAAAACGCCGCAAAAAATGCGGCGTTTTATTATTATTAATTTATTATTTAGTCGGTCTAGGCTCAGTTCTTAAACCTAACAACAAGCTCACACACATAAGTAAAAGCACAAACGTAAATGGTAAGCCTGTTGAAACTGCACCTGCTTGTAAGGCCTCAATAGCCTGTGTTCCGCCAATCCACAACAATGCTGCGGCAATAGCGCCCTCAACCGTAGCCCAAAATATACGTTGTGGAACAGGGGCGTCAATTTTACCACCAGCAGTAATAGAGTCGATGACTAACGAACCAGAGTCTGAAGAGGTAATAAAAAATACAAGTACAAGCACAATCGCAATAAACGATAATATATTTGCAAGCGGAAGCTCATCTAACATCTGAAACATTGCTAAAGGAACCTCAGTTAAGCCATTAAGCCCAAGCGCGCCTACACCATTTATAATTTGGTCAATTGCAATACCACCGTAAATAGACATCCACAATACCGTTACTAAGGTTGGGATTAGTAACACAGCGATTAAAAATTCACGAATAGTGCGCCCACGTGAAACACGAGCTATAAACATGCCAACGAAAGGTGACCACGAAATCCACCATGCCCAGTAAAATACAGTCCAACCGTGCATCCATGTTTCGTCTTCACGGCCATGTGGGTTACTTAAAGGAATAATGTTTTCAACATAGCCCATCACGGTATTTGGAATGTTGCCCATAGCTACAGCAAATCCCACAAGGCAAACAAACAATAACAATACAAACGCTATTAGCATGTTTATATTACTAAGTAGTTTTACACCGCCATCAATGCCGCGAACAACAGAGATAACCGCTAATAAAGTAACCCCTACAATCACTAATATTTGCGAACCAATACCGCCTTCTAAACCAAAGACATGATTAATACCTGCAGAGGCTTGTTGGGCACCCAATCCTAGAGAGGTAGCTAGACCAAACAAAGTCGCCAAAACAGCCAAAATATCAATAATATGACCCGGCCATCCCCACGCCTTATCACCTAAAATAGGGTAAAAAATCGAACGAATTGATAGTGGTAGCCCTTTATTGTAAGCAAAAAAAGCAAGGGATAAACTCACCACTGCATAGATTGCCCACGGATGAAGCCCCCAGTGAAACATGGTTGCTCCCATAGCTAGCTTTGCTGCTTCTGGCGTGTTTGCTGCAACGTTTAGCGGTGTTTCGTACCAACCAGTATAATAAGCAACAGGTTCAGCTACACCCCAAAACATAAGGCCAATACCCATACCCGCTGCAAATAACATGGCAAGCCATGAAAGACGTGTATGAGATGGTTTAGCTTCACTTCCTCCTAAGCGTATATTTCCATATGGAGATACAATAAGTGCTAAACAGAAAACGACAAAAAAGTTAGCAGCCCACATAAATAGCGCATCGAAGTTATTAATGATATCGAATTTAATTGTATCTAGTGCCGTTTTAGCTGTTTGTGGCTCAGTAACAAGTAAGGCAACTAAAAATAAAATAATAAGGCCCGCACTGATCCCAAAAACAGGGTTATGAATATCAAACCCCCACTTTTGAACGTTATCCTGTCCTACGGTGTAATCTGTATTGTCGATACTATATTTGTCATGATTTTCCTTCATGCAATACCTCTTTTTTAATTATAAATAACTGGTTTATCCAGCCGCCCATTAAATACATTAGTCTATATACAGAGAATGAAAAATAATTTGAAGACTAACTAATAATATTCCTATCTTACAGATGATATGAGGTTGCATAAACGTTTAAAGTAACAAATAGTCAAAATATCGTGTTTTTTGGGTATTGTTAGCCATATAAATAGCGATTTTAGAAATTAATGATATGCAGGCAATATTTATAAGGTTAGAACTTAAACTATAATTTAACAAATAGTTATTTATAAACTAAGTGGTCTATTAAGGTTGGGATGTAAACTGTAATAAATGGGGTGGGGGAGTTTTATACACTGCATAAAATTTATGCAGTGTATAAATTAGTGCTTATTTTTTACCTGTGTAAGCGTCGTTGTGAACGCCCGCTGCACGACCAGAAGGGTCTGCATTGTTTTGGAACGACTCATCCCAAGCAAGTGCTTCAGGAGTTGAACAAGCAACTGACTTGCCATGTGGTACACACTTTGCTGATGCGTCACCTGGGAAGTGCGACTCAAAAATAGTACGGTAGTAGTAAGCTTCTTTTGAATCAGGGGTATTAATAGGGTATTTGAACTTTGCATTAGCAAGGTCTTGATCGCTTACTTGCTCTTCAACATACTCTTTTAATGTATCTATCCAGCTGTAACCAACACCATCAGAAAACTGTTCTTTTTGGCGCCATAAAACTTCATCTGGTAAATAACCGCCAAAACCTTCACGTAAAATATGCTTTTCAATTTTGCCATCTTTGCACATTTTTGCTTCAGGATTGATGCGCATAGCAACATCAACAAATTCTTTATCAAGGAATGGTACGCGTGCTTCAACGCCCCATGCGGCCATCGACTTATTAGCGCGCAGGCAGTCAAACATATGAAGTTTAGAAACTTTACGGTTTAGTTCTTCATGAAACTCTTGTGCATTAGGAGCCTTGTGGAAATATAAGTAACCACCAAATAATTCATCTGCACCTTCACCAGAAAGAACCATTTTAATACCCATGGCTTTAATTTGACGCGCCATTAAATACATAGGGGTTGATGCACGAATTGTGGTTACATCATAGGTTTCTATGTGGTAAATGACCTCTCGAAGCGCATCAATACCTTCTTGAATAGTAAAAATGATAGGGTGATGCACCGTACCAATCATATCTGCAACTTTTTGAGCCGCCGCTAAATCGGGCGAACCTTCAAGGCCAACTGAAAATGAGTGAAGTTTGGGCCACCAAGCATCGCTTTCGTCGTTATCTTCAATACGTTTAGCAGCAAAACGCTGTGTAATAGCAGAAATAACTGATGAGTCTAATCCACCTGACAGTAATACACCGTATGGTACATCACACATAAGTTGGCGTTTAACGGCTGCTTCTAATGCGTCTTTTACATCTGCCGACTCTGCGCTGTTATCTTTAACTGCGTCGAAAGTTTGCCAATCACGTTTGTAATAAGGCTTAAGTTCACCATCTTTACTGTAAAGGTAATGGCCAGGGGGGAATTCTTCAATGTGTTTACAAATTGGAGAAAGTGCTTTCAGCTCAGAGGCAACATAAAAGTTACCATGTTCATCGTGGCCAGTGTAAAGCGGTATAATACCGATATGATCACGACCAATTAAGTAGGCGTCATTTTCTTCATCGTATAGGCAAAACGCAAAAATACCATTTAAGTCATCTAAAAACTCAGGGCCTTTTTGTTTGTATAGCGCTAAGATAACTTCACAATCAGACTGCGTCTGGAACGTAAAATCAGTGTCTAAATTCGCAGCTAACTCTTTGTGATTATATATTTCCCCATTTACCGCTAATATATTCGTTTTTTCTGGGTTGTATAAAGGTTGCGCACCGCTAGATACGCCAACAATTGCAAGACGCTCATGAACTAAAACTGCTTTTTCAGACGCGTAAACACCAGACCAATCTGGCCCTCGGTGTCGTAGTAATTTTGACATTTCAATTGCTTGGGTACGCAATTGAGCGGGATCAGATTTTATATCTAATACCCCAAAGATTGAACACATAGTAACTCCTCATTCCTATTATGTGTGCAGAACAGCCAATTTGCTGAACTGCGAACCCTTGTTTTATCAGAAATAATTACTCAAGTCACACAGCTTTTGCAATTAATTAAGAATAATTTATGCACCAATGTTTAACTCGTTGCACCTTGTTGGTTAATAGGGCGAAACTCTGATTATTTTTACATCAATTTGCTGTGTAAACTCTGAACTATTAATTAGACAATCAAGCAGGCCGAACTTGTTTATGTAACTAAGTAGTGCAATGAACTACATTAAATTACGCGCGGTTTAACGTCCCCCATTATTGCCTAGGCCTCTACTTTTAAGTGCAATGCTTAACTGGTTTAAATGGCCTTTGAGTTTTTGTTTAGCTTTTAGTGCTTGTTCAAACGTCACGTATTCAAATTCAATTGTATCTAGCGGTTTATATTGAGCAAATTGATGTAAATCTGCTTCAATGACGGTGCCTAATAAGGGATAACCTCCCGTTGTTTGTGCATCGTTTAACAATACAATGGGTTCTCCATTTGGGGGCAGTTGGATACTTCCTGGACTCACAGCAAGAGAAGGTAATGAGTGTGAGTGAGTTAAAGAATAATCATCACTTTGGAGTCTTACGCCCATACGGTTACTATTGTGACTCACTTTAAACGACGACTGAGTAAACCCATTAATGATCTGTTTGGAGAAAAGCTCTGCGTATGGGCTTGGGTATACACGCACAATTTTACGTTTTGGCGGCATAAGTGCGCCGCATTGAGTAAATTCTGATTGGTAAGGAGTAATTTTAATATTGTCACCGGCTATGAGCGATTTGCCATTTAGTCCGCCAAAACCAGCATTTAAATCAGTGGCTCTAGAATTCATAATAACCGAGCTTTGAATTCCCCCTTTAACGGCAATGTAGGCTCTTAATCCGGCTCTCCCTGTTGAAAACTTAAGCACTTGTTTTTGTTTTACATTGTATGTCCAACCCGGGTAAATAGGTTTTTCATCAAGTGTTGCATTTAAATCAGCACCAAATAAGGCAATAACTGTGTTGCATTCAAACTCAAGTTCGCACATGCCAACAGTCACCTCAAGCACAGCGGCATTTTTATCATTATTTAAAAGGCAGTTTGCTATGGTTTGTGCATAAGGGTCTAAGCTACCAGACTGACTAACGCCTAAATGGCGGTATCCGCTGCGTCCAAAATCTTGAATGGTCAGTAATGGGCCACTTTTAATCACTTTAATCATGATTTATTTCCCCACCGAAATAGGTATAAATTCGAGCGTATCACCTGGCTGTATTAAACATGGTTTTTTTAGCTTTGCATCAAACAAGGGCGTGTCAGTATGGCCAATAATATGCCAACCACCGGGCGAATCTGAAGGGTAAATCGCTGTTTGCTCAGCGCCAATAGCAACAGAGCCTTTAGGCACTTTTAGGCGAGGCTCGGAACGTCTTGGTGTATAAAGATGTTCGTTTAACCCGTTTAAGTATGCAAAACCAGGTAGAAACCCTAAAAATAAAACAGCGTACTGCGCTTCACTGTGAAGATTAATGACGTCATCAATACTTAAATTATGAAAGTTGGCAACGTAGTTTAAATCTGCCCCATTGTAATGCGTCTTAATTTTATGATGTTTAGCAACAAACTCATTTGGCTTAATGTTATTCCAAATACCTAGTAATTCTTCATGCCATTTGGCTAACTCTATTTCTTGCTTAAGATACAAAGTGAGTGAGGTCATAGCTGGTACAACGTCGATAAATGACCCACTTGTATTACAGTGGCTTGCTAAAGACCAAATTTTGTTTTGAATACTGAGAGTGTCGTTAGCGCTTAAATGAGATGCATCAAACATTAGGCTATTGTTTGATAGAGCGTAAACGTGAGGATTTTGCATTGGTAAAACCTAATTCGGACATCATTAAGCAAACCTAACACATATTTAGTTAATTATTGACAACCTTGAGACTAACAAAAAACATTTTATACAAAATAGTTAATACACTAATTCTGTAATTTCATTGCCAATGAGGTTTAAAAGTAAACTTTATATCTTAATCCTCGTAATAAATAAGCACGTAGTTTGAAATAATAATCAAGATTAAATGGTCTCAATGAGTACGGACTTGTTTAGAGGTATATTATGAATTATCAGCAATTATTATATTTATCGGGCGCTGCCATTATATTTAGCGCAGGCACTTTTGCTTTATCAATGGAAAAAGTAGAACAAAGCAATGTAGAAGCGAGCATGCATGTAGAAACCCTTGTACTAGGATCGGGGTGTTTTTGGGGCGCAGAAAAACGCTATGAAGCACTAGAAGGAGTGATTGATGCAGAGTCTGGCTATGCTGATGGAAAAGGCTTTGAGGCTACTTACAGAAATATTACTAAGCAATCACGTCGTTTTGACGAAAACAACTACGCTGAAGTAGTCAAAGTTACTTACAACAGCAATATTATTTCCTCACAAGCATTACTTAAAAATTACTTTGAAAGTCACGATCCTACCCAGCTAAACAAACAAGGTAACGACATTGGTACGCAATACCGTTCAATTATTTTAACGAGCAACAATGAGCAAAGTGACACTGCTTTCAAGGTTAAAGCGCAGTACCAACAATTATTAACCAATGCAGGGTATGGAGATATAGTCACTGCAATAAAGCCACTCGAGGGGTTTATTGCCGCGGAAGAATACCATCAAAATTATTTACAGAAAAATCCTAATGGCTATTGCCCTGATCATTCTACTGGTGTTGTTTTTGAACCAGTACCTGATGAAACTAAAGACAACACTGCATTGTTAGCAGGTAAGCAAATAGTGGTTATAGACTCACGCGATTATTGCCCCTACTGCGAGAAGTTTAAAAAAGAGGTGGCGAATGACTACAAAGGAACGATTCCTTTATCATTTAGATTTGCCGATCAATTAGATGGATTAACGATTAAATCGGCTACTTGGGCAACACCGACTATTCTATTTTTAGAAAATGGCGAAGAAGTATACGGACGCCAGGGCTATGCAAACCGCGATACTTTTTATAAAGCCCTAGGGGCATTTAAATTAGGAAATAGCGAAGCCTATAAGGTCGCATTTAATGCCAAAACAGATCGTCCTTATTGTAAAGAATACAAAATATTTAAAAATACTCCAGATGGTACCTTTGTTGACAAGCTCAGTGGAGAGGCTTTGTTTGATACCCGTGATCGCTTTAATTCTGGCACAGGTTGGCTGTCGTTTACGCACCCTGTTAAAAATAGTGTAACCGAACATGAAGACAACAGTTGGGGCATGCAGCGCATAGAGTTGAGGTCTAAAAGTTCAGGAATTCATTTAGGTCACTTATTTCCGGGCGAAGGCCCAAGAGGGGAAGACAGATATTGTATCAATGCAACCGTATTAGACTTTATACCTCGCGATAATAGCTAACATTACATATAAACCAATTGGTCTATAAGTAAAGTTAGTCCACTGAATTAAGTGACGGTGTGAGGGTATGGAAACATTGCCTAGTAAATAATTACGCTAAAGTTATTTAAAAGAGAGTTTTGTACGTTGGCAGTGGCGCTAGGTGGATAAGGGTTACTATTTATGTAATGTTTTACTCGTTTGTAAATAGGCATAAAAAAGCCCTTAATTACTTAAGGGCTTTCAAATATTTGGGATAGGGTGTAATTAAGTTGTAAAATAAAACAGCCCAAACTAGGTCACCACCTAACTTGAACTGTTTTTCACACTGACAACATCTTCACACACAATACAGATTCGGTTACTGCCAA
>NZ_PNDY01000019.1:0-113332 GCF_005886645.1 Pseudoalteromonas sp. S408 | reverse complement strand
GGTAGCCCGTCTGTTTGGTTTAACAGCAACGCAGTCTTAGCGCCACAAGCAAATAAGCCTAAAGTGCCTATAAAAGTTTATATATCGGTGGGAGCAAAGGAAACCCCAGCCTTTGGTGAAGGACAAAATATGGTTGAGGGTGCCAAGCAATTGGTACAAAAAATTAATGCACTTAACAGTGACAATATACAATTAAAAAGTGTGGTTATTGAGGGCGCTAGCCATGCAACAGCATTTCCTACTACAGCAATACAAGGGCTTGATTGGTTGCAATAAAATCACAACCAATAACGCTGAGTGTTTTTGAGTTCATTTTTCCAGCTTACCAGTACTTCAATAAATTCTGGGCCTATACCACAGCAGCCGCCAATAATACTTGCGCCTAGGTTGTGCCATTTTTTTGCAAAGTCTAGGTATTCTGAAGGTGAAATATCGCGATACGCTTGCGAGCCTTGATTGGCTTGATAGTCATGGGCAATAGGTGTAAAGCCGTTTGCAAAGGCGCCCAACACCACGGTTTTATTAAGTTTCGACACGACCTTATTAGTATCTACCAAGGCTTGTTCTATTACTTCGGGGATCGAGCAATTAAATAAAATACCAGCAATATTGTATTCAAGTAGTTCTGTTATGGCGTCAGTTACTAATTCACCTGAGCGCAGGGTTGCTTGTTCGCTAACTTCATCATTTAAAGTAAATGCGTAATAGCATGGCTTGTTTGAATTTTTAAGTACACTTGCCATTACATGTGCTTCTTCAATGCTTGAAATAGTTTCGCCAATCCATAAATCTACATGCTCGTTTTGTGCGTCATAAAGTGTATTTAAAATAGTAAAACCACGTTTAGGTTCAAATAGCTCCGGGCGGTAAGAGCCAAATACCGGCGGAAGCGAACCTGCTACCATTACATTTTGCTGTGCACTTTGAGCTGCTTTTTTTGCAATGATTGCAGCTTGATTGGCAAGCGCGGCACCTTGTGAATTATAAAGCGCTTCGCCCAAATGAAACGGTACACATGCGTAACTATTTACAGTAATTACTTCAGCACCAGCGTCTATAAACCCAGTGTGTGCTTGAGTGACAAAGTGTGGCGCTTCTATAAGTGCTTGTGCACTCCAAAGGGGTTGCGTAAACGGAGCACCAATGCGCTTAAGTTCGCGCCCCATGCCACCATCTAAAATAATTACTTTATTCATAATAAGCTTCCGCTGTTCTATATAATATGGCGTCATTCAAACATGTTTTGCTTAAAAATATAGTGAAACTTCATCAGGTTTAACATAAAAAAAGCTCAATACTTTTTAATAGACACAAAAAAAGCGACTGCCCAAGGGAGTCGCTTACTTTTAAATAAGGTTTAACTTATTTGTAAAACGCTTCTACCTTGCCTTTTACTTTCATAAGTAATGGCTGGCCGCGGCGATCTAACGCTTTAGGTGCTGCTACTTTAATCCAACCTTCGCTAATGCTGTACTCTTCAACGTCAAAGCGTTCTTTGCCGTTAAGTGTAATACCAATTTCATGTTCAAAAACTTCTTCTACATAAAATTTGCTGCGTGGATTAATAGAAAGTTGATCAGGTAATTCAGGTTTATTTGTATCAGTCATAATAGGGATCTGCATAGAATATATTGTGCGCTATTGTAGGCAATACAGGAGTTATGCTCAAGCAAGACTGAAATAAATGTTTGAAGGGGCTTTAGTAATACTGATAGAAGGTAATTAAGGGAGTAATAAATGCGTTAAAAAACGCATTTATTTAAAACATGTTAAATGCTAACAATGTTCTCAGCTTGTGGGCCTTTTTGACCTTGAGTAACAGTAAACTGTACACGTTGGCCTTCAGCAAGGGTTTTAAAACCGTCACCAGAGATTGCGCTAAAATGTGCAAACACATCAGGGCCAGACTCTTGCTCGATAAAACCAAAACCTTTTGCTTCGTTAAACCATTTTACTGAACCAGTAGTTGTAGTAGACATAATATGTATCCTAAAAAATTAATATAAGTGTGCCTGAAAAGAGGCGATTGAGCCGGAAAAAATAGTTAACTTGAGGATAACGCGCAGGATTATTACTAAAACAACGGGGTACTAACAAATAAAACAAAACTTCTTTCAAACTAGTATTCAAAATGGGTTATTGCTAACCCATTTAATTGTTTAGCAATTAGATGCTAACAATGTTCTCAGCCTGTGGGCCTTTTTGACCTTGAGTAACAGTAAACTGTACACGTTGGCCTTCAGCAAGGGTTTTAAAACCGTCGCCAGAGATTGCGCTGAAATGTGCAAACACATCAGGGCCAGACTCTTGCTCGATAAAACCAAAACCTTTTGCTTCATTAAAAAATTTAACTGTACCAGTTGTTGTATTAGACATAATAGATCCTAAAAATAAATAAAAGTGTGCCCTAAATAGGCAATTTAACAGGAAGAAAACGTGCATTTAACTGAGGATAACGCGAAGGATTATTACTAATATCAACGAGGTACTTACAAATAAACTGGGTTTTCATCAACCCGATGCCGAGCAGGATAACAGCATGTTTGATAATACACCAAGCTTTATTGTTATTTTATTTTTTAGCTTAGGGTAGTTTACTCTTTAGTTTCGCCGTTCTTATTTATTATATGGGTATGAGTCAGTAGATTAATTAAATATCAGTTATCGATATTACTAGGTTAAAAACCTCACGACGCCATTAAATCTCGCCGTTAGATTCAACAAACTTTAATTCATACAGGGCAAAAGGCCCTAGTTATTAGCGGTTAAAGCGCGGTTTTTTAATCAAGTTCAATTTGGTAGTGGTAATGATCGCTTCTGCACTTGCTTTGGCGATATTCAATACGTTTACCTTCAATCGATTCTGTAATGCGCGACACCAGTAACAGTGGATCGCCAGTGTTAATTGCGAGCATTTTTGCATCGGTTTCATCCGCTAATACCGCTTTAATACTGTCTTGGGTTTTATGTACGGTTTGATTAAATTTGGTTTGATAGTAATGGTACAATGTATGCGGAATATCACTACTTTGATGTATATTAGGAAAGTAGCTTTGTGGAAGGTATATAGTTTCGCTCATACAAAATTCGTTATCAATAATACGCCTACGCACAAGCTTAGCGACTTTGTCTTTTTTATTAAGTTGCAGGGCTTCAATTACATCGAGTGGTGCAGGGCAAAGCTCAACCGATAACAGCTCTGCTTTGGGTAAATCAGTACCTTTACCGTCGGCTTGCAGTGGGAAAAACCTAAAAAGTGCGTCTTGCGGGGTATGCTCAGATACAAAGGTACCAACACCTTGGCGGCGGGTGACTATTTTATCGTCGGTTAATAAATTAAGTGCTTTACGAACAGTGCCTTGGCTTACATTAAATTCTTCAGCAAGGCGAAATTCGCTTGGTAATGCTTCGCCAGGCACCCAGCGTCTTCCAACAATGAGCTGTTTAATATAATCAGCCACTTGTAAGTAAAGCGGTTGAAAAGCCAAGCTTGGGCCACTTAATTTGTGATCAAACAAAGAGTTACTCATCGTTATTTACCGTTAAATTTAATCCACCTGTAGTTATAACATAGGTGGTACTTTTTGCGCACCTTGGCGTAAGCCCAATTAATTATGAGCAATTGCAATACAGCTTACATTTACTTTGTTCTTAAAAACAAATCGTTACGCTACAATAGCGCATATCTAGGAAATTTAAAGTGCTCAGTATCTCGTTAGAACTCATATTGCTTATGGCGCTTTGTCTAGGCATTGCCACCATAATGCAAACGCTTAGTGGGTTTGGTTTTGGGTTGCTGGTGGTTGCCAGTTTTACGCTCTTAGATGTATTGCCATTAACAGCAACCACGTTTTTAGTAAGTTTGTTAGGGCTTGTTAACTCAACCACTGTGGTGGTTAAAAACCGTAATGCAGTAAAAGTACCTGAACTAAAACTCATGCTGTATACGGGTATCCCGCTAATGTTGCTAGGGTTTGGTTTACTTGAGTATATGTCGGCGCATTTAACGCAGCTTTTAAACTTTATTTTAGGAGTTAGTATTTTGCTGTGTTGTGGCTTAATGCTAGTTGGCCGTGCAAAAGTAAATAAGAAAAGCGGGCGTGGATCATTTTTAATCGCAGGCGGCTTAAGTGGATTGTTGGGCGGGCTGTTTTCAACCTCGGGACCACCGTTGGTTTTTCAGTGCTATAAACAAAGTTGGTCTATTGAGGCTATACGCAGCACATTACTTGCTGTATTTACCATTAGCGGCTTTGTGCGTGTAGGTATTGCAACATTTGGTACCTTACCTGAGCCCGACATTATGTTTTTAATTGCAGCGGCAATACCTCTTGTGCTCTTAGTTACACATTTTGCCCGTAAATTAACCCATTACGTCGATGCAAAATGGGTTTATATAATGGCAATTACATTGCTCGGCTTAAGTGGTGTATCGCTGGTGGCCACATCAGCAGCGAGTATATTGTAAGTTAGTGGGTAACTTAAGTTTATTTACGTTGATATGGGAATTACAGTAGTTTAACTAGTATCTTATGAACAGTGAGTGGTTGGTTAAGAAGCCTCTTAAATGCATTGGAATGACGCAAGCCAGACTTTGAAGCCACGGCCTGTTAGTACATCAATCAGCATCAAGACGATGCCTTCAGAGTATCGCTTATTGCTAAAAACCTAACTGACGAAAGCTATGCAACAACCTACAGTGGCGATAACTTCCGTTACCAAATCCCGCGTGATGCAGAGCGCTACTTTGGGGTGTCGTTTAAGGCGCGCTTTTAATAATTAAAAATATTTTCCCTTGTATAACAACAAGCGCAGCGTTAAACCGCTGCGCTTTTTTGTGTCTTATTTTTGTCAATCTTTGGTCACTTTTTCTTCATTAAAACGTCCTTTATTAGTCATATGTATTTTCTATAGTGCAGCGGTTACTTATTTGAGGTTTTAGCTTCAAGCAAAAATAACCACTACATAATGGGAATAATAAAGGATGAAAATTAAAAAAGTCGCTGCGGCGGTTGGGCTAACATTTATGTTAAGCGCCGCTAGCCATGCCAATGTGTTACCACAAAGCCAAACAGATAATAACTGGTATACAAACGCACAAACTACGTTAGCTACTAAAAATACTCAGGCACAAAGTGCACAAGTTACAAAAGCAAAAAACGTGATTTTATTTGTGGGTGACGGCATGGGTATTTCTACCCTAACGGCAGCACGTATTTTAAAAGGCCAACGAGCAGGTAACCCAGGTGAAGAAGGCTATTTAAGCTTTGAAAAATTTCCATACTCTGCGCAAGTTAAAACCTACAACGTAGATGCGCAAACCCCCGATTCTGCAGGCACAATGACCGCAATGATCTCAGGTGTTAAAACCGATGTAGGTGTAATCGGTGTAGACGAAGACATTGAACGTGGTGTGTGTTCAACGGTTGCAGGTAACGAGCTTTTAACGGCAACAGAACTGGCTGAAATTAAAGGCCTAGCAACAGGTGTTATTTCTACAGCGCGTATTACCCATGCAACGCCAGCGGCAACGTATGCTAAATCGGCAGACCGCAACTGGGAAGATATTTCAGATATGCCAGAGGGCTCAGAAGGCTGTGAAGATATTGCCTCACAGCTAGTTAATTTTGAAAAAAATCTAGAAGCGCGCTTTTTAGGCACCGACGTAGACGGCCTTGATTTTGTAATGGGCGGCGGTCGTCGTCACTTTTTACCAAAAGATGCTGCGGCTAATTCAAGTGACGCAGTAAGTGCTGTTGAAGGCGACCGCACCGATGAGCGTAACCTAGTTACCGAGTGGCAAGCACAATACCCAGATGCAACGTATGTGATGGACCAAGCAGGGTTTGATGCCATTGCTGATGACGCTACTAAAGTATTTGGTTTATTTAACGAATCGCACATGCAATACGAAGCTGACCGCGCAAATGACGTGGCAGGCGAGCCGTCACTTACCGAAATGACCACAAAAGCGATTGATGTACTGGGTAAAAACGATAATGGCTTTTTCTTAACGGTTGAGTCGGGCCGAATTGACCACGCACATCATGCGGGTAACGCTTACAACGCACTTAACGACACCATTGAATTTGCCAATGCAGTGCAAGCGGCAATCGATAATACCAACCCAGAAGAAACCCTTATTTTAGTGACTGCCGATCACAGCCATGTATTTACTATTGCAGGTTACCCTAAACGCGGTAACCCAATTTTAGGCCAAGTAGTAGCCGTAGGCCAAACAGCGCCAAGCCTTGCTGCCGATGACATGCCATACACTACAGTAGGTTATGCAAATGGTTTAGGTTTTAGAGACCTAGGTGATGAAACAAACGCTGATGCAACCTACTTAAGCGGCCCAGTCGCAGGGCGTGTTGAGTTAAATGGTGTTGATACAACAACCCCAGGTTTTCACCAAGAAACAACCGTGCCACTCGGTTCTGAAACACATGCTGGTGAAGATATTTCACTGCACGCTAAAGGCCCGGGTGCGCAACTTGCTCAAGGTGTAATTGAGCAAAACGTTGTATTTCATCTAATTAACCAAGCTCTTGAATTAACTCAGCAATAATGGCGGCGAACATGAAAAAATTAACAGTACTTTCTTTAGCAGTAATGGTCGCGCTAGCGGGTTGTTCAAGTGATGATGATAAAAGTGATAACAACATTATCGCAGTAGACAACGCCATAGCCGTGGGCTCAGCGCAATGTATTAATGGCGGTGTAGAAACCCAAGTGGGCGTAGATACAAACGAAAATGGCGTGCTTGATAGCGACGAAGTTAATTCATCTAACCTAGTGTGTAATGCGCCGGCAACGTCGCTAACTACAGAGCAATTAGCTAACCTTACAGGTAACGCATGGTATAGCGACGCACAAACAAAGTTATCAGCAACACAGCAAGCTAATACCGAGGCGGTTACTGAGTCGGGTAAAGCTAAAAACGTAATTTTATTTGTAGGCGACGGTATGGGTATTTCTACCGTTACGGCTGCACGAATTTTAGCAGGCCAGCTTGAAGGCGGCATGGGTGAAGACTACCAACTTAGCTTTGAAACCATGCCTTACTCAGGCTTTGTTAAAACGTACAATGTAGATGCACAAACGCCCGATTCAGCAGGCACAATGACGGCTATGGTGTCAGGTGTTAAAACCGATGTAGGCGTCATTGGTGTAGACGAAGACATTGAGCGCGGTATTTGTTCAACCGTTGCAGGTAACGAACTGGTCACCTCGCTTGAGCTTGCTGAAATAGCAGGTAAAGCAACCGGCCTTATTTCAACGGCACGTATTACTCACGCAACCCCTGCGGCAACGTATGCTAAATCAGCTGATCGTAACTGGGAAGATAACTCAGATATGCCAGCAGGTTCAGATGCTTGTGAAGATATTGCATCGCAACTCGTAAACTTTGAAGCTAACCTAGAAGCACGTTTTGCAGGTATTGATGTAGATGGCATAGACGTAGTAATGGGCGGCGGTCGTCGTCACTTTTTACCAAAAGATGCCGCGGCTAATTCAAGCGATGCAATCAGCGCGGTTGAAGGGGATCGTACCGATGGTCGTAACCTAGTCACCGAGTGGCAAGCTACTTACCCAAGCGGCAACTACGTAATGGACCAAGCAGGGTTTGATGCTATTAGCAACGATGCTACCAAGGTATTTGGTTTATTTAACGAATCCCACATGCAATACGAAGCCGATCGAGCAAACGATGTAGCGGGCGAACCGTCGCTTTCGCAAATGACCGAAAAAGCAATTAACGTGCTTAATAACAACGATAAGGGCTTTTTCTTATCGGTAGAGGCCGGGCGAATAGACCACGCGCACCACGCAGGCAATGCATACAACGCGCTTAACGATACTATTGAATTTGCTAAAGCCGTTAAGGCCGCAATGGACAACACTAACCCAGAAGAAACCTTAATTGTGGTGACTGCTGATCACAGCCATGTATTTACCATTGCAGGCTACCCAAAACGTGGTAACCCAATACTAGGTAAAGTAGTTGCAGTAGGTCAAACCGAGCCAAGTCTTGCCGCCGACGACATGCCCTACACCACAGTAGGTTACACTAATGGTTTAGGCTACAGAGACTTAGGTGATGAAACCAATGCCGACGCCTCATACTTAGCTGCACCAGTTACAGGACGTGTTGATTTAACAAATGTTGATACAACCACTCCGGGTTTCCACCAAGAGTCATTAGTACCACTTAGTTCAGAAACTCACGCAGGTGAAGATGTAGGTGTATACGCAATGGGCCCAGGTGCACATTTAGTTACAGGCACAAACGAGCAAAGCTTTTTATTCCACGTAATGGACTTTGCCGCTGACCTAGTTAAAACAGCTGACGAAACAGTGGCTCAGTAAGTAGAGCCCATTAAAAGCCCGCATTATTTTGCGGGCTTTTTTGTGTCATAAAAATGCCACTGTTAGTGGGTATGTTATGGCAATAACAGTGACGTTAAATACAGAGAACTCCATGAAAACAGCATTATCACTATTCGCAACCATGTTGCTTACAACACTTACAACACTTACAAGCACCAGCGCACTTGCCACGCAGTGCAACCTAAATAGCCAGTATTTAAAAGCAGACTACACAATTACCAATACCCACAAAAACAAGCAAAGTAGTCAGATACTTACACTTTGGCGTAATAACAAGCAAGTAGCACATCAGAGCGATGTAACCACTGAGCTGTGGCAGCATTTAGCCAATAAACAAATTCGCCCAATACGTTATTTTAATGCCCAACAACGCGGAATTGAGTATCAGCCATCAGAGGTACGTGGCGTACAAAATTGGAGTGCTAAAAACCAGCTGGTGGATAATCAGTTAATTGAAAAAATGACTCTTAAAAAAACGCAAGGCACAGGCTGTGATGAAGTAAAAAACTACACCTACCAAGAGGGTGAAAATACCTATTCACTTGCTTTTTATAGCCAAACTCAGCTTGTTAAATCATTTACTGTAAACAACACAAAAAACCAAACAATGACGTTATTAAGCTTAAATAAGGTCAGCTACAACAAGCAGCAAGTTACTTCGCAATTTGCGCAGTGGGACCGCTTTCAAACTACTGACTACGCCGACATTGGCGATAACGAAAACGACCCGTTTTTAGCAAAAATGATCAACCTAGGTTTTATAGAACACGGCGCAACAGGGTTTTATAACCAACAAGGTGAAGCTATTCAAGGTGGGCACCACCACTAGGTTTTGGTGAGTTTTAATATGGTGTAAAACGAGCTTGCTGTGTTGGGGATAAATTTATACTTCAATCAGCAAGCTGTGGTGAGCTACCAAACACCCTGTAAAATAAAGTGCATTTAAAATATTTCTGCCCAGAAGACCTCGAATAATCACCTCTTCTTATAAATAAGCAGCCACTTACAGCCAAATATTTTTAGTTGGCAATAACTTAAGCTATTTGATATTAATAGAAGTCTACGCAATAGGGACGTTACATAAATGCCTCTCAACAAAGCTGTTATATTGGACTTAAATGCGAGCACTTTTAGTTATATGTTTTTTCTGGACTAACTCATTATTCGCCTGCGGCGATGATGAACTAGGTCAACTCGCATCTTTTGCAAAAATAAATGAAGACTATAGCGTAGGTAACGTTGCAGGCTATGATGTATATGTACCTGAAATATTTAAGAGCTATTATTTAACGTCATTCACTCTAGTGATAAAAGATACTTTTTTAGCAGACTTAAACTTTACTGAAGCTAATAGTTATGAAGGTTATTACAACGTTTTTTTTCAAGTTAATCCTGAAGAATTAGATTTACTAAATATAGTACTCGGTTACTCAACAACACAAGACAAAAAAGGAATAGTGATGTGTGGTGAAAGAATACAGTTAAATTTAAAAGAGTTGCTCAGAGCAAATCGGCCAGAAGCGATCATAGCAATCCCACCGCCGTTAAAATAAAAATTATTGTTCTTTTTTTTGCAACGTCGCTCAGAAAGTTTGAAGTAGCTTGGTTGAGTTTTTTTAAGGCGCTTTAATTGTTCGCAATGTTTGAACAAAGTTAGGAGTTATTCTTAATGGCAAAGTATATGTTTAGTCTTTTATTTGTTTTATTACTATCTGGTTGTGATTTTGAAGTACCTGGAGCCGATGAAAGGTTTGGTACGCAAAACTTTGTATCTGCTATTTCTCTCATTGAACTACATAAAACCCGCAATGGCGAATATCCAAACACTTTAGCCGAACTGGATTTTTTAGGTGATTGGGATGGTATTTGGTTGTCCGCTGTTAAATATGAAAAAAATGATGACGGCTACAATTTATACCTTGAGAGAGGATGGGCTGGTAAGCCCTCATTAGAGTTTTCTGAGAGGTTCAAGCAAGGCTTAGGTATTAAAGAAACCAATATTAAATGGGTAAAAAACTAATTACCAAAGCTTAAACAGTTGCTTATAAGGAGTTTGCATCAAATATGCGCATTATGAATTTTATTGAAAAAGCTAATAAGGTATTACTATTTATTGCTGCGTTAGTTGTAATTTTTGCTATTGGTAAGAGCCTTATTAGTGGTCTTTTTAAAAGTGGCTACTCTGCGCCTAAGGTTCAGGTGATTGAACATAGCGCAGCCTTTGATGAAGAACCAAAGTTACAAAAAAATTATATTGGTCAAATCAAAGATGTTCACATTTTAGAAATCACATCTGACAAAATAATAAATCAAAAGCCTTACAGGGCTAATGCTGAGATTATTGTTACCTCAGCACTGAGCTTGAGTCGTAATGCAGTAAATTTAATGTTTACTAAAACTGGCCAGAAAAATAAAGTGTTATTCAAGAATAACGGATTGATCGTAGGCTTTTCTCCGGTTCAATTAAAAGAAACCAGTTACCAAAGCGTTTTAAGTAAAAATATTTACTCAGTTGTTCAAAACGATACAAACAAAGATGGCTTTTTAAATAGTGAAGATAAAAAAGAGCTATTCGTTTCTGAATACGATGGCTCAGGCTTAAAATCCATTATGGATAATATTGAGGGCTATCAGTTGATTAGTAATAATACGGCCTTAATTTATACCAAGGCGGAGAGTGAAACACTTTATTATATTTTTGATGTACTATCAGGTGAGTTAGTTAAGCTTGATACACGCTTGTAGTTAGTAATTAACTTAAACACACAACCTAATTATGCGCTAAAGGCGTTCTATATGGACATGACAATGCTCAAATCTTTTACTGTTACTAAAAAGAATTATACCGACTATGCTGATTTTATAATAAAAAAGTTGTGTGCGCCTAAAGATAATAAAAGTTTAGGGTTTATAAAAAATGTGATTGCATGGTTTGTGCTAACCGTTGTTTTTATGACTTTTTTTCAGGTTGAGTCTATTCGCCTTTCTGACTTTCATTGGCCAAGTGGGTTAATTGTAGCAGTGCCATTTTTAATATTGATTATTGTATTTTTATACAATAATCATAAGTTAAAAAAGCAATCAATCCCCAATGAAAATGGCGTAATGATTGGTAATAAAACAATTGAGTTTCAGGCTGATGGCATTTGCGAAACTAATCATCTAGGACGTTACTTTTATAAATGGCAAGCCGTTGAAGCAATAGAAGAAAATAAAGGCGACTTATATATATTTGTAGACAAGCTATTGGCTTTAATAATCCCCGCGAGTGCTTTTACAAGCGAAGCCGAAAAAGAAGAACTAAAAGCTTTAATTAAAGCCCATATCTAGTCATGCGTTACTTTATGAATACTTGCAAAGCTTTAGCGCTTATTTTAATGCTTATACCTATTTCATCAATAGGAAGTGAAAAACAAGCTAACACTACCGATGAACAACGAGATAAGTATCTTGAGCATAGAGCTGCTTGGGAGAAAATGCTAAAAGAGCGCTATGAGAATGAGTTAAAGCACAACCCACCAATACCGCCTTGGATTAAATTTCCAGATTACCACCCAAGCGAAATTTTTTGGAGAATGGGGGAAGGCGAAAGCTACATAAATGACTATGTCTCTACCTATTTTCAATACGCCTCTAAGGCTGAAATAAATGCTTATAAGATTAAATATCCTGAACACTCAGATTGGCTAGGAATATATAAGCGTTTTGAACATTAGCTAAAGTAAGGCTATTTTTTTAGATAGCTTATTTGAGTGCGGTATCTATTAAAAGTGCTATTAACTCATGCTAATAGCACATATCAATTTATAGACACTACTCTAAATGAGTATCATCAGGCTTCTTAGGCCTATCGGCGAGCTCTGTAAGGCCGTCTTCACAGTCGCCGTGTTCACAGGTATTTAAATCGCTTTGTGCTTGCCTGTCTTGTTGTAATACCTGTTTTAAATCTTCCATACGTTGGCGCACAGCTACGCCGTAGCTTGCATCGTCGCCCCACAGTTCAGCAAGTTGCACAACCGCAGCGCGATCGTGTTCTCTAAACAGCTTACCAGCACGCTCAGCGTCTTGTTTGTTGTTTCCAAGTAGTTCGAGTGCTTCTACGGCTAAGTTAATAGCTGAGTCGACGGTTTCGCGGTTAAACGCATCTACTTTTAAATTAAGTAATTTGTATGCGTGGCGACGGTCTATTGCGCGGGCAACAATTTTTAATTGTGGGTAGTTTTTGTGGGCAAGCTCAATTATTTCAATGGTTTTGTCTGGATCATCAATGGCAACAACCAGCATTTGTGCGGTGTGTGCGCCTGCGGCTTCAAGGAGTTCTTGGCGGGCGGCGTCACCATAAAATACGGTATTACCAAAGCGGCGTAGTAATTCTATTTGGCTAGGACTGTGATCGAGTACCGTTATTTCGTAGCCTTGGGCGTGCAATAAACGCCCCATAATTTGTCCAAAACGTCCGTAGCCCGCAATAATAACGTGCTTAGCTGTGCTAATTTGCTCTGGCTTGTCGAACTCTGGTGCACTGGTATGGCTGCGTTTTTCGAGTTGTTCGTACACCATTAACAATAGCGGAGCCACTAACATTGATACAGCAACAACAAGGGTCACTAAGCCTGTTTGTGCTGGCGTTAAAATAGCCAGTGTTGTGGTTACGCTTAACAATACAAAAGCAAATTCGCCGCCTTGTGCAAGGGCTAATGCAAACAGTAATCGCTGTTTTTTACTAATATTAAAGGTGATGGCAAGGGCATATAAAATACAGGCTTTTACCACAATAAGTAACGCAACAAGTGCGATAACAGTTGAAAACTCATTAGCCAATAACTCAAAGTTGATAGAGGCGCCCACGGTTATAAAAAACAACCCCAAAAGTAGCCCTTTAAAAGGTTCTATATCGGCTTCGAGCTCGTGTCTAAATTCACTTTCGGCAAGGACTACACCCGCTAAAAATGTACCTAATGCAGGTGAAAGCCCAATACTTTGCATAACAAGGGCAATAGCCACCACTAAAAATAGCGCAAAAATAGTGAATATTTCACGCATGTGAGTTTTAGCTATGTACCTAAATAACGGGGCCGATACGTATTTACCACCGGCAATAATGGCAGCAATCACACCTATCGATACAGCGACTTGTTGCCACACAGGCCAGTTGGCAATGATAGAATGGCTTATTTCTTTAGAGCTACTTGGTGGGGCAAAGGCGAGTAATGGCAACAGCGCCAAAATTGGAATAATGGCAATGTCTTGAAATAATAACACCGAGAATGCATTTTGGCCGGCTTCGCGCTTTAGCCAGCCTTTTTCCTCAAGGCTTTGCAGCACAATAGCGGTTGAAGACAACGCAAGCATTAATCCAATAGCGAGGGCTGTTTGCCACTGCATGGTAAACACCCAATAACAAAATGCAAAAATAACGGCGGCAGTTAGCACTACTTGTAGGCCACCGAGCCCTAAAATAGAGTGGCGAAGTTTCCATAAGCGAGAGGGTTGTAGTTCAAGGCCAACTAAAAATAGCATCATTACTACGCCAAACTCAGCGAAATGCATTACATCGGTTTGATCTCCCACCACCCCTAATGCAAAGGGGCCAATGAGTATGCCGGCAATTAAGTAACCCAGTACCGAACCAAGACCAACTCGCTTGGCAATAGGAACTGCCACAATAGCCGCAGCTAAGTATATTAACGCTATTTCTAACACATGCTTACCTTATTAAAGTTTAGACAATTAGCATGGCTTAGGTACGTATAAAATACAATAAGTTACTCAGTCAAATTGCTTTAACTGAATGATAAAATTTATTGCAATGTGCTTAAATAAAGCACTTAAATGACCGAATTGCTGTTACTGTAACGTTTAAAACAAAACTAAAAACTTTGCTACTAGGACGAGCTACATTTTATGATTTCGCTAAATAATGTGTTTTTTACACGCCAAGATGGTGGCTTGAAACGACAAATAATTAATGATTTATCGTTAACTATTTCACCTGCTGCGCACATTGCCTTACTCGGTGATAGTGGCTCGGGTAAAACAACATTATTAAATTTATTAGCCGGTCTACTGTCTCCTGATGGAGGAACTATTACGGTTAATGAGCAAAAAATTAGTGAACTGAGTGCTAGTGAGCTTGCTCTTTATCGGCGTAAAATAGGGATTATTTTTCAGCACTATCAATTACTCAGCCCGTTAAATGTGAAAGACAATATGTGTTTTCAAGCAAGGCTTAATGGGTTATCGCCGAGCGACGATGAAGTAAATACAATGGCTAAAAAACTGGGTTTAGAAGGCAAGCTTACAGCAATGCCTGAGCAACTCTCTGGTGGCGAGCAGCAACGAGTAGGCATAGGTCGTGCGCTATTAAATAAACCCAAGCTACTATTGGCTGATGAACCTACGGGTAACCTTGATGCCGCTCGCTCACTCGATATAGTTACGCTATTAAAAAGCTTATGTGAAGAAGAGCAAATAATACTAATTATGGTCACGCATAGTCAGCGATTGGCCGACCAATTTGCTACGCAATTGTTTTTAAAAGATGGCCAAATTAATGGCTGAACTTAAACTTATTTTAATAACGTATATGCGGTTTTATCGCCGTCATGTTGGGCTGTTATTACTGTTTTTTATTGGTTTTAGTTTAGGCGCGGCGCTACTTACTGCAATACAGGGCTTAAATTTAGAGGCCGGTAAACGCTATCAACAAACCACAGCATTAATTGCAAACCCCGTGACGCATTTTGTACGCCCTGTGCTAGGTGAAAACAGGTTGCCCAACAGTATGTGGTCGCGTATTAGGGCAGCTGGCTTTACGCAGGTTCAACCGGTTTTAGAAGGCGTAATTGAAACCGATACGCAGCAAAAACTCGCGCTTAGGGGCGTCAATTTATTACAGTGGCTTACACAAAATACCAGCGGCTCAGCATCAACAACCAACAATCGTTATTCTGGGTTAGAACAGCTACTAAATACTGTTTATATCGATCCTAAATTAATGCAGCGGCTAAATTTAAAAAATAGCCGTATTAATATAAACATGGGCGATGCCACACGCACGTTAGCGGTAAGCGAGTTACAAGGTTTAGGCATGACCATGCTGGTGGATATTAGCCTTGCTGATAAACTACTGCGCGCAAATGGGGTAATTAGTTACTTTGAAGTAAGTGGCTTAAATAACAAACAAGCAGCCCAATTAAACGTATTGATAGGCGATCAAGCACGCCTTGAAGCTGCGCAAGAGCAGGCTTTTGATGCGCTCTCTGAGGCTTTTTTCTTTAATTTACAAGCGCTGGCTTTGTTAGGTTATGTGGTGGGTGCGTTTTTAAGTTTTAATGCAATTAAGCTGGCGTACAATGCGCGCGCTCACTTGCAGCAGCAAATGTGGGTGCTGGGTTGTCAAAGGTCGGTGTTAATTAAAGCGCTGGTTATTGAATTATCGGTGCTTAGTTTTTTTGCTGCGTTATTAGGTGCGTTATTAGGCGCGGCACTGGCAAATGCCTTAGTTATGGATGTATCGGCGACTCTTCGAGGGCTTTACCAGCTAGATAGAAGCTTTGTAGTAAGCCTTGATAGCAGCATGATTGCCAGCGGTTTTACACTTAATATTGTTGTTTTGTTGGGGTTTTTAGCCAGTCAATCGGCTCGATTAAGTGCTTTTTTAACGCGTATTAAATGGCTAATGTTTGCGTTAGCTATTTTTTCAGCCAGCTACTTAGCGTTAACGGCAAATACCAAAATAAGTGCCTTATTGCTGTGTGTTTGTGTGCTACTCCTCTTTTTTGTAATTACGCCACCGGTAGTTAAAGGCGTTTTTAAACTGCCATGGCCAACACAAAACCCTATTATTCAGTGGTTAAAAGCCGACAGCCTAGTGCAATTACCCGCATTACTAAGCTCGGTGCTCGCTATTTTAATGGCGATGGGGGCCGCCGTAGGTATGCAAATTATGGTTGGCAGTTTTAGCGACACCTTAGATACACACCTTGAAAAACGCCTAAGCGCCGATTTATACGTAAGGCCCGATCAAAACATTCAAGCGTTAGGGGCTAAATTGCGTGAACTCCCAGAGGTTGAAAAAGTAGGCGTATATTGGTCAGCTAACAGTGAGCTTAACACACCTAAAAATACGATAGCTGTTGATGTTATGGCATTTGGTGCAACGGCCAGCAATAACCAACACCTTACTTTGTTAAACAATAAAGCACCTACATCTGCAGTATTTGAAAAAAACAAAAACGGGGTGGTGGGTTGCTTAGTGAACGAACCCGCCTTGCTGCAGTATTCGCTTACAGTCGGTGATGTAATAACCCTAAAACAGCATATTAATACACTAACGTGCCAAGTACGCGCTGCCTATTTTGATTACGGCGAGCAAGGGTTAAATGTAGTAGTCACTACAGCAGCATTATTGAGTAGCAGCTTAAACTACACTGAGTATGGTTTATCGCTTTGGTTAAAGCCTAATACTGACGTTGACGCCATGGCCGAATATATTCAAAAGCAGCACCAATTAGATAGCCAACAAGTCATTGCTAATCAGCAGTTTAAACGCTTTGCAAAACAGTTATTTGGTAAAACTTTTTATGTTACTCAGGCGCTTAATATTTTCATTATGCTGATTGCATTATTTGGCATGTGGGTGAGCTTTTTAACTTTAGGGCGGGGGCAATTACAGCCCATGGCGGTATTGCAAACGCTGGGTGTCACCCAGCAGCAATTATTGGGGGCAAAAGTACTGCAAGCTGCACTTATTATTTTAACCACCTTGTTATTAGCTATACCACTGGGGCTTAGCCTTGGATGGGTACTATTAACTTACGTCATGCCAATTGCCTTTGGTTGGACCATGGCCATGACCGTTAATTGGCTACAGTTAGGTGGCTTTACGGTGCTTATGTTTATGTTAGCTTTATTTGTGAGCGCGTTACCGCTAATAAAATTAACGCGAAGCGCCGTTGCCGATAATGTTGCCAAGCACTAGGACTTACATGAATAGACTAAAAGCATCCGTTACCTTTATTTTTATTAGCGCATTAAGCGCATGTCAGCCCGAAGTAGAGCAAGTAAATCAAAATAAAAAAATGCATAGCGGGTTTGCGCAACAATATGGTGAACCTGTAAACAAAAAACAAGGGCTGAGCTTTCCACGCGATCATGGGGCGCATCATCAGCAAGGAATTGAATGGTGGTACGTAACTGCTAATTTAAAAGCAGATAATGGCGATACCTTTGGTGTGCAATGGACTTTATTTAGGCTCTCGGTTGATGAGCAAAACACACAAACAGAACCATCACCTTGGTGGAATGGGCAGCTTTACTTTGCTCACTTTGCAATACAAACCGATTCACAGCATCAAGCGTTCGAAAAGTATGGCCGATCGGGACAAGTAAATATAACAGCGCAGCCATTTGAAGCTCGCCTAGATGATTGGCAGCTAGCAAGTAAGGAGGTAACATTTTTACCGCTTAGCTTAAAGGCGCAGCAGGAAAATTACAGTGCTAACCTTGTGCTGGCTAATAGCCCGCTTGTAAAACATGGCGAGCAAGGTTACAGCCAAAAAACCCACCAGGGGCATGCCTCTTATTATTACAGCTATCCGTTTTTACACGCTAAAGGCGATATCACATTTGCGGGTAAAACTTTTAAAGTAACTGGAGATGCTTGGTTAGACAGAGAGTGGTCTTCGGCGCTAATCGATCCTACCCAAAATGGTTGGGACTGGTTTAGCATTCAGGCTGATGATAAAAAACAGGGGGGCTTAATGGCATTTTGTATTCGTAATGGTCAACAAAGTTATGATTACTGTAGTGCATCGCACATTACACAAAATGGACAAGTGCGCGCCATTGCAAATAACGACGTGACTTTACAGGTATTAAAAACATCAGAGCTCACAACCCAATCGGCGCAAAGTAGTAAAACCTACCCAGTTAAATGGCACCTCAAGGTTAAAGGGTTTGAACCTATTATAATCGAAGCACGTAACCCCGATTCACGAAATCAATTGAGCATTCCCTACTGGGAGGGGCGAATTAAAACCCAAGGCGGTTTTAAAGGTAAAGGTTATGCAGAGTTAGTTGGTTATTAGCGGGCTATAAAATGGCTTTCAAAAAGAAATGCACTTCAGCCAAGGCTAAGTGCATTTTATTATTCACAGTTCAGGTTATTTAAACCTGAGGTTGATATACTCGCGTTTATTGGTCGAATTTTACAGGGCCGTTAATATTATCAATACTTACATCGCCCGAGCCCGCTTCTGTAATTGTTAACCCTTTAGCATGATTAACGCGAATACTACCCGAACCATCTTCAATGGTAACGCTTGCATCAACATGTTCAATGGTTAAGTCGCCCGAGTTATCTTCAACGTCTACAGGGCCATTAATATGTTGTATTGTTATGCTGCCCGAGCCGTCTTCAACGGTTAATGTACCACGTACATTGCTTACACTCATATCGCCTGAGCCATCATCAATATTTGCATTGCCATTGACGTTATTAATAGTAATGCTGCCCGAACCATCGTTAAGGTCTAGGTTACCAGTGATGCTTTGAAGCGAAATATCGCCCGAGCCGTCGTCTATGTTTAGGTTTTTAGCGCCATTGATTGATAAGCTGCCAGAGCCATCTTTTACATCAATATTATTTTTCATGGCGTTAATAGTGATGTCGCCCGAGCCGTCATCAATATCTAGCATAAGGTTGTTAGGTACGGTGACCACTAAATCAATACTTGGCGATTGACCGCTGTAAAAGCTAACTCCATTATTGCTTTTTTTTTGTGCAACAAGCTTTGCTTTAGTGCCACTTTGATCAAGGGTGAGTTCGTATTCATCGTCTATGTCGGCTGTATAAATAGTGGCGTTAACACTAATACTGGTTGCTGTTGATGAACCTGTTATTTTAAGTGAACCCGCGCCGCTAAGTACGTCTAGGTATTCAAGGTTATTGCTAGGTAATGTTAGTTGTTGTGTTTGTTTTACCGACGCAACGCTTGGCGAAATATGAAACACGCAGCCACTTAATAATAAAATACCACTAATTAGTGAAAGTGGTTTAGCAATGGTAGATACAGTTGATGAGCTCATGGTTAGTCCTTTTAATGTGACAGTATTAGTTAATATAACAAGACTAGAGCAAAAATGGGGCCTAAATTTAAGTGTTTGTTTTATAATGAATTTAGTTTTTTGTTGAAAATTAAAAGACTAATTAGTGGTTAAAATTACTAATTATTAATAAAAAGGATGCATAAAGCATCCTTTTCGTTTTAAACGTCAGTTTTAATTAAAAACTGTAGGTAATGTTACCGTATAAAAAGCGGCCATCTAAACTGTATGGTGCATACGGTGTGTACGGAAATATTTGGCTAAAGGTAGAGTAACCAATATTATCGACCGTGGCTTGCGGGTATTGGTCAAATAAGTTGTTGGCACCGAGTGCAAATTTCCATTCATCATTAGGGCGATACGCAACTTCTAAATCGGTTATCCATTTAGCGTCTAGGTATTCATCACGATCGGCGGTAGTAGAAATATCGGCAACTTCACCATAACGTGTTGCACGCAAAGTTGTTTGCCATTCGTTAAAGTTCCA
Organism: Pseudoalteromonas sp. S408; assembly: GCF_005886645.1. Classification (NCBI taxonomy): domain Bacteria; kingdom Pseudomonadati; phylum Pseudomonadota; class Gammaproteobacteria; order Alteromonadales; family Pseudoalteromonadaceae; genus Pseudoalteromonas; species Pseudoalteromonas sp. S408. The sequence goes on along the minus strand of NZ_PNDY01000019.1, from coordinate 93,345 downwards.
CACTGCCGATAGGTTCCATTTGTTGTCTGGTGTGCCTTGCTCAAAACGACCCACTTCACGACGTGCAAATACAACATAGTCGTCACCTAATGAGTTTAATTGCTCAGGGTTATCGTCAACGTGTGTTACTTCGGTGTCGTTAAAGTTAGCCGCTGCGTTTAAGCGCACGTCGCCAAAGTTATCTAGCTGTAGTAGGTAAGTTGCAACAATGTCTACGCCTTGTGTGCGCGAGTCGATGGCGTTGGTAAAGTATCGTACGCTTTCGGTATTTAACTCACCAGCATCCGCTAAAATTTGTTGTACTGCGGCACCGCTTAAGTTTTCCGAGAGCACAATACGGTCATCAATATCAATACGGTAGGCATCAACCGTTAAGCTAAAGTTACCTTGGGTGTATACAAAGCCAGCTGTTAAATTAACTGAGTCTTCAGCGTCTAATTGTTTTGCGCCAAGGGCTTGTGCTGCTGGTGCATCTGTTGGGAATAAGCCCACTTCAAACGCTTGGTTGTTCTCAAGTACAGTAGAAATTTGACGGTACGAGCTCTGTGCAAGCGATGGCGCACGGAAACCTGTGCTAATTGCCCCACGTAGCGACAGGTTTTCGTTAACGCTGTAACGTGTTGCAAGCTTTGAGGTAAAAGTGTTACCAAAGTCGCTGTAATCTTCGTAGCGGCTTGCTAAAACCATGTTCCAATTTTCAGTTAGGTAGGTGTCAAACTCAACAAATAGTGCAACGTTATGGCGGCTTTCATCGGTTACGCTTTCTGGGCCAAAACCCGAAAGCACTTGTGCGCCACCGGCTGCAATTGGGTTGCCATTGCTATCAAGGGCAGTAATGTATGAGGCTTCTTCACCTTGTTCTATTTTATAGCTTTCGTGGCGGTATTCAGCACCTAGAGTAAAAAATACGTCGTCAGGTAACCCTAAATCAAGGGTTGTGCTGGCATCACCATTGACTATAAATTGGTCATAAACTAATGCGCCGTTATCAAATTCGGTGGGGCTGGTGGCGCCCAGAGACGTATTTAAGCTATTTACAACACCTAGTGCAAAATCGTTTCGACCGTAGTTGGTACTTACATCCCATGTCCAGTCACCCGTTTCACCTTCTAAGCCTAGGGCTAATGAGTAGTCTTCAACATCGGTTTCAATTTGCGGTAAAAAGCCATCTGGGTAAAGTGCTAATACGTTACGGCTGTCTTGTGAACGACGGTAAAAACCACCTGAGTTACCTTCTCGTTTTGAGTAGCTACCAAAAGAATACAGGTTTAGGCTGTTATCTAGCTCGTAACCCATATTGTAAAATAAAGCGTAATCTTCTAAGTCTGCTTTACCAAAACGATGGTTGTAACGATCAATAGTAAATTCGCGCGGATCTAGGCTGCCATCGTCAAGGCGGCTGTATTGTTCACGAGGGTCAAAGCCAGAGCGTTGTGTTGGGCTGTTATCGCGGTATTCAATCGATACGTTTACAAAACCGCTGTCTGATAATGCAAATCCAGAGTTAGCGCTAATAGTGCGTGTTGTGCCATCGCTAATTTCGCGGTCATCACCTAGGTTAAATGCAAGATCGCCGTTTGCATCTGCGTAGGTGCTTTCTAAGTTAGGTGCGCCTGCCATTTGTGTGTCGTATTCACCATAGGTTACGCTTACACTGCCGCCTTCAGAGGCGTCTTTTAAAACAATATTAATCACCCCGGCAATGGCATCTGAGCCGTATTGCGCTGCGGCACCATCGCGTAGTACTTCTACGCGCTTAATGGCTGATGTAGGGATCATGTTTAAATCTACCGCGGTAGAGCCTCTGCCTACAACACCTGCTAAGTTTAAAAGCGCACCAGAGTGACGACGTTTACCATTGATAAGTACTAAAGTATGATCGGGCGCTAAGCCGCGCAGTACAGCAGGTTTTGCGTGATCTGTTCCATCACCTAAAGTGGCGCTTGGAAAGTTAAAGCTGGGTACTTGGTTAGCAAGAACCTGGCTGATTTCAAGTTGACCTGTGCTTGCCATGTCGCTGCTAGTAATAATATCTACTGGCACTGAGCTTTCAGCAATACTTCGCAAACTACGGCGAGTCCCTGTTACTGAGATTACTTCTATATTCTCTTGTGCTTGGGTATCTTGTTCTGCCGCATTAGCTGTAACGAAAGAGCTGCTAAGTGCAGAGGTTACGACCAAGCTAAGTGCTAATTTATTGGCTGATAAACGCTTAAAAGTCATGAATGTTCCTTAAGAACGTCGTTGTTTTGGTGAGTTTGAAAAAGGAGAGAATCATATAGAAGCGCTCAACTACGTGCAAAGATAAAAACCATCTATGTTATTCACGTTTTTAATAAGTAAGGCCACTGTTTACGTACGTTATAGACGATTAGATCGTTACTGTTGTAATCTTGTAGCGAATGGTGACGAAATCAATAAAAGTAAAAGAGAGATTGCAAAAAAGTGATAGGCAGAAAAAAGCCAAGTTAAAAACTTGGCTTAAAAATATGTTTAAATGAGTGCCTAAATACTTACTCAGGCGCTACTTCAAGCGTTGTAAATAAAGCATAACGACCCGAATCTACGCCTTCTTCCTTCACATCAACTTCGGTTGCGGTTTCTATTAAATAAACACCAGGTGCGTTCCATGTTGTTGTAAAAAAGCCGTTTTTATCGGTGATTACTTTTACTTCGCCACGTTCGTTACGGTAGCGAGTATCGCCTCTTAAAATATTAACTTCAATGCCTTCGTCTGCTGGTTTTCCGTCTTGTAGTAATTGAAAACGTGCTTGCTCACCAACAAATAAGTCATTTGGGTGTGTAGGGCCACTTAGCTCTAAGCCTAAACCTAATAGGGCTGGCTTAGATGTACCGTTGCGGCTTACAAAGGTATCGACTGTTGAAATAACTTTAGTGGTGCGCACGCCTTGAGCGTTGTTAGGTAATTTAGCGTCTGTTTTTTTACCAAATACACGGTTACGCTTACCTTCTTCGTCTTTATAGAAGGTCATGTACATTGGCTTTTGTGTCATTGCAATGTGGTAGGTGCCTTGCTCAGTTAAGCTTATTGCTGCTGAACTTTTACGTTTTAAGTAATAAGCACGAATAGTGTCGCTAACAGGCTCGCCATTTGGCATAAGTGCCATTAGTAATGTGTCGTCCCATTGGGCGTCTTTTTCTTTTGGCTTAAAGGCTTTGTCGGGTGCAAACATTTCGTTAGAAATGCTGGCATCAATCATTACGTAATGCGCTTTATCGCCAGAAAGTGAGGTGTGTGATGGCAATAACCAACGGCCATGTGCGCTGGCTGAAGTAGATACCAGCGCTGATAAACTAAGTGCGCCAATTAATGCTGTTTTTAATAAATTAATTTTCATTTTTCTTTCCTTTAAATTCGTATTATAAATAGCTACTACTTAGCGTTTACGGTAACAAAACTGGTTGAAAACTCTTTTTTCCCATCGATGGTAATTTTACCTGGGTTTGTTAAATCGAGTTCAAGGCGTTGGTAATCACGGCCGCCTTCTTCACGAACTACTTCAATATTTAACAGGTATTTACCCGGCGCTACGGCATTGCCGTCTAAATCTTTACCTTGCCAGTCAATTGTATAAGTACCAGGTCGCTTAGTTGCACCACTTATGCCGTCAAAATTAATATCGGTTTTGCCTGCTTTACGCCACCATTGGCGTAAGTCTTTAAACCATTCTGCTTTTTGAACCCATAGTGCAAGCGTTGTTACGTGCTTGCGCTCTGGTGTTTCTAGCCATACGGCAACGTACGGTCGGTGGTAAGGTTGTACATCAAGCTCGGGTAGGGTGAGTTCAATTTCTAGCTGTGGCGCTTGTGCCTGAGCCGTTGTTTGAAATAACGCGGCAACTATTAATAATGCTGCGCTAACTACAGTACTTACTTTTAACATTAAGACACTCCTTTAATTTGAGGTACCCAGCACAAGTAAATAACCATAGGCGTGGCGATGCCTAAAACGGTTATCCATATACCTGCTAAGCGTTTTTTTCTGTTTTGAAATAAAATAATCATGCCGGTGATGGCAAAAATAATCATCAACACCGCTGAAATATCAATTACCCAGCTCCACACTGCACCGCTATGTCGGCCTTTATGCAAATCGCCTATTAGGCTTAAAAACCCACCTGTTTGGTACTCGAGGTTTAGCTCGCCAGTTGTAAAGTCAAGCTCAGCGTAAGCAAAACCCGCCGGAAGGGGGTAGTCGAGCATGACAAGTGCATCTTCTTTTTCCCACTCAATACTTTTCACTTTAGTAAGTGCATACTGCGTTGCTAAATAGGCTTCTATTTCTGGGTAAAGCGTAGGTAATGTGTTTAGCTGCGAGTTTGCCTTTGTTACAAGCTCAGCTGGAATAGTTGCGGTTACTTGCCCATTACTTTTATCGTTTTTAAGCCAGTCAACATGGTTAAGTACAATGCCACTAACGCAAAATAGAATGAGTAAAAAAAACAAAGCGGTAGAAATATAAATATGTAGGGCACGGCTTGTACTATACAAAGCTCGCTTATTAATAAACGGCATAAATAATTTAATGTAATGAAATTTGTCACATGATAATGATTTGCATTACTTATTACAAATTTACTTACGTAACTTTACATTATTACTTTAAATAACCTGAACCCTAGTTAAGAGACTTACTAAAATATTGAATTATAGTGGTACTTAAATTTGTTTTTTCTAGCCAGAGATTTTCAATGAAAATAAGGCAAATTTACGCGTCTATAGCTGGCCTATTGCAAGTATATTCAACGTAGTTAGCGCTGAAAATAGCGGCTAGAGACAGGTTTATTATACCGAGTTCAGGTCAAAGACGTTTTTTAACCTAGTTCGTGCGTTTAAACGAGGTTTAATGCTTAGGGGGTTGTGAGGGTCTTAAAATAAGGTAAATCATGACTGTAATTTCTATTGCTGCTACAAGGTATACAACCCAAATAGGCGCTGTAGAGTGCAGTAAAAATATAAATCCAATAAGCATACCGATAGCGGCATAGCACTTCGCTTTGGTTGGCACCACTTTGTGAGCCTGCCATTGTTGCAGGGTTATGCCATAACGAGGGTGGTTAAGTAACCAGTGTGCGAGCGCGGGGGACGATCGAGTAAAGCAGGTTAGCGCCAAAATAAAAAATATAGTGGTAGGCATGACTGGTAGCATAATTCCCACAATGCCTAGCGCCACTAAGGTTAAGCCTAGCATTTTTAACCCTACGTTTTTATAACAAATAAGTGACGATTTTATATTCATTGACGACGCTATAGTGAGTGGCGACTAATTTAAAGTGTAGGCCAATTTTACATGTATTATAAAACTAAAACGCTATTTCAATAAAAAAGGACATACCCAGTATGTCCTTTTTTGTAGACTTGGTTATTAAAAATAATAACCAATGTTTATATTAAAGCGTCTTTCTGTTTCGCTACTGTCCCCGGCAATCGATCCACCAACGAAAGGTTGGTTTTTGGCGTGAACTAAATCAAAGTAAGTAAACAAGCCCCCAGCCGCTACCGAAACACCGGTCACGTTCATCCACGTATCTGCGCTGTTGTCAGATTTATCGTAAATAACACCGTAATCGTTATAAAATTGTAGGTCTGTCACCGGACCCCATTCTACTGGCATGCTGTAAGCGATGTTTGCATTGGTCATGGTTGCTTCTGCGGCAATACTGTCGTAAAAAGAGTAAGCACCTACGGCCATACGATCAATATTATCTATGTCGTAGTTGTATTCACCATGTTGAAGTTGAAAGTTCCATGCATCAATATTGCTATTTAGGTGCATAGCCCATGCATAATAGTCGCCTGCGCGGTCATTACCATCATGCAACCCGCCAGATAACGCAGAAAAACCTAACTCGGTTGTGCCGCCCTCGTGTTCAAAGTGGTAACCGTAACGACCCGAGAACGTGTTGTATTCGCCTATTTGCGTTGCAGGCTCTGCGTAAATACCATCTTCGGCGGCTCTTACGCCAACTACATCGTATGAATAGCGATCGCTGCGGTTGTCAACGTAGCCATCTACGCCACCAAGCTCATCGTTTTTGAAAAAGCCAAGATCTAGTTGCCAGTTATCTGCAATTTTACGTTTAAACATAATGCCTAAATCGTGATCATCTTCTAAACCGATGTAATAGGTGGTGTTAAAAAACCAGTTATGTGAATTGTAAGGCCAGTTACCAAAAGGTACTTTGGTAATACCTGCTTGTACTTGCCAATCGTCTGCAAAGTCGTACGCTGCATAAGCATATTTTACTGCGGTCATGTAATCAAAAAAGCGAATTTCTGCGTTAAGAATAACGTCGCCTACATCACCAGAAAAATTAAGTCTAAAAACGTCAAAATCAAAGTCGCCGCCGCGATCTTCGTTATCGTCATCATACGATGCATAACTAAAGTTAGTACGAATAGCACCGCCTACCTTTATGCCGCTGCTTTTTTCTTTCGGTGCTTCTGCCACCACAACGTTTTGGTCAGCTTTTTTCTCGATAAGTGCAACTTGCTCTTGGTGTTGTTCGTTGATTTTTTGCTGTTTAGATTTTTCTTCAACTAGTTTTTGTTCAAGCAGCTTCATTTGCTGCTGTAGTTGTTTTAATTGACTTTGAAGCGTATCGATATCAGTGGCGTAAGAAGTACTCGAAACACTACCTAAAATAAATGCGAGCGATAATTTTGAGAGTTTGGTCATATTAGCTGCTTCTTTTTGTTTGGTTAAAAATTAAAACCCAAGATATTAATAACACCTTGGGTTAAGAGCTTAGTACAAAACCTTTATATTTTTATTGTTCGTTTTTTATTCTTTAGGCGCTTGTGTTAGTGCACCCACTTCAAGTAGTGGTGAGGCGTCTAATTTGTCTGCATCCATCATGGCTGCAATGCGCTGCATAGAGGAAAGTAATAAAGACTGCTCCCATTCGGCCAAACCAGAAAACTTTTCTATAAAGTGTTCTTGTAATGGTTGAGGGGCTTTAAGTAGTAATTCTTTCCCTTTTTCAGTGAGGTGTAAGCTCACTCGACGTTTATCCATTTGGCTTCGAACGCGCGTAACCAGCTCTCTGCTTTCAATTCTGTCGAGAATATTAGTTACGGTTGCTGGACTTAAATTTACATTTTGCGCAATGCGGCTAGCAGTGATGCCATCAGTTTGAGACACTTCGTGCATTATAAGCAACTGTGGGCCAGTTAAACCGGCTGTTTTATTAAGTTGCTTAGAATGTAAATCAATCGCTCGGATCACTTTACGTAAAGATACCAGTAACTCGTCATATTTTTGCATGTGTTTATCTCGTCGAAAAGCAATGCTTTGCCATAATCGCGAAATGTTACACATCAAATAAATTGAATTCAAATTAAAAATTTAATTTTTTACTGCAGTTACTCGTCTTTATTAATTAGAGTAGAAACTAATTTACCTTAAAGCAAGTGCACTTTAATTAAGTGTTTTTAATAGGTGGGGCGTTTAATTAAGCGTTTTAGCGCTGTTTTAAGTAATAGGTACACCGCTAAAATTGTCTTTTTTTAAAGTGTATTTTATGTGTTTGGTATGCAATTAATCAAAGTGTAGATTAAGTAAGCTTATGATATACAACTATCAATATGCTCACAATGATTACCTTAGTGAGCAAAAATTTATTTGATTGGTTTATACTTTACGTTATATGTAAGAGTATTGAACGTTGTGATTATTAACATTAAAGGGAAAGGCATGAAGTTATCGCCATCAGTGAGTATTGAACACACCGAAACAGGTCTTGAGTTTATTAACGTTGAAAGTGATTTATGCAATGCAAAAATATTTTTGCAAGGTGGCCAAATTACGCAATTTACACCGAAGGGTAAGCAACCTCTTATTTGGGTGTCGGGTAATGAAACGTTCTCAGAAGGCACGAGTATTCGCGGTGGTATTCCTATTTGTTGGCCATGGTTTGGCGCGCATGTAAATACTGGCTGGCCCGCACATGGTTTTGCTCGCACTAGTGTATGGCGAGCCGACGAGGTGCATGAATCTGACGAGTGTATTACGGTTAGTTTAAAGCTCCCTGTGAAGCTTATTAACTCTGAATATTGGCCGCACGAGTCGGCATTAAAAGTGGAATTTGTTTTAAGTGATTCTCTTGAAGTAAAATTAACCACAACAAATTTAGGCAGCAAGGCGTTTAGCTATACACAAGCGCTGCACACATATTTCCCAACATCAGATATTACTAATACACACGTTGAAGGCTTGCAAGGCGCGCAATATATTGAATTTGCTGAAGGGCCTTTTACGCAACAAGCGGTTGTTGGCTTTGAACGCGAAACCGATATGGTTTACACCCAAGCTGCACCTGTGCAATACATTAATACACCCGAAGGTGTTATCAAGGTTGGGCGAGCAAACTCTAGTTCGTGTGTGCTTTGGAATCCGTGGATTGAAAAATCAAAGCGCTTGTCTAATTTTGCTGACGATGAATACAAAACCATGTTATGCCTAGAAGCCGCTAATGTATTAGATGATGCGGTTACCCTTGAACCACAGCAAAGCCATACGTTGGTAACATCTATAGAATGGGCATAATAAGGTATGCTTGATTAGGATTCTTAAATTTTAAAATAATAAAAAACAATATAGGAAATAGTGTGTTTAATAATCAGCAAATAACGGATTTACCACAACACAAAAGCATTGAGTTTAAAGCGCTTGCCGATAAAGCACTGCTCCATGCTCAGCTTAACTGGTTAGTATTTTATATTCCTTTTAGCGCAATATTAGCCGCTATTTGTTACTTCAACGAAAACTTCGCCAATAATATGCAAACGTATTTATTAATTGGTATGCCTATTTTAATACTCATCTCTATGCTTTACAGCGTTGCGAGTATTAAATTGCAGGGTGTGGCTATGCGCCAGCACGACATTGCGTTTAAAAAAGGAATTATTTGGCAGCGGGTTACTATTTTACCGTTAGCACGCGTGCAGCACATTGAAATACACCGTGGCCCCATTGAGCGAAAGCTGGGTTTAGCTAGTTTAAAACTGTATAGCGCCGGTGGCATGAGTGCCGATTTGCAAGTAAGTGGGCTTACGCACACTGATTGTAAAAATATGCGCCAGTTTGTTCAAGATTACCGCCAAGAACACACGTCTACACAGGCTGTACCAGCCGATGAGTGATTTAACACCTCACCCCACACAAACGGATGCTGCTCACGCGCAACTGTGGCAAAAAGTATCGCCTTGGGCGCTTGTGTATTTTGTTGTCCATTTTGGTGTGCGTTTTGTGCGCGACGGCATATTTAACTTATTACCGCTTGGTTTTGTATTTGTTACACAAGTAGAAAATAAACTTTTTTGGGGGCAAATTGCAGCAGCATTGGCTGTAAGTGCGTTGCTTTTATACTCTATTTTATATTACAGAAACTTTAGGTTTTGTATTTCAAGCGATAACGAAATACTGCTTAATAAAGGCGTTTTTAAAAAAGAACGTTTAACGCTTAAATTTGAGCGAGTTCAAAATGTAAATATTGCTGAGCCTTTTTACTTTAAACCAGTAACGCTGGTTAATTGTATTTTTGATGCGGCAGGTAGTGCGGCTCAAGAAGCTGTATTGCCTGGAGTAACCCAAAGTTATGCAGAGCAAATGCGAAAGCAAATATTTGCTTACAAGGCCCAACAGCAGCTTGAGCCAGATACGGAAGTAGAAACCGACGAGACTGCAGAGCAAAGTAGTTTGTTTATTTCTAACAAAGAAATAGCCAAGTTTGGTTTAATGTCGAACATGGCTATTTTAGCGCTAGCAGCCATTGCACCGCTTATAAATGTGGTGGCCGATGTGCTTGAAAAGCAGCTAATCACAAAAGTAGAAGGCTTTTATGAGCAAGAACTTGGCCTTGTAGCCAGTGCGGCGTTATTTGCCATATTCACATTATTTGTATTTGTGGTACTTATTGCTGTTTTGCTGTCGGTAGGGATGTCGCTGATCCGCTTTTATAATTATCAGCTTTATTTTAAAGGTAAAAAGTTTAAACGCATTGCCGGTTTATTAGAGCGCCATCAGTTATCTATGAGCTTAGATAAAGTGCAGTCGATTGTCATAAAACAAAATATTATTGCCCGATTACTCAAGCGCTTTACCGTTGAATTTTTACAAGCGAGTAGCGGTGGTGCAATGGCGGGCATGGCCGCTAAAAAAAATAAACAAACCTTAGTACTACCTGTATTAAATAACGAGCAAGTTAACAGTGTATGCCAGTGGATTTACCCGTGGTTTAACAATAGCGCTCTGGCATTTAAGCAGGCAGAGCGCGCTCTTTGGTATAAAAACTTAGTTTTGTATGCATTGTTACCTAGCTTACTTGTGGCTGTTTTTTGTTATTTTAATGAGCTAAATTACTTTATTAGCTTGGGTGTACTTGGTGTATTTGCGGGCTTGGTTACTCTGTCGTATCAGCGTTATGGCTACTATTTACATGAAGATAATGGCCGATTTTATATGGTTGTACGCAAGGGCATGATTGGCGTACATTACCGCGTGTTTGAACTTTATAAAGTACAAAGTGCTAGCAGCGAAAGTACCTATTTAATGCGAAGATCAGGACTGAAAAGCCTGTATATACAACTTGCTCACGGCTTTGCGTTTATGCCATACATAAAAGAGCAAGATGCTGATTTTGTGATTGATTTTACGCTTAAGCAGGCTGAATCAGATACTCGTAGTTGGATGTAACTTCTGCAAACTATAAAGTATGTGCAAAAACACATTTGCACATGCTTTATTACACTTTTTTACTGCAAACCCAGTTAGTTTAATAATACTCTAAGCATTATTAAAGATACTACTTAAGGGATTATTGTGAAAAAGTCACTCATTGCCTCTGCTTTGTTGCTTACTACCCCCGCATTCGCTGCCGACTGGCAAACCATTCATACCGAACATTTTAATGTGCACTACAGCATTGAGCATATTGATTTTGCTAAATCGACCGCTGTTGAACTTGAAATAATACGCACCAAAGTGCTTGAGCAGCAAAATCGTGCACTCGATAAAGTAGTCGACGTTGTCGTGTTTGACCCCTTAAATGCAGCGAACGGATTCGCCTTGCCTACATCGAACAACCCTGTGATGGCACTTTTTACTACGCCACCGCAGTCTGACACGGTGATTTCGAATAGCCCCGGCTGGCAGCAATTACTGGTGTTGCATGAATATATTCATTTAGTGCATTTAGCGCAGCCTACACGTAACCACTGGCAACAAAAAGTGCGCGGTTTATGGGATATTTACGACTTAACCTACAGTGATACACCGCGTTGGGTTGCTGAAGGATACGCAACATTAATTGAATCTAAAATGACCGGACGAGGGCGATTATTTGATAATTACTCTGAGTCGATATTGCGTGAATTTGCCCAGCAAGGTGCGTTACCAACCTATGGCCAATTGAGTAGTGATAGTGGTTTTATGGGGGGCTCAATGGCTTATTTGATGGGCAGCCGGTTTTTATATTGGTTAGAGCAAACATTTTCAGAGCAAATTCTTGATAGTGTATGGACTCGAATGCAGGCGGTTAAGTTACGTGACTTTGATGAAGCGTTTGAAGGTGTGTTTGGCCAAAGCGCAGCCAAGTTGTATCGTCGTTTTATTGCTGAATATACGTATAAGGCCATGCAGCAAGAGCAAGAGGATCAACCACTTAATAGTGAGTTATGGCTTGAGCTTGATTTATACGCTAGTAATCCAGCACTTTCTCATGATGGCAGTAAGCTTGCGATAGTTGAGCGTAATGAAAAGCGTGATACTAAGCTGGTTATTTATAGCACCGAAGATAACACCAAAGCGATGAATAGCTTTGAAAAAGCGCAAAAAACGCTAATTGAACAAGATCCGCTCGATATACCTGATACGCCGCCGAGTGTATTTAAGCGTGAACAAAAACAAATACTTAATCAAATAAACCGGGCTGGTATAGCTAACCCTCAATGGATAAATAGCACGACACTGTATTTTAATGCCTATAGCACTGAAGAGTCGGGCATTTATAATCGGGTGTCTGATATATTTAGCTATAACATTGAAACCGGCAACGTAGAAAAGCTAACCGAGCTTGCAGGTATCAGGCGCTTTAGTGCAACAAGCAACGGTAAAGTTATGTATGCAGAGCAAATACGTGATGGGTATTCTGAATTAGTAAAAGTAGATATAGACACCGGTGCCATAACGCCTTTATTTAAAAAAAGTTTAAATACCGCATACGATTACCCCACGCTTAGTCCTAATAATAAAAAATTAGTTTATTTATCAGCTTCTTTAAACGAAAACTGGCAAATGTATATACAAGATGTTGACAGGGGGATTAGCCAGTCGGTGCCTATGCCAAACGGATATCAATATTTAACCCAACCTAGTTTTAGCATTAATGGCGAATCAATTTACTTTGTTGCGGGGTTAAATAATACGACTGATATTTATAACTATCATATAGCCAGCAATACCCTTAAGCGATTAACACAAGGGCAAGAAGCGGTTGCTCACCCCATAGAAATGCAAGATGAGACACTGCTTTATTTGTCGATTCATGCCGACGGCCCTGATATAAAAAGCCTAGCAAATACTAGTATTAGCACCAAGGTGACCGATTTAGCTATTAATAGCAAAGCCCCGCTATTAATGGTTAACGAGCATACGTTGCCAGAGGCTAAAGTATACACCCAAGACGTTGGCGAACAGCGCGATTATGCAGTACTTGATCAGCACGCAACCTTTGCGTTGGGTTCTCAGTATTATTCTGCATCGACCAGCTTATTAAGTCTGGGTATTAAAAGCAGTGACTTATTAAAGCAGCTAGACCTGCAAGCGGGTTATAGTATTGATTTAAACGATAGCGCATTACATGGCGGGTTTGTAAATGCTAAATATAATGCGCTTGATGTTAAGTTTAAACTCGCTTTGTATGACTACAACTTAGATACTTCTCGTCAATATCAAGCTGTAAGCCCCAGCAATTTAAATACAAAAAGAGATGCGCGTGGTGGGTTTGTAGCAATGAGCTATCCACTTAAGTTTGGACAATTAAGTCTAACGCCCGAGCTGGCTTATAACTATACCGATTATAAACAAAGCCATACCCGTTGGGCGCGTTTAGGTTTTGCTCAAAGTTGGCAATATGACCGCCAAACGTTTGCTATAGGGCAACGTGTTAATGCCCGTTGGTACGAAGGAAGAGGTGAAAACAATTGGCAGGGTTATGACCTAGATGCCAGTGTATTTGGTAAGGTATTTAACGCTCCTTTGTACATCAACTTTACACAAAGGCAGCGAGACGATGCACGCCTTGCGTTAGGCGGGTTTAGTTCAAACCTTATTAATCAAAACTACAGTAGTGAATTTGTGCTGGCAGCTGACCTGCCTTTTTACAGTGCAACTGCCGATCGTTACCAAGGGTATGGCGGTGGAGTTACTTATAAAGAGGGTATGCCATGGCTTTATTACACTCAACATCAATTAGATGACAGCGTTTATGCACAAAGTTACGGTTTAAAATACCAAGGTGATTTTAGCTTTGGCATGGGACCTGCGGGTGTTAACGATTTAACATTTAATGTGGGTGTGTCGCGGGTTGAGGGCAGTAGCTTTGACGATGAAATGCGTGCATGGCTAAGCTTCTATTATTCGCTTTAACTAGGATGAATGAGTTTACTTGAACTGTGGATTGTAAACCGATTGACCACAGTTCAATTCACCCTAATCTTTATATTGCAGCGACAACAACTTGGCTTGATATACGTCTAACTTTTTATCGTCTCGTTCGTATTCAATTGCTTTTTTGAGAAGTCGCTTTGAACGCTCAGTTTTACCTTGATGGTAGCGAACTTTAGCAAGTTCTAGGTATAGCTCAGAAATATAGGGGGCTTTAAATAAAGCGAGCTCTAAGTGGTCTTTTGCTCGATTAATATAACCGGTTTGTAATTCGTTTTTTGCTAGAGCAAGTAGTTCATAAGGGTCTCTTTCTTTGTAATTTAATTGGCTGCTTAGTTGCTCTGCAAGTACAGTTTTACCAAGTTGTTTAGCTAATAATTGATAGTTATTAACTAAATTGACGCTCGATAAATTATTGTTTATTGCTGTTTCGTAAATTACTTCTGCGTTTTTTAAATCTCCCACACGGCGATGTAACATACCCGCCATGTTAAAAAGCTCAGGATCATTCGGGGTAAATTTATTGGCTTGTAAAATAAAAGAATAAGCAGCGTTAAGATTTTCTTCAGCAAATGCTTTAGCTGCTAAGTTGCCATAAAATTTAGCCACTAAGTCGTTGTAGCTGGCGCTGCCAGAATAAAAACTACCGCGTGTAGGAAAATAATCGATAAGCGTACCTGGGCGAAAAACTTGAATAACGTTATCTTTTTTCTCAACTTTTGGTGCATATACCATGGTTCTAAAATGATTAGCTACATAGACCATTCCACTTTCTTTTGCGTACACAGGTTCACTAGTAACTTCTTGAAAGCTGGTTTCTAGCCCCAGCGCATTTGCATAACTTTGTGTAAGAACCGCTAAACTAATACAGTTGCCGTGTGCGCGAGTCAGAGTTTGCGAAGAAGTTAATGTGTCACCATGATAACTAAAATCGCTAAGTTGGTTTTCTAAATAGTTGTAAATAATACGATCGGTTCTAACACCGTTTAGTTGCTGCTGGTCGGCATAAGCTAAAAAGCGTTTTTTTTCGGCGTTTGGCAATTCAAAAATATTCACCTCGGTCGGAGTGTCTATTTGTTTAAAGCGGGTGTGATTAATAAGGGCAGTAAGCTGGGGTTGCTCAACTGTAGGCGTTGTTGGCGTGCTTTTACATGCACTTAAAAATACCAAAAATAACGTAACTAATACTATAGATTTCATAAGCCACCTCAATGTGATTTTTCACATTACATTGAGGTGACTTTTTAATCAAGCGGTTATTGTTCGTTGTTTATTATGACGATTTATTTGCGATTGTTTTTTACGTTTGCGGCGTGTGAACCATAAATAAAAGCCAGTAGCGCTTAGCCATAGTGGACTTAGCCCTATAAAACTCCACAGTATTTTACTTATTAGGCCACCAAAATATCCAAAGTGAAGCTTACGAAAACTGTCTAATACTTTCCAGCCAAGACCTACTTGGCGTATATCCCAATTGGCAATATGCTCACCAGTGATTTTGTTATACGAAACGGTATTAGCGTATTCACTTGCCAGTGGGTTATTAGAATTTACTTCACCAAATACAGTAATGTTGTCATCAGGCTCTAATGGCATAACCAAGTAAGTGCTGTTGAACGTGGCTATTTGTTGCTTGCTGTCATCTAAAATATCTTGGAAGGAAACATTTTTGCTATACAGGTTTTTGGTTAGGGCATAATGTTCTTCTTCAGCGTGTTCAAGTACTTCGTGATACCAAACGGCACCATTAAAATAACCACCGGTTATAGCTAAAACAATTAAAATAGGTGAACCAATAACACCAGTCATTTTATGAATATCACTTAATACGATTTGTAATGTTGCGCGCCAACGCACGGTAAATAGGCGTTGCCAAAACTTTCGGTAAATAATAAGGCCGGTTATTCCGAGCACCAATAAAAATAAAGCAAAAAAGAACCCCAAAACGGTGCCTGTTTGGCCTGGTAAGCTTTTTAAATCATTGAGTAAAAAGGTGTAATGGAGTTCTAAAAACCAATCTGTAAAATAATGGCTCGTTCCCACTGGGGCTGACAAAACATCACCAGTATATTGATTTAAATGAAATTTATACCAAACTTGCGACTCGCGCTCGATTAAGTAAACCCGATCAGCTGTATCGTCGTTAAAAATTTCCCAGCTACCAATGACATACTCAGGGTAAGCGTTCTGCGTGATAGAAATTAGCTTATCCATATCTAAACGTTCAGGTTGAGTGCTAATCACAAAATGACTTTCGGGCATAAGTAAGCCATCTATCTCGCTTTTAAATACAAGCACACTGCCAGTAATACTTATTACAATTAATGGAATAATTGCAATTAGAGCAATCCAGCTATGAATTTTAAAAAGTGTTTTTCTCACGGGTTGTCGTTATTTAAATTATTTATATACAAATGATATCAATTGTTATTTGCATTTAATAGTGGCAGTACAAGAATTCGGAAAACTGATAAACTGTGCACATTACATAACATATTTTGTAAATATAAGTTTCCAGTTACTAAAAAGGGTTTTTGCTGTTTAGTTGAGTTAAATTAACTTCACTCTACAATGCCGCGCTCACAGTAAAAGCCTTTTAAAACAGATGTTTAATAAATGTTTTTATTAAGTAATTAAAGTAATCGTTATGTAACAGCGAGGTTGTTTTGGCGCACTATTTGCCTATTTTGTCTTCATTTATTTTACTTTTTAGCTTTTTACCATTGCTAAATAAAATTAGAAAAAACAGAAGTGTTTCTGGTTTATCTTTGCTGATGATGACATTTGGAGTCGCACAAAGTCTCTATTTCATAACGTATAACATTTATTTTGAGCGATACTTTATTGCTTTACCTTTTTTTGTAACAGGCGTATTAAGCGGCTTGATCTTGTACTTTTTTGCCCGTTACAACGCCGCAAAGCAAGAGCGTCTTCAGTTGTTGCTCATGCTTGGTTTTTCGCTTATGCCGTTTTCGCTGTTATTAAGCCCAAACTTTGATACCGCATGGGTGCTTAATTCACTTACTTACGTAGGGCTGGTGATGAGCTCAGTGCGCGTAATGCCACAAACCTATAAAACGTTGCGCACAGGTGATGTAAGTAACTTAAGTGCTCGTTATTTTAGTTTGCAATTTATAGCGGGCATTTGCGGCTTAGTTGTTGAGTTAACAAATACCACACCAAGTACTTCACACTTACTTATGTTTATCATGTTGTTGCTGACTAATGCCGTGCAATTTGGTTGTATGCAATATTATAAAATGCGACCGATAATGGCTTAATGTTTTCATTTATATTTAGGTAAATATATGGCATGTTACTTTATCGTTATTCAAAGGATAGAGTATGAATTGGGAGCAATTTGGCTATTTATGCCGAATAAATAGTTCAGCACAGTTAAGCAAAAGCGATAAGCTAAGACTAAGTGAAAAGGCGAGTCTGAATATATATCAAGGCGATAACGACGATAGTGAACTTGCAAAAATGCTAGTTGCGGGTGTTGTGTCGCAAGACGAAGTAGCCGCACAAAAAAGTGCAACTTATTACCAGTGTTTACCCAAATTAATCAACGATTTTAAATTTGAGCATAAAGGCTGGCTTGTTTATTTGACGTTTGTTTTTGCGTTTTTTTGTTTATCTTCTCTTCTTTACCAACTTTTTGTTGTCCCTGCATTTGTAGACATGTACAGCATGAATCAACAACATGATCACAATATCTTTGATAGCTATTTTCGCTATTGGTATGTTCCGATCATATCATTATTTTTGCTGCTTAGTTTTATACTCAGCGTAATTTTAAAGCTCAAAAACGCCAGTATATTGAGTGAGTTAAAGCCGTTTTCAGGCTTGTTTAAAGTGTTTTTCCCACGAAAACTAGTCAAAAACTACGAAACACTAATTGCTATTTTATTCTTTCCATTAAGCTCAGTAAATTCAGGTGTTACAACCACAGAAACAAAGCATTTATATGAGTGTGAAGCGCTGGGGTTAAATGCTCAAAATGAGTTTGAAGTACTGTTACAGCAGCAGTTAAAACAGTTTAATCAGCGCGCAAAATACTTTATTAATAAACTTATAATCGTTTATGGTGCAGTGATTGTTGTCTCTATTTATTTGTTTATTTCAGCGGCCTATAAACCACTATTTATGTATGGAGAAGTATTATGAAAGCAAAAGGATTTACGCTCATAGAGTTAATGGTGGTTGTATCAATTATTGGTATTTTGGCTGCTGTAGCATTGCCTCAATACAGTAAATACATGCAAAAGGCAGAGCTTGTTGATCCCCTTGCTATGGCGGCTGCAATAAGAGAAGACGTAACTGTGTTTTACCTCGAGAATAAACGTTTTCCTAATAATAATGAAGAAGCGGGTGTGCCTGCTAGTCAATACTTAATAGGGAATAGGGTAACGGGAATTACTATTAAAAACGGTGCTATACATATTACTTTAGGTAACAAAGCATCTCGGCCTTTACAAAATACAACATTGACGTTTAGACCAGCTGTTGTTGAAGGTAGCCCTTTGAGCCCAATTTCTTGGTTGTGCGGCTTTGATCAGCCAGTCACAGGTATGAAAGCGATTGGTGAAAATAAAACCTCAGTGCCAAAAGATTTACTACCTTCGGCGTGTATTTAAAATACAAGGGAAGCTAATGCAATTAACTATTCACCAAATTGATGCGTTTACACACGCTTTATTTAAAGGCAATTATGCAGCTGTTATCCCACTTGAGTCGTGGTTGAATGATGACCTAATGCTAAATATAGGCGCTGAAAACAACGTATCTGAAACTGCGTTTACCTGTAAGCAAACCGATGGCCGTTTTGCTATTCGTTGGTTCTCACCGTTAATGGAAATAGACTTTTGTGGCCATGCCACTTTGGCTGCTGCATATGTTTTATGTGAAGAACATGATGTATCGCAAATCCGGTTTATAGCTGATGCAGTAGGCGAGCTTATTGTTAATAAAAACAATGATGGCAGCTTTGCTATGACATTCCCTAAGCAAGCACCAGTAGAGGTTAAAAACCCGCCACAGGCATTGTTAAATGGCTTGTCTATACAACCTGTTAAGGTACTTAAAAATCGCCAAGCTTACTTTGCAGTTTATGAATCGGCTAAACAGGTAGAGAACTTAACTACTGACTCTGCAGTATTAAAGATGTTAGGGCCACACGATGTAGTTGCAACAGCACCTAGTGATGAATACGACTTTATTTCTCGTTATTTTTGGCCAGCCAGCGGCGGTGATGAAGATTATGTTACGGGCTCTATTCATACAGGGCTTGCTCCATACTGGGCACAATTGTTAGGTAAAACACAATTAACTGCCTATCAGGCATCTAGCCGAGGTGGGCATTTACAGTGCGAGGTAGGGGAGTCAACGGTAACATTAACAGGTCATGCAGTTAGGTATTTAACCGGCCACCCCTGCCTAATCGCCTTGTAAGCCCACGTACTAAGATAATCGAATAAGTTACAGTTACGCCCTAACCCGTAGTCAGGGAGTCGTTTACGACCACTGTAGGCGCTCAAATCGACATAATCAGCGAGCCAATCCAAATTATATAAGCACGACTCCCATGTAGAGACCTGCCAATGTGGATTTAAAGGGTTCTTACAAATAAGGCCAGCGTAACCTATATCGGCACCGAGTTTTTCTCTCAGCGCACTTTCTACGGCTGCTGCGTAGCGAAGTGGCGCACTGCGGCCATCTGGCGCAGTTCGAATAGAGACTTCAAGGCCATAAATCAAATGTGCATGGCCATTTTCACGATTGGTTGCAATGATATTAGGTGCGGGTGCATCTGAATCATACCAATCTAAGGATGCATTCGGTTTGTCTACGTCAAACACTAACCAGTATTTATGCGTCGGGCCATTCGCTTGGATGTAGCGTGATTTAATCGCGTTCTGGGCACGCGCAATCGCTAAGCCATTCGCGAACTCATCGGTATGGTACGGTTTTTTGGGTAAACGCTGCTCAAAGAGTGAGAGCTGTTGGGCGTTGCTATTCAATTTCCACCGCGCTTATGGCGGTTTTGGCTTGTGAAGTATGATCCATGTGTTATCATTCTCTCTGAGATTTATCTCGAACCCTGATTATTCATATCCGCCCGCCAAGTTGGTAATGAATATCGGGGTTTTGTTTTATTAGGGCTTAGGTTACGCCAAATGACAGCACACAGCAAGACAGCCAAAAAGGCGCGTTTGGAGTCGAAATCCACCTGAACCACCAAAAAGGTCGCGATAGCCGATATCGGGCATTATGTTAAACACCTTTTCTTCGCCATATACGCGCTAAATAGCGTTTTTAATACGCCTTTATAGACCTTTCGCGCAAATCCACTAACCAAGCACATAAAACGGCTTAGAATCGCTCTCAGGCGGTTTCTGAACGGCTTTACGTGCCAAACAAGCAACGCGCGTTAGCTGTGCCCCTCAGACGTCTGTTTTTTTTGATACCCATATAGGCACGTTCAAGGGTATTTGCTCGGCCAGCCATGCTTCAACCGCTTCGCCTTCCTGTGGACTATTATTCTCTCCCTGCAGTTGCGCATAAAAATGACGCACACGCTCACTACTTAAATCCTGATTGATTGCATCACACAGCGTATCGATGTCGTGTTCTTCTGTCATGTTTAAATCTCCTAAAGTTTCACCGGTGAAACTTGTTTGAGCCACAGGCGAATTAACTATTTTGAAGTAGGCCTACTTCACCTGTCCTGCCCTTAACTTAACCATTATTTACACCATATGAAACACGATAAACTCGATATATGTACGTTATTTATATTTTATTTTAGCCGCTAAAATTAGTTATTTTTTATAATAAGTTGGGGTGTATCACATTTTGGCCTGAAAGGCCTATCCTGCCATACACCTCAACCACTGGGGTGATATGTAGCTTTTACCGACTCACGGCGATTTGTCACCTTGTCAATTAAACGCACTCACCACAAACTGAATAACCGCTAACACTAATGTTAAATCAATAACGAATTTACCCTTTAATTTAACGTTATAATCGACTTCAATTTTCATATTGGCTCCTCTCTTTTTAGCCTGGCTTATTCCTGGCCTAGATTTAGGCTATCAGAATTAATTAGCTCCAACGGGCGCAAAAAAATTAAAAATATCACTTTTTTTTGAGCCCCTGAAGAAAACGAAGAGAGTCGCACTTATCCGAAATGCAGTTAAGAGAAGATTTAAAAAGGGTTAAATCCTTTGCACGCGACTGTCGACGGCGTGCCTATTAAGTTTGGAGTGTAAAAGGGTGCATTAGCAAAACATCACTACCTCATTAGCAATAGCGTAGCTTTACAACAATAATATCGCGTTACAAGGGCTCTAGGTTACACTGTGAGATCAACCTAGAGACCTTATAATTCAAAGGTTAAATAAAATTGCACACGGAAAAGTTACACGCACAGCATGAGCTGTATTATTAAACTTGATTTACAATAATTGACTGCTAATCTTGTGAATGGATTTCACTTTCAAAATTAAGGAACTATTTAATGAAAACTTTTTTACCCATATGTATTGCGCTATCTATATTCTTATCTCACACAGTATCATCAGCAACTGTTGAAAATCATATAAAAAATAAAACTATAAATTGCTCATATGAGTGTACTGAAATTATTAAACTTAATGCTGGTTGGCATGTAGTAGCTAAAAACTCGAACGGAGATATAGAAAAAGTAATCCCTGTAGATGACATACCGATCAATGCTAAGAGAATAATAAACAACAATGGAATGATAAATACACTATCATCCGTTCCAGGTGTTGGAACAACATCAACCTCTTACGAAACTCCAACAGAAATAGTCGTTGTTTATATTACTACTTACAGAGATGCAGATGGTAACTTACTAGACGTCCAAGTAACAACGGTAAGAATACCAAAAGATACAACAACAATGCCAAAGTAGAGAACATTTGAATTTATCAATAGCCCTAACTGGGGCTATTATCTGATATGGAAGGCACAATTTACCTTTAATGGTGATTTGAGTTAAGTTTATAAAAAAGGCCACAATCAATGCGGCCTTTTTTTGTTACAACTATTTACGCTTCTAGTGCTTTTGCAATTAAGCGATCAATGTACTTTTTATGTGCTTTAGCTGCGGTATCTGCGCCCCATGACAGGCTTGTATCCGCTATTTCGGTTAGCTGATATAACGCAGCCGTTTTAGCGAGGTTATCAAACTTACTTGGTTTGCCTAAACCTGCAATGGCGATCAGTTGGTTTACATATTCAATTTGTAGGTTATGACTGATTGAGCTGGCTTCTGCGTCTTTAACAAAGATACTCGCTGTTAAATCCCCCATAAATTGATTTAAGCTATATTCGTTTCCGTATAGCGCGGTATCTGAAATACGCAGTAAAACCGCCGGATGCAATAGTTGTGCAAGCACAGACTTTTGCATTCCTAAAATCATTTTATGAGGTTTAGGGTCTTCATTTTTACCATAGTGATTAAACCCGCGGCGCTGTTGCTGCATGAAATTATAAAGCGGTTGCATGCTTTGTAATACATCAGGTGCAAACACGTATTCGGCTAAAATTTCCATGGCTTGGGTTTGTTTTTCAAGTGGCACTGGGGTGAAAGGTTTGTCGGCGTTTGCATCACCTACAACGGCGCGCTCTACATACACCCCACCAATTTGACGAGACACAATACCTGCCTGCGATCTGTATTGGCCAAATAAGCTATTGGCTGAGGTGACAAGTTGCTGGTAAGAGTCGCCTTCAACAGTGGCTTTATCTTTAAGCTCAGTAAACAGTTTATTAATAAGTGCCATACGGTCTGCACCATAGGCTGCTGGGTTTGATGATAAGTCACCAATCATAACACGGGGATCGATATGACGGCCCGGCGCACGCATGTCGTCAGCATCGTTACCAAACGCTAATGCATGCTCACTAGAGCGCGCAAGAATTTTATTCAGACGAGCTTGCTCGGCAGATGCATCAGCCAGTGCTGCACTGTACCCGTAGTTAATAGCCCAGTCATCGTAAGGACCTGGTTTAGTTTGAAAAATATCACCTTGCTGCATGCCAATTGGCGCAATATTAGCTGGTGCATAATCCATTACTGAGCCCGTTACGATACCTTGAGTTTTACTCTTATCGTGGACTTCTTTTTCATCCCACAAAATAGATGATTTCATGTTGTGGTTAAGGCCCAATGTATGGCCTACTTCATGCAGAATAAGCTGTGTTAACCCTTGGCGTATCATTTCGTTTTCTTCAATGCTGTCGCCAGCAGCTAAGCCTTTTGCAAGCATAAGGTTTTGTTGAATTTCATGACCTAATGAGCAGTTTAATTCACCAGTATGTGTATTATTGCCGTGGCTCATAGCGCCTTGAGTATAAAGGGTGTCGTAAATCCAGCGATTTTTCATAAATACAAACTCAAGCATGATGTCTGAGCCCAGTATTTCTCCTGTTAGCGGGTTTGCTAATGCAGGCCCGTAGCCACCAAAGGGAGGCTTAGGTGATGAGGTCCAACGCAGTACATTGTAATTAATGTCGCCTGCATCCCAGTCGGCATCATCAGGTTGTACTTTTACTTCTAAGGCATTTTTAAAGCCTGCTTTTTCAAAAGAGCTATTCCATGCAAGTACGGCGTCTTTTATTGTATCGCGCCACTCTATTGGTGTGGTGTTTTCTATCCACCATGTAATTGGTTTTACAGGCTCTGAAAGTGCAGCGCTTGGATCTTTCTTTTGTAAATCCCAGCGCTTAATTACATCTTCGTAAGGCGTCCAATCAGTTGACGTCATTTGATCAAACTGATTTGTGAAATAGCCAATACGCGCATCGTCTAAACGAGGCTGGTAGTTGTTTTTTGGAAGTGCTACAAATGAATGTTGAACCTTCACCGAAACACTACGCGGGTCACTTATTGCGCCAGAGCCACGAACGGTTGGACTTGCATTGGTAAATACGTAATCTACGACAACGTCTAAATTATTAGGGTAAGGACGCTGTTTAATTATGCGCGACTTTTTGCTGTCTAGTTTGCCTACTTTAAAACGTTTTTTAGCATTTTTATCTGCAGGGTTAATAGTTGGAGATACTTTATGAAGTGCTTCACTTAAAAATAACTTATTGACGTTAAATGCAATTTTACCGTCTTCTTCTTTTTCTATTTTAATACTCGCAAGCACGGCTTCACTAATGTTTGCATTGCTGGCTTTTGAAATGGCACTGTTCTCGTCAAATTTATAACGAGGTGTTTTACTTATAATATCGATACGGTCGAAGTACTTTCTAAACTCAATGAGTTTGGTTTCACGGTACGATCCACGAAAGTGTCCTGCATCAGTCACCCCATCAACAGTATGAGCAAAATAAACGAAAGGAGTATCAAGCTGTGATTCGTTAATGACCATTAAGTGCTTACCCGTTTTTTCGTCCTGATACAGGTTAAATACACCGGCAAATTCGGTTTGTCCTTTGATCATTTCACTTAATGTTTTTGGTTTTTTTTCGTCTTTTTTGTCATCGGCAAAAGCATGGCCGCTTAGGGCAATACTGAGCGCAAGAGTTAGGGTGGTTAGTTTCATAATGTCATCTTTTCGTTTGTTAATTTATTTTTACTGTACGTAATTTCAATTTGTTTCGTACAACAAATCGATGAAATAATACCTTTTTTATTTAATGTATTGATTTTAAATAGTAAAAGTTTGTAACAAAATATAATTTTATGGCTATATAATCTAATTTATAATTAAACAATTCATTATGAGAAGTATAATTAATGCACATTTGTAACAGTTGCTTACAAATGTCACGTAATTGTTTAATTAAGCTCTGTTATTATGGCGTTAATAGAAATTTGGGGTAATTAGGATATGCAAACAAATTCACTTAGATGGGTTTTTCCATTTGTTGCGCTTGCTATAGGTGTTGTTGGTTTTAAAGCAATAAACGCGCTTGCCAGTGAGCAAGAAAAAAAGGCGTTAGTTGATACGCGACCAACCGTTCAAGTTGAGCCGGTTTCGGCTAACGACCATCAGGTTATAATTAACAGCTATGGTGAAGTAAAACCGCTGGAAAATACACAACTGTCTGCACAGGTATCGGGAGAGGTACTGAGTTGGCATCCGAGCTTTGTTGCCGGTGGGGTTGTAGCGCGTGGTGAAACCTTATTTTCGATTGAAAAAGATAACTACGAAGCTGCAGTGCTCGTGGCTGAAGCTGAACTTGCTCGCGCCCAAGCGGGTTTAATTGAAGAACAAGCGCAAGCAAAAGTAGCTGAAGACGAAGCAAAACGCTTTCCAAGTAAAGCGCGTACCGATTTATTTTTACGTAAGCCTCAAGTGCTTAGTGCGCAAGCAAATGTTAAATCAGCACAAGCAGCATTAAAACGTGCGCAGCGCGATTTAGAAAACTGTGATGTTAAAGCACCTTACGATGCACTTATTGTGAGACGTAATGTAGGTGTGGGTCAATACGTGACAATGGGCTCTCAAGTTGCTGAGTTAAACAATATAGAAACGGCTGAAGTTATTATTCCTATTGCAGGCTTTGATAGTGTGTTTTTGCCTGAGCGTATTAAAGGGATTACTGCAACCGTTATTCAAAAAGGCCTTAATAGCTTTACCCGTGAAGGCGTTATTGACCGCGATTTAGGCATTGTAGATAACGCAACACGTATGAGCAGTTTAGTGGTGCGAATTGAAGACCCGTATGGCCTTAAAAATAAGCAGCCAGCAATTAAGTTTGGTAGTTACGTAAAGGTTAATTTTGCCGGTACGACATTAAATAATATCTATCGTTTACCCCAGGCGCTTGTTAACAACCAAACCGTTTGGGTCGTTGGTGAAAACCAAACCCTTGAACCAAGAAAAGTAACGGTAATACGAGAAGAAGGCGAGTACTTCTATATTAGTAGTGGCCTAAAAGCTGACGATAAGCTGGTGGTTACGTTACCAGAATACCCTCAAAAGGGAATGGAAGTTAAAATAGCAGGTGCGCAACCGGCACCTGAAAGCTCTGATGTGAGCACCTCAAATACGCAACAGCTTTAAGGTGTAATACAATGAGTGAATCAACACAAACAAAACAAACAGGGTTAATAGCTTATTTTGCTAATAACTCGGTTGCTGCAAACTTAATGATGTTGTTTATTATTGTTATGGGCTTTTTAAGCTACAAAACGATTCAGCGACAAATGTTTCCTAATATAGAAATTAACTATATTAACGTAAACGCTAATTACCCAGGTGCCTCTCCTCAGGAAATTGAAGAAAGTATTCTTATAAAAATTGAAGAATCACTTAAAGATATTACCGAAATAAAAAAAGGCGTGTATCGCGCATTTAGAAACGGCGGCTCTGCAAGTCTTGAAATTCATACAGACGCAGAGCTCACCGATGTGCTTGATAAAGTAAAATTGCGTGTTGACGGTATAGCTACTTTTCCAGCTGGGATGGAACCGGTCACCATAAGTCAGATTGAATTTAGACAAGATGTAATAGGCATGACACTGGTTGCTGACTTGCCTTTATTTGAGCTTAAGCCGATAGCAAACAATATCGAAGATGAATTGCTGCAATTATCGAATGTATCGCTTGTGGTCAATGATGTACCGCTTGATGAAATAGCGATTGAAATCGATCCAGATACATTACGCCAGTACAATTTAACAATTTCAGATGTTATGAATGCTGTGCGTCGTTACTCTGCTAACTTTTCGGCAGGTCAGTTAAAAACGGATGCGGGTGTTATTTCAGTTCGTGTTGAAAACCAGTTTTATTCAGGCGAAGAATTTAGACAAATTCCGGTAAAAATTGGCGAGTATGGTGCCAAAGTTTTGCTGCAAGATATTGCTACAATTAAAGATCAATTTACTGAAGGTGAGCGTTATTTTAAGTTTAATGGTGAAAATGCTGTTTATTTATCAGTAAAAGCAACGCAATCACAAAATATTATTCCGGTAGCTGAGTCGGTTAAAGCGTATATTGATCAAAAAAATAAAGAGCTCCCACCGGGTGTGCGTATAGAACCTTTAATGGATATGACGTACTACCTAAATGCACGCTTAGATATGATGAAATTAAACCTTCTTCAAGGTGCGATTTTAGTCGCAATTATGTTGTCGCTATTCTTACGCTTTAAGTTGGCATTGTGGGTAATGATAGGTTTACCGGTATGCTTTTTAGGCGCGATGATGGTGATGCCATTATTTGGTATTAGCATAAATATTATCTCGTTATTTGCGTTTATCATGGTGCTAGGGATTGTGGTGGATGACGCCATAGTCATCGGCGAAGCCGCATACAGCGAAGTTGAAAAAAGTGGCGGCGGTGTCGATAACGTTGTACGTGGTGCAAAGCGTGTAGCGACCCCAGCGACGTTTGGTGTACTTACTACCATTGCCGTATTTGCGCCGTTTACGCTTTCGAGCGGGCCTGAAAGTGCCTTTTTTTACGGTATTGCTGTTGTTGTAATGCTGTGTTTGGTATTTAGCTTAATTGAATCGAAACTCATACTACCTGCGCATATTGCACACACACACTTTACCCCTATAAAAAAAGGTGGCTGGCGAGATAGATTTAATACCCACTTTTTTGGTTTTGTAAATGGCCCATATAAACGGTTTGTTTCCAAGTGTGTTGAATGGCGTTGGACTGTTTTATTTAGTTTTATTGCTTTATTAGTCGTTACTTTTGCATTAATTGCTTCAAATCAGGTGCGCACTATTCCTTCACCTAAAGTTCCACATGATTTCCCACAAATTAATATTGAAATGAATGACAACGTATCCGACATTCAAACTATTAATGCTATTCGTGAAATAGAAGCGATGGTGCTTGAGGTAGACAATGAAACAGAGCGTCAAACAGGTCAAAAAATTATCCGCGACTTACTCGTGTTTAACCAAGGCCGTACTGAAGCGCAATTATTAGCCCCATTAGTTGATGAAGACTTACGCCCTTACGATGCGTTTGAATTGTCGCGCCGATGGCGTGAGGCCATGCCTACTATTGCAGGTGTTAAATCGTTAACTATCCAAGACGACGTAGGCGGCGGTGGCGGCAACGGTGGAGGAGAGTTTGGTTATCTACTATTTGGGTCTGACATTGATACATTAAACGAAGCTGGGCGCCGTTTTATTCAATTGCTTCAACAGCAAGAAGGGTTGTTTGATATAAGCTCAACCATAGACCCAGCCAGTAAAGAAGTGCAAATGAGTTTAAAACCCGTTGCATTTGACTTGGGGTTAGATCTTGCCAGTATTGCCAATCAAGTGGGAGCCAGCTTTTATGGTGGCGAAGCACAACGCGTAATTAGAAATGGTGAAGAAGTCCGTGTGATGGTTCGTTACCCTAAACTCACACGCGAAGCATTTTCATCGCTCAAACATACTGTGGTGACCACGCCAACTGGGCGCGAAGTGTTATTGGGTGATGTGGTTGAGCTAACCGAAACACCTGGTATTAGCTACATTCGCCGTGAAGGTGGGTACAGAACTGTTTATGTGTACGGCAGTATTGATGAAGAGCAAATTGAACCGGGCGAAGTGGTTAAACAGGTAAAAGATAACTTATTACCACAGCTTAAAGAAGAATACCCAAGCGTTAAATCAGAACTTGGTGGTGCCATTGAAGAGCAACAGGCGCAAGCCAATGAGCAAATGTTGTTTTTTGCAGGAGGCATGATATTAGTTTACATACTGCTCGCTGTACCGCTAAAAAGCTATTCACAACCGCTTATTGTTATGTCGGTTATTCCGTTTAGCTTAACGGGGGCTATTTGGGGGCACTATTGGTTTGACCTTGATATGAGCTTAATGTCTGGTTTTGGTCTTATTGCTGCGGCGGGTGTTGTAATTAATGACTCCTTGGTTATGACTGATTATGTAAACCAGGTGCGAAAGCAAGGGGTTAGCGTTAGAAACGCCGTAATTGAAGCCGGCTGTGCGCGTTTTAGAGCAATATTGCTCACCTCAATCACTACGTTTGCAGGTGTACTGCCTATTATGTTTGAAACGAGCCTACAGGCTAAGTTTGTAATACCTATGGCGGTTGCGCTGGGGTTTGCAGTTATGTTTGCAACCCTAATTACGCTTATTCTTGTACCTTGTTTGTACATTATATTAGGTGATATTGGGGCATTATTTAAAAACACTTACCGACGTATTTTTAAACGAGGAAGTGTAGAAGTGTCAGTTGATAGCTAATTTTTGCTAAACAATAAAAAAAGGACTGAGTGTTAACACTTAGTCCTTTTTTGTTTTTATTAATTTTTAATTAGTCTTTAAATTGCTTGTGGCAATCTTTACAACCTTTAGCCCATGCACCAAAGGCTTTACCAATAGCTGCTTTGTCACCAGATTGAGCAGCTAGAGCAAGTTTGTCTGCGTTTGCCGCAAACGCATTGGCTTTTTCAACAAATACCGTATTTTCAGACCACACAGCAGCAAGTGCCGATGTATCGCCTTTGTCTGTTCCTGCATAAAACGCTTCCCATGGCATTTTTGAAAGCGCTGCAGCATTATTAGCACGCATTTTGAATTGCTCAGCGTCAAACGGAACCTTGCCCTTAAGCATTGCGCCCATATCACCAATTTGAACTGATAGCATAGAGAATGCACTTTGACGGTATTCAATCGCGTCGCTTGGCTCTTTAAACGCAGAGTTTGCAGATACACTTAGCGCGCATGTTGTTAGTAATGCACCCGCTAGAATCTTTTTAAATTTCATATTATTGCCCCTGTTAACTATTTTTTGACTATCGCTTTGTATCTTAGCTATTGGTTTTATTCAAGCTAATACAGAAAAATTAACTAAAAGTTAATCGTTCATATCAATATCAGCAAATATCATCCCTCGTCGCATACTGCGAGTTGCTAAGAAAACTTCACCTAATAACGACATAAACGCACATATTAACAACGCCATAGCGGCCACAAAACAACTAGCGATAGTAACGCCTAAGTTTATTGATTGAATATGCGACAAAAATAATAGCATAACCACTGCGCATACAAGCAAAGCGCTCAAAACACTTAAACTAAAAGCTATGTGTATACAGCGGGATCGCTTTAATAGAGCGCGAAGTTCTGTTGCGAGTGATTTATTAAAATCTTCATCGGTGCTTACTTTTAACTTGCGCTCTAATTGCCTCGCACGGTCCGTAATACGAGCCAAGCGGTTTGATAAAACGCCAAGGGTTGCAGCAATACCCGTTATTAAAAACACGGGTGCAACGGCTGTTTGTATTACTTTAGCCATAGTTAAAATGTTGATTACATCATTATTCATAAAGTACCTAGTGATAATGTAGTTTTTGTTTACAAACATTCACAAAGGTGAAATGTATTTTTGTGTATATATATCAGTGGCTTGGTGTTTTTTTGTTTGTATTCTTTGTATGCTTTATGCTTATTTGTAACCAAAGTGTTGCTTGGTGGGTAATGAACGTTTTATATTCGTTCATACATTGTAATTTGCTTTATTAATGTGACTACAATAATACATAAAATATCCTAGGGGAACTCATGAGTAACAATATAATAAAAAAGACAGCGATAGCGACGGCTGTTTCTAGCGCATTTGTGGCAACACTTGCAAGTGCCGCTGAATTACCAAAAGCAAATGTTAACTACAAAAAAGTAGAGCAAGTGGTTGAAGTTGCAGCAGACAAAAAAGAGCCTTCAGCTCATATGATTGTTCTTAAAGCAGCAACATCTGTGGATGCAGTAACCGCTGGAACTTATCAGGCTTCAAGTAGTCGTGAAATAACAGCTCAGGTTGAGCAGCTTCAAGACATAATGACTGAAGAGTTGAGCAACTTAGATTTTGATGCAAAAGTAATTGGCAAAACAAAAATTCTTGCTCCAACGTTAATAGTTCAAGCAACACCTGAAGCTTTAAAGCAGATTGCAAAAGATGATCGCGTTGCAAAAGTATTACCAATGTTTGACCGTGAACTTCACGTTGCAGCAAGCTCTGATTATATCAACGCTAAACCATTAATTACTGATGGTATTGTAAGCGGTAAAGGCCAGCGCGTTGCAGTACTAGATACAGGTATTGACTATACTCACGCAGCATTTGGCGGTGCAGGTACTGTTGAAGCATACCTAGCAGCACAAGAAGATCCTACAACGGTTACATGGCCACAAGGCATTGTACAAGGTGGTTATGACTTCATTCGTGATGATGCAGATCCAATTGAAAATGACGCTGCAAATTCACCGTCAACAGGTGATCCAACAAATCACGGTACATCATCTGCAAACTCTGTAAACGGTATTGCACCAGAGGTTGAGCTATACGCATATTCTGTATGTGGTGGTGGTTGTCCAAGTGCAGCACAAGCAGCTGCATTAGAGGCTGCAATGGATCCTAACGGTGATGGGGATATTTCAGATCGTGTTGACGTAATGAACATGTCTCTTGGTGGTGAATTTGGTGACACTTACACTGGTGGTGGTACACAATACCTAGTACAACGTGCTGTTGAATTGGGTGTTAACATGGTAATTTCTGCAGGTAACGATGGTGACAACCCATTCCGTGTTGGTGGTCCAAGTACAACCCCTAACGCCCTGTCTGTTGGTGCAATGACACACCCAACAACAGAAGTTGGTATTGCAAGTGGAACAGTTGCAGGCGTTGAAGGCGATATTCAAGCGTCAGGTTTTGGCCCACAAGAAGGCTTTACCCTATCAGGTGCTGATATTGATTTAGTATACCCTACAGCAAATCAAAACGGCTGTGATGCTTTTGCAGAAGATGTTGACTTTACAGGCAAAGCGGTACTTATAGACCGTGGTGCCTGTGCATTCACACAAAAAGTACTAAACGCACAAGCTAAAGGTGCTGAGTTTGTATTTATTGCAAATAACATTGACGACGGCACACCAGCCCCAATGGGTGGTTTTGATGCTGCCGTAACTATTAAAAACGTTGGGATTAATTTTGCAGCGGGTGCTGCACTAAAAGCACAGCTAGAAGCTGGCGGCCCTGCAACATTTGATATTAGTGTTGAGATTAAAACAACAGCGGGTGCTGTGGCAACATTCTCATCACGCGGCCCTTCAATGGATGGTTTACTTAAACCAGAAATTACAGCGCCAGGTACAAGTATTGACGTAGCAGCAGCAGGAACTCAAACTGGCACTAACCCTGTGTCGGGTACCTCGTTCTCAGGTCCAATTACAGCCGGTGCGGTTGCTATGATCCGTGAAGCTCACCCAAATCGTAATGCGTTTGAAATTAAAGCAACGATTATGAACGCGGCAAACCTTGAAGTAACTAACGAACCTCTTGCTATCAATCCTGATTCAGAGCTTGCGCCTATTAGTATGATAGGTGCTGGTTTAGTAGATGTGACTAAAGCTGTTAACTTACCTGTTGCAGCATGGGTACACAATGCCGAGTTTGATACAAAACAAGCTGCGCTTTCTTATGGTTTAGTGAGCCTTGCAGAAGCCGGTTCTATTACTAAAACAGTCACTGTGAAAAACTTCTCTGCTGAAGCGAAAACATACAACCTTCGTACTGAAGCACGTTACCAAAGCGACGTAGAAACTGAAGCTGTTAGCTGGGATTTCCCAGAGTCAGTAACAATCCCTGCTGGGCAAGCTGTAAACTTTGACATCACAATGATGGTTGACCCAAGTAAACTACCTGCATGGGAATTAGAGAATCCATTTAGTGCTGATGATATTGCTGCTCGTAGTGCTGCACTAACATCGATTGAGTTTGATGGTGCGTTAGTATTTGATGATGCGTCAACAGATACAACCCACGATTTACATGTTGTGTATCATGCAATGCCAAAAGCAGCAACAGAGATAAGTTATACTGCCGAGCTGATTGACAATAAAGTATCATTAGTACTTGAAAATACTGGCCAGACTGAAATCACTCCTCAGGCTGAAAGCATTATTGCAGTAGGTACAGAGAAAACAATGGAAGAGGCAGAGTATAACATTCTGTCGAGCACATTCTCTGCATTTGGTGCAGACTTCTGTGATTCAGGTATTTACATCACTTCATCAATTCAATTACGTGACCCGCTAACGCATACATTCCAAGCAGGTTACAGAGTTGAAATCGATACAGATAATGATGGTGTTGCTGATCAGTTCTTACAAAACCTAAATGACCGTGGTCGCTCAACTGCGTCACCAGGTCGTAGCCGTACATTGATCGGTACTACTGACGGCGCTGGCAACGATGGTTGGGCGTGGGGTACACCACTTCTTCATTCAGCAGGTGAAGATACAATCACATTTACTGGTTGTTCTGAGCTAATGAACATCGATGGGTCGTTACTTGGTCAGCCAATGAACTTCAGAGTATCAGTGGGTTACCCAAGCTACCAATCAGGTGTGTTCTCTGAGACAGACAGTGTAACTGGTTCAGTTGTATTTGGTGTTCAACCAGAAGTTCAAATGACTTCGCTTGAAACTGGCGAAGCTGTTGCATCACTTCTACCTGGTGAAAAAGCAATGGTATCTGCAAGTGGTCCATTTGTTTTATCTCAAGGTGCTGGCACTAACATCATTAAAGCAATGACAAGTGAAGAGCTTACATTACCAGCTATTGAGGCGCCTATCTTAGTGGGTGGTGAATTCTCAGTTTCTGAAGATGCAGCCGATGGTACAGTAGTTGGCGCGCTTACAATTGAAGAAGCTGAGTTTGATTTAGCGGTTTCTGAGTACTACGTTCAATCAAACACCAATATAGGTTTAGGTGTTGATGAGCAAGGCCAAATTGTTGTTGCTGACACCAATATGTTAGCAGGTGATACCACTGCTGAAATGGAAGTTGTTGCGATTGATATTCGAGGCAATGTTTCTGAGCCTGTAACTGTAACTGTTAATGTAACTGCAGTAGTACCTCCGGCCGTTGTTACTCCAGAGCCAGAGAAGAAAAGTTCTTCAGGTTCATTAGCTTGGTTAACTCTTTTAGTTGCACCGTTCGCATTTATGCGTCGTCGCAAGCAAAAGTAAGCTTAAAAACGCTTAAGTACTAAATAAAGGGAGCTTCGGCTCCCTTTTTACATAGCTTCACAAACTAGATCACAAAAGGTATTAATTTTAGGTATATTTAGGTAACAAAAATAATAAGGATTTTGCCTGATGACACGTACTCCCTTTGCACTTGCTGCACTCTCGCTTGCTATTCTAAGTGGTTGTAATAAAGCCCCCGAAGAAACTCATAAAAACACGGTTCAAGTTGAGTCAGCTCAAGTAGTAACCGCGGTTGCACCTATTGCTAAAAAAGTACCCCATGAAATGACCATTCATGGTGATACACGTATTGATAATTACTACTGGCTTAGAGATGACGAACGAAAAGCACCTGAAATCATTAGCTACTTAGAAGCAGAAAATGCCTACTCTGAGGCTATGCTCGCCCATACTAAAACACTGCAAAGTAGTTTATTTGAAGAGCTTAAAGGGCGAATTCAAAAAGATGATGACTCAGTTCCAGTAAAGGACGGAGAGTACTATTACTCGTCGCAAACTCGCGGCGATAACGAGTATGCTACTTATTTACGCAGTAGTGATTTTGCAGGCACCGATCAGGAAGTTATTTTAGACGTAAATGAACTAGCTAAAGGCCATGACTATTTTGCGGTTAGCGGCCTAAATGTAAGCCCAAATGACAACTTAATGGCATATGGTGAAGATACGGTGAGTCGCCGTGTTTACAACATAAAAATTAAAGATTTAAGCACTGGTAAATTATTAGAAGACACGCTTGAAGGCACCAGTGGTTATGTTGTGTGGGCGAACGACAATAAAACGGTGTATTACATCAAAAAAGACGCGCAAACCTTACTCGGTTACCAAGTTTATCGCCATACGCTTGGTACACCACAAAGCGATGATGAGCTTGTTTACGAAGAAACAGACACAAGCTATTACACCGGTATGAGCAAGAGCAAAGACGGCTCAGAAATTTATATTTGGCATAGCAGTACCGATGCATCGGGTTTGTCAGTGCTGAGTGCAAATGATGTAGACGCTAAGCCTAAGCGTTTAATTGAGCGTGAAGCCAACCTTGAATACAGCATTTCAAAATTAGGCAATACTTATTACATTGTGACTAATTTAAATGCGGTTAACTTTCAGCTTATGAAAGTTGATATTGATAAAGCCGGTGATAAAGCAAATTGGCAAAGTGTGATCCCTGCTCGCGAGGATATTAAACTCGAAGACGTTGAGTTATTTGATGACTACTTGGTATATCAACAACGTGAAATGGGCCAATCAACACTGATTGCGCGTAATTTAACATCAGGCAAAGAGTTACCACTAAGCTTTAACGACAGTGCGTACACCATTAATACGTACGGTAATAACGAATTGAACAGTGATATGCTGCGTGTGTATTACACCAGTATGACGACGCCGGGTTCATCTTATGATGTTAATTTAGCCACTGGCGAAAAAACATTATTGAAGCAACAAACCGTATTAGGTGACTTTAACGCAGATAACTACGCGTCTGAGCGTATTTTTGTTACAGCACGCGATGGCGTAAAAGTACCGGTGAGTTTAGTGTATCGAAAAGAGCTATTTAAAAAAGATGGTACTAACCCATTATTGCAATACGGCTATGGTTCGTATGGTGCAACCATGGATCCGAGCTTTTCTTCTGCACGACTAACGTTACTTGACCGTGGTTTTGTATTTGCAATTGCTCACGTACGAGGCTCGCAAATGTTAGGGCGTCCTTGGTACGAAGCGGGTAAGCTACTTACCAAAAAGAACACGTTTAACGACTTTGTAGATGTAACTAAGTCATTAGTTGAGCAAAAGTATGGTGCAAAAGACAGCATATTTGCACAAGGCGGCAGTGCGGGTGGACTATTAATGGGGGCAGTGGCTAACCAAGCGCCTGAGCTTTATAAAGGCATGGTTGCACAGGTTGCGTTTGTTGATGTGGTGACCACTATGCTGGATGAAACTATTCCGCTTACAACGAACGAGTATGGCGAGTGGGGTAACCCTAACGAAAAAGAATATTACGATTATATGTTGTCTTATTCACCGTACGATCAAGTCAGTAAGCAAGACTACCCTAATATGTTAGTAACTACAGGCTTACACGATTCACAGGTTCAATATTTTGAGCCAGCAAAATGGGTTGCGAAGCTGCGTGACTATAAAACAGATGATAATAAGCTACTATTTAAAATAGACATGGAAGCCGGGCACGGCGGTGCTTCTGGCCGTTTTAAACGCTTAGAAGATGCTGCGTTAAATTATGCATTTATGCTTGATTTAGCCGGTATAAAAAAATAGCCACACCCAAATTCAACTAAGTAATGAGCCAAGGCGTAACGTTAAGTTACGCCTTTTTTTGTGGCAAATTAAAGCTAAACATAGTGCCTTTACCTATTTCACTTTGAACGTTTATTTCACTGTCCATGAGCTTTAATAGCCCGCGGCAAATAGCAAGCCCTAACCCACCTTGTTGGCGGTCCGCTGTATTAGAATTACTAGCTTGGTAGTGGGGATCAAAGATAGCTTGTAACTCCTCGTGTTTAATACCCACGCCGGTGTCCGAAACCTGCACAAATAATTGATTATGGTCACCGCGTTTTACACGTACATCAATACTACCATCACGCGGGGTATGCCTAATGGCGTTATCGATTAAGTTACTTAAAACACGCTCAAGCTTGGCTATGTCGGCAATGACAGGAAAGTCACAAATTTCTGGCTCAACCGATAAATTAATGCCTTTTTTCTCTACGGCCAAACTAAACTTAGCAATACAATCGTAAATGAGCTCTCCTAGGTTAAATGTTTCTTTGTTGATACTTATTTCGCCATTTTCTAGGTGTGCGAGTTCAAAAATTTGCTCTATTAGTTGCTTGAGTTGGCCACAGTTATTCAATGATACTAGCAAGTACTCTTGCTGCTCTTGCGCACTTAATTTGTCACCTGATTGATTTAATACCTCTAAAAAACCTTGTAACGAAGCCAGTGGCGTACGTAAGTCGTGAGATAAGTGAGTAAGTAGCTCTTTGCGTTGTTTATCGCCTTGTTCTAGTGCTTTAAATTGCTCGTTTATACGTGTGAGCATTGCTTGAATAGTTCGGCTTAAGCTGTGGACTTCATTACTTTTTTGAGTTGAATAGATACTCAGCTTTGTATCGGTTAGGCTATAATTAGCAGCCTCAATATTGCTCACATCTTTTGCAAGACGTTGAATAGGATTTGTAAAAAATCGCAGTAAAATAAGCATCGCAATAAATAAAAAAACGAGCGCTGAGCCTAGCCATATGGCAGCCACGAATAACGAGTCGTTACTTTTTATATTATTGAGTGAGGTGTCGTATGCCTCACCACCAATAATTACGTATAAATACCCTTGCAATGTGTTGTTATTAAAAACAGGCGCCACAGAAAATATTTTTTGTTGATCAGGGTTTCTTGGGTTGTCGCCATAAACCGGTGTAGCACTTGGGTTGGCTATAAGGTGCTTTAAAGGCGTTAAATTAATATGTGTACGCTTCACTTTTCCGGGCTCTGCGGAGTAAGTTAATATTTTTCCGTTTTCGTCTACAAAGTAAAATTCAAAGGCGGGGCCGAGTAACATTAAAGTATGAAATAGGTTTTCAAGGGCTTCGTAATCGTATACACCCTCTTTTATCAATGGATTGTCTTGTACTAAATGCTCAGC
This sequence comes from Pseudoalteromonas sp. S408, assembly GCF_005886645.1. NCBI lineage: Bacteria > Pseudomonadati > Pseudomonadota > Gammaproteobacteria > Alteromonadales > Pseudoalteromonadaceae > Pseudoalteromonas > Pseudoalteromonas sp. S408. The sequence continues at coordinate 55,971 of NZ_PNDY01000019.1, read as the reverse complement.
CAGCGCTAAATGTAAATTTTGTTCGCCATGATGTTTAGAGTTGAGTTCTAGCTGTTTACTCCAGCTATAAACCAGCGCGCAAATAAAACAAAAAATAACGGCTAACGACACTGCTAATTTTTGGTACAAAGAGAGTTTCATAATAAAAGTCTTAATTAAGTTGGCTTGGATTGAGTTTGTATCCCACACCCCAAACGGTTTCTATAATAGGTGTCGATTGGTGCAATTCAAGCTTTGCCCGCAACCGATTAATATGCGAATTAACGGTATGTTCGTAACCGCTGTGCTGGTACCCCCATACTTTATCGAGTAGTTGCTGGCGACTAAATACATGGTTAGGATGGCGTGCAAAATACACCAGCAAATCAAACTCGGTGGCAGTTAGGTTAATTGCCTGTTCGGCCAAATACACTTGATGGGAGTCAAACGCAATGTTTAATGAGCCAACTTTAAGGGTTTGTTCACTTACAACAGAGGGTTCATCGGTATTTTGGCTCGCAAGTAACTGTGCTCTGTGTCGAAGTTGGGTTTTTACTCTGGCTTGTAGTTCACGTGCAAAAAAGGGTTTACAAATATAGTCGTCTGCGCCCATTTCTAGGCCAATAACTCTGTCCATGTCGCTACTTAGTGCGGTGAGTAAAATGACTGAAGTGGCTGGGTAATGTTCTTTTATTTTACGACATAAACTCAATCCATCCATTTGCGGAAGGTTTATATCCAGTAAAATAAGCCCGTAGGGGTGCTTAGCTATTTTCTTTAAAGCCAGTTCAGCACTGACAACATGATCCACATGTAGATTTAGCGATGTAAGCTGTGTGGTAATTAATTTACCAATTTCTCTGTCGTCTTCAACTATGAGTAATTTTTCATGACGCATCGTTTATCCTCGTAAAAAGGGGGCTTCCATGCTCCCCAACTTCCCCATTACAAGCTGGTATATCGAGGTTGATATTGATAAACGAATTACTGAGTGCGGGTAATAACCACTTTTGCTAATGGGTTATCAAATTTATGTTCAGGGCTAAGCACTGAACTAGATAAACCATCTTCATTTGTAACGACACCTGGGTGTCTTGCTACAAAATTAACATCATCACGGGCTTCATTAAAACCTTCTCCGCCATCAGCAGGACCGGGTATCGTACCAGCTGCTTCTGTATTTGCTTCAGTACCTGCATCATAAGCAACGGTGGTGCGAGTTAAAGAGTCGCCCACGGCTAATGAAGATACGTCTAAAGCACTAAGACCGGTAAACCCATCATTTGTATTCACCATCATAGTGGCAAGCGACAGCTTAAGTGCTTCAAGTGAGTCTGTGGTTAATGTGATCGTGGTATTAGCACCAGGTCCAACAGGACCTTCGCTTGATGCGTTGGCAATGGCGTTTTCTAATGCAAGCAGTTGGCTGTTGTCGCCTCCTTCAGCCATGGTTTCTAATGCAACCGATGCCGCACTGCCAATTTGCCAAAGTGTGCCTTCTGTATGTGCAATAACAGCAATTGGCGATAGTGGCTGCCCTGCAGTTAAGTTGCTTACTGTTACATCAAATGTATAGCTTACAGGCTCAGGTGTTGGCGGTGTAACAACCTGAACAGGATCGTTACTATCGTTGTCGCCACAGGCTGCAAGTGAAGCTGCTAGTGCAACAACCACGATGCTTTTTTTAAAGTTATTTAAAGATGCCATGATTACGCTCCTACTTAACCGTAACGGTTAGCTTAGCCACTGGGTTTAACCATCTGTGAACCGTATTACTTAAATCGCTATTACCAGCGGTTAAATCGTCGTCACCTAATGTGCCTGGGTGAATATGCACGTTAATGTTGCTATCGGTACTTGTTAAGCCTGCGCCACCTGTACCCGCATTATCACCTGGTGCTGCAGGAATACCTGGCGTGCCCGATGCACCAGAACCTTCAACCACTAGCTCGTTATTTTGCTCAGTGCCCGCATCGTATGCATTTAAATAAACCGTGTAGGTGCCTGCTTCGGTTGGTATTTTCCAGCTATCAAGGCCAACAAAGCCATCGTTTGTAGGTAGTAACATAGCGGTCACCGATAAGTAATCGTTACCGTCAGTCGTTATTAGTGTTGTCATGGTTGATGACGATGGCGCTAATAAACCTTCTGCTGGGTTTGCAGCCATATCGCTACCTGCTGCAGTGGCTTGTGCCATTAGCTCAGCAATATTGCCACCTTCAGCCATTGTTTGTAATGCGGTAGAAGCTTCAGTTGCAACTTCAAAAAGCTTATCTTCACTGTTGTGTGCTGTAACTAGTAGCGGAGTGAAGTGAATGCCTTGGGTTAGGTTAGTTATTGTTAAGTCTAACTCTGCAGCCATGGTTGACTGGCTAGCTACCGCTAAAAGAGTTGCAAGTGTAAATGTTGAAGCTTTCATTTTTTATTTCCTGTAAGTGATGATTCGAGATAAGTATTGAATAATCGTCTCCAGAAACTCTCACAAACTTATCACTTTTTTATCACAGACATTTAGGCTGTGATTTTTGTAAATAAATACGCCAGAAATTTATATACCTGTGTATAATTAAACCGCATTATAAAAATTAAAGGATTGTGTTATGGAAGAAAATCAACAGGTTAAAGTAGTAAATAAAGATGAGCGTACATGGGCAATGTTGTGCCATTTAAGCGCATTTGCTGGTTTTATAGTGCCGTTTGGTTCAATAATAGGGCCATTAATTATTTGGTTAATTAAAAAAGATGAAATGCAAATGGTCAATGAGCACGGTAAAAAAGCGCTTAATTTTCAGATAACCATGGCCATTGCCTATATTATTTGTTTTGTGTTGATGTTTGTTGTGATCGGTGTAATTTTACTTCCTATTGTGGCTATATTTGCTTTTGTGATGGTGGTTTTAGCGAGTATAAAAGCAAACGAAGGGAAAGAGTTTAATTACCCACTGAGTTTAAATTTGATAAAATAAAGCGTTAGCTATTATTCTGCAAACCCAGCTATAAGCTGGGTTATTACGTTTAGCCTAAGGGCATTATGCTTTATTTTACTTTGTTTATTAGTGCGTTTATTTCGGCCACTTTATTACCAAGCTCCTCAGAAGTCGTTTTAATAACGATGATTACCCAATCAAACGCAAACATCTGGCTTTTATGGTGCACAGCTACGCTGGGTAATGTGTTAGGCAGTTGTGTGAATTATTGGCTAGGTACGCAAGTATTACGCTTTAAACATAAAAAGTGGTTTCCGGTATCAGAGCAAGGGCTTGAAAAGGCGCAAAATCAGTTTAATAAATACGGCGTGTACAGCTTATTGTTTGCATGGCTGCCTATTGTTGGCGATCCACTAACAGTCATTGGTGGTATTTTTAAAGTAAAGTTTAGCGTGTTTTTGGTTTTAGTAACACTTGGCAAAGGCGCACGCTACTTAGCGGTTATTGCCCTTGCCGTGGGGATAGAAGCTCTTATTTAAGCTATACGCACGCTACTTTGTCCAATCAAGTGTTAGTGATACAGAGTCCGCGAAGCGAAGCGCATGCGGTTTATCTACACGGGCTTTAGCGTAATTTACACTTGGATGAGAATGACAAACCGCAAGAATTTCAGCTACGAGCTTTTCTAGTAATAAAAAGTGCCCTTGCTCAACTAAACTAATTACCTCTTTGGTGATCACTTTATAGTTAAGTGCTTGGTCTACTTCATCGGTTTTACATGCGTTATCCGCAGGGTAGTGAATCTCTAAATTAATGACTACGTCTTGCTTTTTTTCACGCTCTTCAGGATTAAAACCAATAAATGTACGCAAGCGTAAGTTAGTAACATTAATAATTGCGTTGGCCATAGATTACCCTTTAATAAGCTGCAAAAATTCGTTGCGTGTTTTAGGGTCGCTTCTAAAGTTACCCAGCATTACCGATGTACGCATGCTTGAGTTTTGCTTTTCTACACCACGCATCATCATACACATGTGCTTAGCTTCAACAATAACACCTACGCCTTTTGCGCCGGTTACTTCTTCAACGGCTTTGGCAATTTGATGTGTTAACTGTTCTTGTATTTGAAAGCGACGCGAAAACATATCAACAATACGCGCAAATTTAGATAACCCCAGCACTTTGCCATTTGGAATATAAGCAATATGGCAGCGACCAATAAATGGCAGTAAGTGGTGCTCACACATAGAGTAAAGTTCTATGTCTTGTACTAATACCATGTCGTCGGCATCAGAGGTAAATACTGCATTATTGGTAATTTCATCAAGCGTTTGGCGATAACCTTGTGTTAGGTATTCCATTGCTTTTGCCGCACGTTTTGGTGTGTCTAATAGACCTTCACGTTCAGCGTCTTCGCCTACGGCGGTTATAATTTTTTGGTAGCTGTCTTTTAATTCGTTATGCATAGGTGTCTCAGTGTTTTTTACTTTAAATGACGTCCGCCATCAACAGGAATAGAGCGCCCTGTTATGTACTGACTTTGTAAGAGTAAATCAATGCTGTTTACAATTTCTTGGCACCCAGGTTCGATGCCCATCAATGATTTTTTGAGTGTTTTAGCGCGGTATTGTTCGTCGTCGTGCTCGTTAAAAATAATAAGCGAAGGCGCAACCGCATTTACTTTTATATTGGGTGCATATTTAGCACTAAACGATTTCGTTAGATTATCAAGTGCGCCCTTGCTTGCCGCGTATGCCAAATGCTTAGGGCTACCTGTTTCAACTACATAGTCAGTAAGGTGCACAATATCTGCGGCGGTGCCACTAGCTTGCTGGTACGCTAAAAGTAAGTCAGCGCACTGCATATTAATTAAGTAAGGTGTTTTGGCATGTATGCGCATCATGTTATCAAAAAGCTTAGCGTGGTCTGGGTTATTTGCTTCACAGTCCCAGCTAGATGCGTTGTGTATAACAGCCTTTAAAGACTGGGTATGGGCTTTCAATGTATTAATAAACTCATTAATTCCCGCATCAGTACTAAAATCGGCATGAATACAGGTCACCCCTTGCTGCGCTAGTTTTTCTACAGCATTATGGCGAGTACGGTAAGTAATAATGACTTCTTGCCCTTGAGTAAGGTAGTGCTTAGCAAGGGCTAGGCCGATTCGTTGGCCAGCGCCAGTGATTAAAATGGGCGATGTCATATAATGCGGTGTTCTCTTTGGTAAGTTTTTAATAAATATTAATACGTTGAGCGTAATGTGTACGTAATATTTGAATAGGGCGATCAAAAAAGCAAATAAACCCAATACGGTTAATTGCTTTTTATATCACTTATATCAATCGTAAATTGTTGGTATTGGCTGGCGCTTATGTTGCGTACGCAGATAAATGCCAATTAACTTTTGTTCTACCTCTTCAGAGACAGGTTTGCCCTCTAAAAAGTCATCAATTTGATTGTAACTTAAACCAAGCGCTTCTTCGTCGGTGAGGCCTGGTCGGTCGCTTTCTAAATCGGCTGTAGGGGCTTTTTCAACAAGCAATACTGGCGCGCCTAAAGCAGTCGCTAGTGCGCGAACTTGGCGCTTAGATAAGCCAAAAAGAGGCGCCAAATCACATGCACCATCGCCAAATTTAGTGTAAAAGCCTGTAATATTTTCAGCGCTATGGTCGGTGCCAACCACTAAACCTTGACTAAAACCGGCAATTTCGTATTGGGAAATCATGCGTTGGCGCGCTTTAACGTTACCTTTAATAAAATCTATTTGTGCTTGTTCTGGTAATGCGTCACCGCTGCTAGTCATTGCCATTAACACTTGCTCATGCAATGCATCGGCAGCAGGCTGAATGTTAACGGTCATGCGCTTACTTGGCTGAATAAAATCAACCGCCATTTGCGCTTCGTCTTCATCAGCTTGAACACCGTAAGGTAAGCGCACAGCAATAAATTGGTATTTATTAGTGCTGTGTTCTTCATTTAATTCGTTAACAGCTAATTGGCATAAACGGCCGCAAGTTGAAGAATCAACCCCGCCACTAATACCAAGCACAAGCGATCGTGAGTGAGCCGCAACTAAACGTGCTTTTATAAAGTTAACTCGACGAGATATCTCAGCGTTTACATCAATGGTTGGCTGAACTTTCATTTCAGTCATTATTTCGGCGCGCATTGCCGGCTCCTTGTAATATTTTAAATGTGATACGCAATAAACTTATTATGTGATTTAGTTTTACTTATTTAAAGCCCTAAATGTGCTTTTATCTGGTTAAGTTCTGCTTTTAGCTCTTCTACTTCGCGTAATAAATCGTTTAACTCTTTATCTTTAATCGCTTCGCTGGGTAAATTAATGGTATCGCTATCAGGTGTAATTTGTTGCTCACCAAATAAATGAATATATCGGCTTTCACGTTTACCTGCTTCGCGCGGTAGTTTGGCGACTTGCTCGTTTTCAATTAGTTTATTTAGGGCGTTTTCAACCTCATCTACATTATTAAAATCAGCGAGGCGAGCGCTGCGAGTTCTTAATTCGCCGGGTGTTTGGGCACCGCGTAACAGCAATAGGCAAATAACGGCACGTTGTTGTGCTGAAAACTGTAAGCTACTAAATTCGGTATTACAAAAGCGGTGGTCGTACTTATTTACCCGCCCTGAAGGCGCTTCATCAACAGTAACTAGGCGTATATCTATAAGTTCATCTAGCGCATTTTGAACATCACTTTCTGTTAAATTAAGAACAGGATCGCGATTCGATTTTTGATTACATGCATTGGCTAGCCCATTGAGTGATAAAGGGTAATGCTCTGGCGTAGTGCTTTGTTTTTCTAGAAGGCAACCAATAACACGTTGTTGATTTGGTGATAACTGCATAAGTACCCTTAAAAATATTAATTATTAATGCTAACTAGTGGTAAGCCTTATTTAACTGTCAAGCCAGTGCTGCAACTTAGGTTTTAAGGCGGCCATATCAAGCGGTTTAGTTAAATAGTCATCCATACCTGCAGCAATACATTTTTCTCTATCGCCTTGCATGGCATTAGCCGTTAAAGCAATAATTGAAACGCGACTGTATATTTCACCTGCTTCGCCTTGCCTAATTGCTTGCGTGGCTTGGTAACCATCCATTATTGGCATTTGGCAATCCATTAAAATAAGTTTATACGGGTTATTTTGTTTGGCGTTTAGTTTACTAATTGCTTCCTCGCCATTTTCGGCAATATCAAAGGTCACACCCGCTTCTTTTAGTAGTGCAGAGGCCACAACTTGGTTTATTTTATTATCTTCTACTAATAATAAAACGGGTTCTGATGAGTCTGTAATAGGGGCTTTTGTAAGCGTATTAGTGAGTTGCGCCTGATTTAATTGCTGCTCTAAAAACTTTTCATTAGTAAGTGAGTCGAATAAATCCGATGGTGTTAAAGGTTTAAAAATCATGCAGTCAACGTTCATTGCAAGCGTTGAATTTTTTTGCGAGTAACTCATTGGCGCCATAATCACCGACTTACATTTAGATTTGTAAATGAAGTTTTGTAAGGCGGTTGTTTGCGCTTTAGCAGCAATAGAGAAAAAGTGATAATCAACTAAAATTGCATCGTATAAATGAGTCGTATCCGCTAAGTGTGTTAGTACTTCACCGTAGTCATTTATAAACTCGACATGAGCACCCCAAATCAGCAGCTGTTTAGTGGCAATACTGGTATTTAAGTGGCATTCATCAATAATTAAAATACGCTTATTGTTTATTAGATGGCTTGGTAAATCCTGCTCTTTACTTAATCTAGGTTGTATTTTTATATTAAATGAAAACGTACTGCCCTCGCCTTCAACACTGTTAACACTGACACTTCCACCCATTAATTCACACAGTTGTTTTACTATAGTTAAGCCAAGGCCTGTGCCGCCAAATTGGCGCGTAGTTGAAGCGTCAGCCTGTGTAAATGAGTTAAACAGCAGTGATTGTTGATTTTTATTGATGCCAATACCGGTATCAATTATTGAGCACTCTAGAAATGAGCCATCGGTGGAGTCGTCCACCCTGGCTATAATAATGACGTCACCGTTTTTAGTAAATTTAACAGCATTACCAATCAGATTATTAAGAATTTGCCTAAGCCTATTCGGATCACTAATTATTTCACTTACTGTAATCTGAGTTGCGTCTAAAATTAGTTTTGTATTGTTTTGCTCCACTTTTAGTGCAAACGATTCAACCACTTCACCTAATAATTTAGGGAGGTTAAATTGAATACTATCAATGTTAAGTTTACCTGCTTCCATTTTAGAAAAGTCTAGTATGTCATTAATAATATTAAGCAATGATTCGGCAGATGATTGCGCAAGCTCTATATGATGCGCCTGTTGTTGATTTAAGCTCGTTTGTTTAATTATATTTAGCATGCCTAGCACCCCATTTATAGGAGTGCGAATTTCGTGGCTCATAGTTGCTAAAAATTCACTTTTTGCTGCCACCGCTTGTTCGGCTAATTCCTTAGCTTCTACTAATTCCTGTTCTGCTTCTATGCGTTGCTGGCTTGAATGTAAACTGCCTATAAGCGTAGCCACTGTGATTAAAAAACTTTCTTCGTTTTTTGTCCACAAGCGTGTGGTTTTGCATTGCTCAGCACATATTATTCCTAATACCCCGTTGCCGGCAGGGATTGTTACGCACAGCATCGATTTTATTCCCAATGGCAATAAGTAATATGGCGACAAAGGAGATAGCGCTGAATTATGAATAACGTCGGGAATATTAAATACAGCTTGGTTATCAAGCATATTAAAAAAGTCAGGAAGATGTTTTCTAAGCCAAGTTAGTTCAACGTTTTCGGCTTGTGTTAACTTATTATGTAGTGCGAACGGAATTAACTGTGTGTGATCTTCGTTATAAAAACGAATGCTAGCGCGTTCAATTTTTAAAGCGTGGCAAATAGCTTCAGTGAGTATATCTTTTGATTGGCTAAGTTTACCGTTTAAAATTAGCTTATTAACCGTTAATGAGGCTAACGTTTCATTGTGTAGTGCCGTAAAGCTATTTTCTAATTCAATTTTTTTACGGGTATCAATATTTTGTAGCGAACCAAAGATGCGCACGCATCGACCATTTTTATGTTCAGCTTCTGCATTAACAAGTACCCATACAGCTTCCCCTTCAGCGTTTATTACCTCTAGTTCAACTTCATAACTATGGCCATATTTAATAGCACGTTCGAGTAGAGGTTTGATGGTTTCTCTGCTTTCACCTTCTTTAAAATAGCTTAAATCTTCAGGCCATTGTGGCTGGGTATTGAGTGGGTATTTAAACAGTTTTTTAGTCATATCTGACCAATAAACTTTTTTCGTTTCTAAATTAAACGACCACGCACCTATTTGCGCCAAATCGCTCATGGTTTCTAGCATTTTTTCATTTTTTTGCTGGCGCTCAAGCATTTTTAAAAAAAACCAAAATGCCCATGTAAGTAAGGCACAAATAATGATAATTGCTAAACGTAATGGCCAAATTGCTGAGTTGGGTGGGCTCCAGCCCTGCTTTGGTGCAACATATAGCTGCCAGTTACCGCCTTGAAAGTTTAGCGAAAATGCGAGAGGGTTTTGACTCAGTATTGTGGCGTCACCAAAAAAAAACTCGCCTTTATCACCCAGCCCATTTCGGCCTTGAAGTGCAACGTTATAATTGTCTTCTAGATCTAAAATACCGGCGTTTTTATAAATTTTATTGATATCTAAAACAACCGATAGTAATCCCCAAAACGTATTCTCTGGCGGAGTATATACAGGCACACGCGCTATGAGTGCTTCTCCACCTTGCACAAGTGTTAATGGGCCTGCCATTATAATTGTATTGGTATCGCGTGCTTTTATTGCATCAGCGCGTTGGTTTTTATTGGTCAGTAAGTTAAGGCCCAGCGCACCTTCGTTGCCTTTAATAGGGTAGGTCATTTTTATAATCATATTGGGTGCACCGCCAATATTTCGAAGTTCTTTTGATGTATTAAAAAGAGGGGCTGCAATTTGTGCAAAGCGTTCTTGATTTAAGTTAGGCTCTGCAGAAACCGCAACGCCTAAACCACGGACTAATTGAATGTTAGAAATTAAAATGGCTTCTAATTGTGCTCTGTAGGTGCTTACTTCAAAGAGTATTTGTAGGCGATGAGCGTCTTTCACGCGATTGTAATTAATGCGCTCTAGTACAACACTAATAAGCAGTAGTAGTGTCATCGATAACCAGAAGGTTCGTTTGTAGTTATGAATATTCGTTTTTTTATTATTAGTTGGCGGCATTAGCTACATTGGCTTGGGTTAGGCTACTCAACTATAGCTATTTATTGTACAAATTAAAATGACGCTTAAACATAAGCGCCATTTTATTTTTATAAATAGCAGTTTAAAACTATGAGTCGCTTACTTCACGTGCCCAATGGTTTTGTTTAGCTACATGTAGTTTACGGTAGCCATCTAGGAGTGCTGCATGCTTTTTAAAGCCATTAAGCGACAAACCAGGGAAGGTTAAACCATTAAATAATGTACGGCCTTCGGCAATTTCAATCGCAAGCGTTACGTTGTCGCTGCCAAACATTAAACCAAGTGCATCTTGGTAGTCGGCGTATTCACGCTCGTCATCGTATTTAATTTCAAGAATGGCTTTTAAGCAGCGGAAATGGCGCATTGCCTCTTCGTTTACTTGGCCTGTATGCAGTATCCAATCAACCCAATCAATAGCTTCTTCGCTGCCTGCGGCTAAACAGAGATGCGCTTTAAGCTCACCAATACGTAGCGTATGCCAAGGTGTATCTGCATCGGTTGCAAGGCCAATAAACTCTGCTGCGCGAATAATATCGCTGTGGCCAGCTTCTTCTAGGCTGTCGTAAATGTCCATCCATTGCTCAGCATCGTACTGATCAAGCGATAGGAATGCTTCACGGAATTTAGCGCCTTCGTTGTTGTTACGCCAAATAAGCTCATCTACTGGGTAAATGTCTGACATGCCCGGTACTAAAATACGACATGCATACACGTTTAAGTGCGTGTAATCCATAATGTAAATGTCGTGGTTCATGCTATGAATTAGGTCAGTACAGAAGTTGTATTCTTGCTCTGTTGTACCGCTAAAGTCCCAATGTACAAAGTCAAAATCGGGAGTTGCACGGAAAAAGTCATGCGATATTAAACCGCTAGAATCAATAAAGTGCAGTTCAATGTTTTCAGGCGTTGCTACTTCGTCGTTATCAAACGTGGCTGGCTGGAATACATCAAGCTGATCAAGGCGGCGACCTTGTAGTAACTCGGTAACGGTACGCTCAAGAGCTACTTCAAATGAAGGGTGAGCACCAAACGAGGCAAACACAGAGCCATCTGTTGGGTTAATCAGCGTTACGCTCATTACTGGGTATTTACCGCCTAGTGATGCATCGGCAATACGTAAATGAAAACCATGGCTGCGTAGCTCTTCACATGCTTCGTGAATTTGTGGGTATTGCTTAACAACCTCTTCAGGCACGATTGGCAAACAAATGCCTTCAGCGATGATGCGGTTTTTTATTGCGCGTTCAAATACTTCTGATAAACCTTGTACTCGCGCTTCAAATTTGGTGTTACCCGCGCTCATACCGTTAGATACAAAAATATTACCAATCACGTTTACCGGAATGTACACGTCTTGGTTATCGCGTTGGCGCGTGTATGGCAATGTACAAATGCCGCGCTCGTTATTACCTGAGTTAAAATCAAAAAGGTGTGATGCGTTAAGTTCGCGCTCTGGGTCAAAGTAATCCCACAGGCTTTCGTCCATTATGCCTTCAGGTACTTCTTCACCTTCAACTTCAAACCATTTTTCGCTTGGGTAATGAGTAAAGTCGCCGTTGGCAAATTCTTCACCTAAGTAAAAGTCAGCAAAAAAGTAGTTACAGCTTAAACGCTCAAAGTATTCACCTAGCGCAGAGGCAATAGAGGCTTTATCGGTTGCGCCTTTACCATTGGTAAACATAACACCGCAGTCGCTGTCTTTAATATGAACCGAATAACAGTTAGCTACAGGGTTAAGCCAAAGCGCTTCTTCAACATTAATATTCAGGGCTTTAAGCTTGTTTTGCATGGTAGAGATTGACGATTCTAGATCGCGGTCTTTACCTTTGATAAACGTTTTTTCAGTCATATTGATCTCAACTAGTTCTGCACGATGTGTGGAAGTGACATTATCGTGGATTTTGATGTTTATTTCATCCTTTGCGAGCAATATCATGATTATTTAATAAAACTGTGGTTATTATATAGGCAACGTAAAGGGGGGAAGGGCAACTCAATGTATAAACTAATCAAACGCTTGTTGTTATTAATTGTAATTTTAGGGCTGGGTGGCACCGCTGTGGTGTATGGGGTACTTAGCTTGAGTTTACCAGCACTTGATGGCAACGGGCGCAGTATGGCAGTAAATGAACCTGTTAAAATTTCTCGCGATACATTGGGCCAAGCTGTTATCAACGCTAAAAACCGCAACGATGCCGCTTACGGATTAGGTTATGCGCACGGACAGGACCGATTCTTTCAAATGGATTTATTAAGGCGCAACGCCGCAGGTGAGCTAAGTGAATTATTTGGCAAAGCGGCCCTTGGGCTTGATAAAAAAATGCGCTTTCATCAACTGCGTAAGCGTAGCCGCGCTATTTTACAAACTCTTCCTGAAACCGATAAGCAATTATTAAAAAGCTACGCACAAGGCGTGAACGAAGGGCTGGCACAAGTAGGGTATGCAAGCTTTGAATACCTACTAACGGGCGGGGCGCAAAAACCTTGGCAAAGTGAAGATAGCTTATTAGTGATATTTAGCATGTACTTAGATTTACAAAGCATGACATTTAATCGCGATCAAACTCTGATTCAGCTAGAGCAAATATACAGCAAGAATATGGTTGATTTTTTAACGCAACCTAGTCAATACCAAGCAGCGCTTGATGGTAGCAAATTAGCCCCGTTTTTAGGTGAAATGCCGGTTCTTGCAACGCAAACGGCTCATGTTACAACCCACATTGAAGCCCCTCAAGAGCTTGGTAGTAATAATTGGGCAGTCACCGGAGAGCTTACAAAAACCGGCGCAGGAATGGTGTCTGACGATATGCACTTATCAATGGCAGTACCGGTTATTTGGTACCGAGCACAACTCAATTATATGTTAAATAACAAGCCTATGCAGATAACGGGTGTATCACTTCCGGGTACTCCAGCCATAGTGGTGGGAACAAATAATAAAATTGCATGGGGGTTTACTAACGGTTATTTAGATACCGCCGATTGGATAGCGCTTAATAACGATAGCAAAACATGGCTTGTTGATGAGCCTATTTTATTATCAGAGGGAAGCGCTGAACCTTACTCGTTAATAATGAGCGAATACGGTCCAGTAAAATACATTAACGAAAAGCCTTATGCACTTAGTTGGGCGGCGCATCAACCTTATGCAGTCAACATGCAACTATTAAAGCTTGAGCAGGCAAATACTGTAGACGATGCGCTTGCTCTTGCAAGTGATATTGGTATTCCGGTACAGAATTTAATGGTCGTTGATAGCCTAGGCAATGCGGCATGGAAAAATATAGGCGGTATTCCGGCACGAACAACTGCGAGTGAGTTAAGTGTAAATGCAACGCAGTATTCGGCACTTTTTGAACAAAACGAAATTAATCGCCCATTTGTTAAAAACCCGTCCAGTGGGCGATTATGGACGGGGAATTCTCGGGTTGTATCCGCCAGCGATAACGCACGCTTTGGTAATGGCGGCTATGCATTAGGTGCACGTTCAAGTCAAATTAGAGACCGCTTATTTGAAAAAAACACATTTGCAGAGTCTGACTTTTACGCGCTACAGCTTGATAACCAAGCCCGTTTTTTAATGCCATGGTATGAGCTGTTACTCAAGCAGTTAAACACCAATAAGGTTAAAAATGCGCAGTATATAACAGAGCTTGAAAACTGGCAGCAATGCGCATGTGCTTCTTCGGTAGGTTATACCTTGGTTAAACGCTATCGCGACGAAGTTATTAACCTCGTGTTTAACAATATTGAAGTCACTCTTAATGAGCACAAAGGCACTCTTAAACCTATAAAACGAGGATTAGAGCCTGCGCTTTGGCAACTTATTAACAATAAACCTGCATCTTGGGTTAATTTTCAATTTAATAGTTGGGATGAACAATTAGTGGGTGCTTTTGATAAAGCTGTAAATAAATTGAGTGAGCAATTTGGTACTAATATAAAGCAATGGCAGTGGGGTAAAGTAAACGAGCTGGTAATAGAGCATCCTTTTGCAAAACAAATCCCGCTATTGGCAAAGTTACTTAATATGCCAACTGCTGCAGGGTTTGGTGATACTTACATGCCCGCGGTGCAAGGGCGAGATTTTGGTGCATCGCAGCGTTTTATTGCTCAACCTGGGCATTTAGAGCACGCTATTTTAAGTGTGCCGGGTGGGCAGTCGGGACATCCGCTATCAGAGTTTTATAGAGCTGGTTTTAGCGACTATATTGAAGGTAAGCAAACCCCGCTATTGCCACAAACTACAGCGCATCAAATAGTTATCTCACCAAAATAGTGTGAGCCAAAATGCAAGTAATAACGTTCTATATAACTCTAACAATGGAGAACTAAAATGAAAAAATTACTACCCGCGTTAATGACCAGTTTGCTACTGAACACATCGGCTCATGCAGACGACAACCCCGTCACCGCAGAAAAACTCAGTGAAAGCGTCTATGTATTATTTGGTCAAGGTGGCAACATTGCTGCAAGTGTTGGTGATGACGGTATTTATATTATTGACGACCAATTTGCTAAGCTCTCAGATGATATTAAAAAAACCATTAGTGATTTAAAACCCGGTAGCGCCGAGTTTGTAATTAATACACATCATCATGGCGACCACACCGGCGGTAACGAAAACTTTGCTAAAGCGGGTGCACATGTCATTGCGCACGACAACGTACATAAGCGATTAGAAGAAAAACACGGTGCAAACTCAGATTACCTGCCACGTATTAGTTTTGGCCACGATTTAAAACTTCATTTTAATAACGAACACGCACATGTTGTGCATTATGCGCATGCCCATACCGATGGTGACTCAGTTATATTTTTTAGTAACGACAACATAGTGCACATGGGCGATATTTATTTTAACTTTGGCAGCTTGCCGTTTGTTGATGTAGATAGCGGTGGCAGTGTTGATGGAGTATTAGCGGCGGTTGACGATGTTATTAACCAAATTGACGATAATACTCAAGTTATTCCGGGGCATGGTCCAGTAAGTGACCGTTCAGGGCTGATAACGTATCGTAAGCTGGTGCAAAAGGCCAAAGGTGTTATGCTTAAGGCAATGCAAAACGATGCGAGTTTACAGCAAGTGCTTGACGCTGACCCACTATCAGAACTGGGTCTTAAATACGCAAATTGGCTACCAAAAGAGCGAGTAACCACATTGTTTTATCGTAGCTTAAAGTAACTTGTAAAGTGAGTTAGCACGCATAATATAGTTTATTAAGCTGAGCATTTGCTCAGCTTTTTTGTTCCCATGCCCCAAGGAGTTGTGTATGTCGGCAGAAAAAACCCACCTAGAAATTTGTAACTTGACCAAAGAGCAGTATCCACAAATAAAAACGCTAATGGATCAAGCCTATCCAGACTTAGGTGGCGCATGGCCAAGCCATACCATTTTTAGATTAATAGACCAGTTCCCTGAAGGGCAAATAGGCATAGTAGATGATGGCGTGCTGGTGGGCTTAGCGCTGAGCGTGCAAGTAGATTACACGCGTTTTTCAAACCCACATACCTACGAAGACATAGCCGATGGCCATGACCGCGTATTTAGCGATACCGATGGCGATGCTTTATATGGCTTAGATGTTGCTATTAGCGAAACTCACCGGGGCATGCGTTTAGGGCGTCGGCTTTATGATGCCCGTAAAGAATTGTGCCGCCAATATAACTTACGCGCTATTTTAGCCGGTGGGCGTATTCCACGTTATTACAATCACAGCAGTGAAATGACGCCAATGGAATACATTGAAAAGGTTGACCAAAAAGAGCTTTACGACCCCATTTTAAGCTTTCAGCTTTCTAACGACTTTCAGGTAAAGCGGTTACTTAAAAAGTACCTGCCGGAGGATCAAGAGTCTGTAGGTTACGCCACCTTACTTGAGTGGAATAACATAATGTATGAGCCAACCGATACGGTGCTCGAGTCAACTAAATCGATAGTGCGTATAGGCGCAGTGCAATGGCAAATGCGTTGTGTAGAGTCGGTTGAAGAAATGCTAAAGCAGGTTGAATACTTTGTAGATACGGTATCTGACTACAAAAGCGATTTTATATTATTTCCTGAGTTTTTTAACGCGCCACTTATGGGCTTAGGCGATCAAAATAATCAAACCGAAGCCATCCGCTATTTAGCGGAATATACAGAGACGTTTAAAAACGCGATGTCGCGTATGGCAATAGAATATAACGCCAATATTATTACCGGCTCTATGCCGCTTGCCGAAGACGATAAAATTTATAACGTAAGTTACTTATGCCACCGAAGCGGTAAAATAGACGAGCAGCGCAAAATACACATAACCCCGCATGAGCAAAATGATTGGGTTATTCAAGGCGGCGACAAAATTGCCGTGTTTGATACCGATGCTGGGCGTGTAGGTATTCAAATTTGTTACGATGTAGAGTTCCCAGAGCTTTCGCGCATACTAGCTAAGCAAGGGCTTGATATACTGTTTGTTCCGTTTTGGACCGACACTAAAAATAGTTATTTACGGGTTCGCCATTGTGCGCAAGCGCGCGCAATCGAAAACGAATGTTATGTGGTTATTGCAGGCTCAGTAGGTAACTTACCTGAGGTAGAAAGCTTAGACGTACAGTACTCGCAATCGGCAGTATTGACGCCGTCTGATTTTTCTTTTCCGCACGATGCAACACTCAATGAAGCCACACCGAATACCGAAATGTTATTATTTAGCGACCTTGATATGGATAAGCTAAAAATCCTTCATAGCGAAGGGACGGTGCGTAATTTAAAAGATCGCCGTGAAGATTTATACGACGTAATTTTGAAAAAGAGAGATGTTTAATGGCATGGGTTTATTTAGTCATTGCAGGCCTGCTTGAAGTAGGCTGGCCAATTGGTTTAAAAATTTCACAACAACCCGACACTCGCTGGCAGGGTATTGCAATGGCTGTGGCGTTTATAGCAGCCAGTGGCTTTATGTTGTGGCTTGCACAAAAGCAAATATCAATGGGTACTTCCTACGCAGTATGGACCGGAATAGGTGCTGCGGGTACGTTTTTAGTGGGTATATTATTTTACGGTGATGCAGCCACGTTTGGCCGCATTGCAGGTGTACTCATGATTATTTGCGGTGTGATAACGCTAAAAATAAGTTCTTAAAAATAGCGCTTAACACTCGCTTTAAAAGTTATAAGCAGCTTTATAGTAGCGCAGGTTTAAAAGCCTGCGTTTTTTATGTTCTCAATTTGGCAGCATCACTAAAATAGCGGCAATGGCTATAAGTATTAAGCCAGCGGTGTCTTGTTTTTTGAGTGGTTGCTTTAGCCAAAGTACGGCAATTAGCATAGTAAAAAACACTTCTACCTGACCAAGCGTCTTAACGTAAGCAACATGTTGTAAGCTCATAGCACTAAACCAGCCAATAGAACCGACACAACTAAAAGTACTAATTGCTGTAGTGGTGCCTTTATATTGCCAAAGTTTACTCAGAGTATGTGGCTCTTTTAGTAATAAATAGCCAAGTAATATAAGCGTTTGCAAGCTTATTACAAACAGTAAAACCCATGCAGCCGAGTGCGGAAATAACAACCCCGAATTTAAACTCGCTTCACGTACCCAAAGCGAGGTAAGGGCAAAGCTTGTGCCGCAGGCTAGGCCAAGTAACGCTGTTTTAGCATCAAAGTGTTTTACGCTGGTTATACCGCTAAGTAAAAGCACCGCAATAGCGCCTAAAAATACTCCTAACCAGCCAAGTACACTGAGCGCAGAGCCAAAAAATAATACGCCTAAAATAGCCGCGACTAACGCTTCACTTTTTGCAAGCCCTGCACCTACGGCGTAATTGTTCATTTTAAATAGCTTTACCATTAAACCCGTGGCAAGTATTTGCATAACGCTTGCACCAATAATAAATCCCCAAAAGGCATTATTAAACGTAGGCATGGCGGTATCTTGATATTGATAAAGGCCATATAAATACACGGCAGCAATGGGGCCCGCTAAAATAAAACGTGAAAGGGTAACGCCAGCAACACTTACATTGTTACTTAATTTACTTTGCAGGGCATTTCGCCAGGCTTGCATAAAGGCAGCTAAAAAAGTGAAAAAGATCCAAGTCATGGTATTCGTCGATTAAAAATAATGCCTTTAAGTTAACAATCTTTAGTTATTAATGCGATGCATTAAGGGTGATAGTGAATATTCATCATCTGCGACATTATGCCGCACTGTTTTATGAGTAAACTTAGCTATAGTAAGTGTGATGTTATTGTTTAGCCGCCAGCGTTTGTCATAAAACGTTTGGGCGGCTTTTTTTATGTGTGTAATATGTATTGCTAAATAATCAGGTTTTATAATAAGAGAATAAACTATGACAACATTAGTGGTGTGTGCATTATTAGCTGTATTAATGCCTTATTTTGCAAAAGTACCTGTGGCCGTTGCGATGGCAAAGCTTGGCCGGTACGACAATAAACACCCTCGTTCCCAGCAAGCAAAACTAACGGGTTTTGGTGCGCGGGCGCTCGCTGCTCATCAAAATTGTTTTGAATCACTTACTGTTTTTGCCGTTGCTATAGCAGTGGTATTGGGTACTAACTCGGTAAATGCAGTAACCGAAACTTTGGCAGTTACTCATATAGTTTCGCGTACTTTGTATTGTATTTTTTATTGGTTGAACCTGGATATTATACGTTCGCTTGTATGGTTTATTGGCTTAGGCACTACCATTGCCATGATTGTAGTGAGTATCTAATTTTATTGTTAAAACCACAAAGCAAGCGGCCTAAAAGGGCGCTTGCTTTGTGCTCTTGCATTACTTAATGGCATAATTCGATAGCATTAATGCGATACTTTAATTCGCTCGATTAAATCGGTATGTGCAACCTCGCTGTTTATAGCAAAATCTAGCTGTACGAGTACATCATCAAAGCCTGCCTCAGACATTTTATATTCCCACTTTGCCAAGGCTTCTTTAGCTGATTTATCAAAAACGTCTGACGGCCTAGATTGAATTACGCTAATGTTTTTTGTTCTGCCATTGGCGGCAATATCGTATTTTAATACTACCGAGCCGCTAATGCCTTGCTTAGCTGCTTGGGCAGGGTAGCGTGGCTCAATTCGAATTATTGGTGAAATGTGATCGCTTTTAGCACCTTCTACTTGCGGTTGCTTTGCAATAGCGAGCGTACTTAACATGCTTGCTGCAACAAGCAGTAAGCCACCTTTGGCAAAGCGAGAGCGATTGCCACTGTGCTTTATATTGGTAAGTCGTTGTAACATGGTTTTTTTATCTCCGTAGTGTGAATAGGCCATTAGGCCTGTGGGCGTTGTTGCCGCGCAGTTAACTAAGGCTCTGCTGTATAAAATGTGTTGGTGTGTGGTTTTATTGGCAAGTACCCGTTCATCACACGTGAGCTCTTGTAAGCGCCTACAGCTTGCGTATGCCATCCACGCGAGCGGGTTAAACCATAATAAAATAGTAGCCAGTAACAGCAGGGCATTTATTAGGTTATCTTTGCGTTTTATGTGCACAGATTCATGCTCTAAAATAAGCGCCAAAGTGGCTTTATCAAACTGGCTTTTATAATTGCTGGGCAGTATGAGCTTGCTTTGAAAAATTCCCACTACCATTGGCGACGCAATGTGGTTACTGGTATAGGTTTTAATGTGTGAAGTGATAGCGTGTTCGCTATCAATTAAATAATTGATCTGTAGATTTTTAATAAAGCGAGTGTGAACAATAAACGCAATGGTCAAAAGTAGTAGAGTAACTAATACATAAAGCACAGCCCAATTTAGGCTTAAATTATTAATAAGCGACTGGTTAGGCGTGATCAAATAATGGCTAATAGCACTATTTTGCAGTGGTTTAATGGAGCTCGGTAAGTTTGTAGCCAGTAATGAAGCTGGAATCAGCCATACTAATTTATACACAAAGCATGGGCCAAGCAGCCTTAAACTAAAACGCTCACATACAATAAAGCCACCAAGCATTATGCTGAGCAATAATTGCTGCTCTAGCAACCAGTTAAATAGTGTTTGAATATCCATAGCCAGTCCTTACTTTTGGTTTTTTTCCCAGTCATCAATGACTTTTTTAAGCTCATTTATATCTTGCTGAGAAAGCTGCTCCGATTTAGCAAACCCGCTTACCAGCGGCGCTATGCGGCCACTAAAAAAGCGCTCAATAAAGTTTTGGCTTTCTTTTAAAGTGTAGTCGACGCGCTCCATGCAGGGGGTATAAATATATTGGCGACCGTCTTTTTCAAACGACAGTGCACCTTTTTTAACTAATCGACCGAGTAAGGTTTTAATGGTTTTTTCGTGCCATTGTTTGTCATCGCTTAAGCGCTCAATAATTTGGCTGGCGGTGGCAGGGTAATTAATCCAAAGTGCGTCAAGTACTTCAAATTCTGCTTTTGATAACTCAATCATTTTATTGCCTACAAATGTAATCTTTAATTTAAGACTACGCCTGTAATCTGTTTTTGCAAGGTTATTTTTTAATTTTTTTGTGTGCTACTTAAACGAAGGTTAGATTTTTGAAATATCAGTTTTATTAATTTGTATGTAGTGGTTTTCAGAAAGGTTTAGTTTTGAAAGGGGTAGATCGCTAAATTGCACTCTAAATAAATCAGTTACTTTAAAGCCGCAGTAATGCGCCATTTTACGTATTTGCCTGTTAAGCCCTTGTTTTAAAATAATACTAAATTGGTTGTCAGCTATTTTAGTTACTTCACACGGTAAGGTTACTTGTTTATCAACAGGGACGCCTGCGGCCATTTCTTCACAAAACGCGTTATTTATAGGTTTATTTACTGTGACTATATAATGCTTAGGCTGGTGGAAGTTAGGATGGATTAGCTGGTTACAAAAATCGCCATCGTTGGTCAAAATAAGCAGGCCCCGAGAGTCTTTATCTAATCGGCCAATAGGGTAAACACGGGTAAGTGTAGGCAAATGGTGAATAAGGCTTGTAGGGTCATTTTTATTTAATTTACAGTCAATACCTACAGGCTTGTGGTACGCAAAATAAACCAAGTCGGCCGCGCCTTTAACTACTTGGTCATTAACTATGACTTCGTCTTGCTCATTAACGTGATCAATATGATTAGCAGGGCGATTATTTACTGTTACCACCCCTTCATCAATTAAACGCGATGCCTGTTTACGTGAGCACACACCGGCATGAGCAATGTATTTAGCCAGTCGGATTTTGGTGCTCATAAAATATACTCGTTGGTTGGCAATAAAAAACTGATCGCGATTATAGCAAAGCTGCGTATCGATATAGCAATATTTAATTTAGGTGAACAAAATGGGTATGAAATTTTCTGAACTAAAAAATCATGAGCCACTACAAAAAGTAGTTGTTCACTCACTAGAAATGGCGCTTTACCAGGTGTCTGTGATTATTAATAACGTTGAATATTACGTAACAGAAGAAGATGGCGAGTTTGTAAGAGCAGTAAGCCCGCTACATGTGCAAAAGCGATTTGAAAAAATAGCGTACGCACAAATGATGCTCCGCCATACAAGTGCTTATGACGAAATGTGTGGTCAACCAGAAAAAACCTCAAGTAATCTACTTGAAGTTCCCTTTGGTAAAAATAACCTGTTTTGACGGTATGAGTTTGTTAGTATCTGCTTTTTAAGAAGCGCAATATGTACCAATTACAAGCAGACAATAGTGATGCGTTAAACTCAACGTTACGTAGTGAAATGGTTGAATTTAATGCCCAGCATTTCGATGCGCAAAGAGTGCCACTCGGCTATAAATTTGTTGACGATAGTAACGAATTGGTGGCTGGTATTAGTGGTTGCGTATTTGGTAATTGGCTAATTATAAACTGGCTTTGGTGCAGTGAAAGAGTGCGCAATAAAGGCCTTGCTGGACAGTTACTCGCTGAACTAGAGCAAGCTGCAATATTGCTTGGCGCCAAAAAAGCTCAGCTTGATACACTTGATTTTCAAGCCAAACCTTTTTATGAAAAACGCGGATACAGTGTGAAGTATCAACTTGATAATTACCCACTTTGCGGCACCCGCTACTTTATGGAAAAATTACTTTAATTGATTCCTGTATTCAAATTTTTTATTTAGCCCCTAGTTATTTGGCTGTTAACGGCTCGCCTTCAAATGTAACGCCCAAAAATGGGGTCGCCTCTGGCGATAACATAAACGTGCGAATGTTCATATGATCGTC
Organism: Pseudoalteromonas sp. S408; assembly: GCF_005886645.1. Taxonomy (NCBI): domain Bacteria; kingdom Pseudomonadati; phylum Pseudomonadota; class Gammaproteobacteria; order Alteromonadales; family Pseudoalteromonadaceae; genus Pseudoalteromonas; species Pseudoalteromonas sp. S408. The sequence continues at coordinate 33,599 of NZ_PNDY01000019.1, read as the reverse complement.
ACCGTTAGGGTTTTGTAGTACTTCTTCGCGATAAAACTTACCAAAGCAATCTAATGTGTTTTGCTTGCTAAGCCCATTGAGTTTGGCAAAAGCAAAAATTTTACATGAACCGTTATTTTCACTTGCTGAGCTCAGTAACCCGTGGTTATTAAAGGCGCAAGCAGTAAAACCGTAATTGGCTTCGATCACCGCCATTGTATCGGTAAATTGAATGTTTTTTGGGTTTTCAGCAAGTGATTTAAGGTATTCGTTTAAAGTCATCATTGTTCCCTAAATTTAATGGGTAAGGCTAATTTACTTAACGCATTTTATGAACGAATAAAATGCGTTAATGCGTGAATATTCTCAATTTCAACATCGGCCAGCCCCTTGTACGTATACTTAGCGCCTTGATCGTTTAACCACACTGATTGACAACCTGCGTTATTGGCGCCTTGTACGTCGGTATCTAGGCTGTCACCAATATGGAGTATGTCGCTTTTGGCGACTTTTAAGTGCGCAGCTGCTTTGTCAAATAAGGTGCTATGAGGTTTAGCTTTACCATGCATGCCCGCTTGTAGGACTAGCTCAAACTTATTGTGTAAATTAAAGCGTTCTATTTCAACATTGCCATTGGTTATGGCGATTAAGGTAAAATGTTGCGCTAAGTTATCAAGTAGCGCTAATACGTCGTCGCTGACTACAATGTTACTGCGTGCATCGGCAAAAGCGTTATAGGCACTACTAGCGTGCAGTTCTACTTCTTGTTCAGTAAATCCCAACTTAGATAGAGCTAAACGCAATGTATGCTTGCGCCACTGCGTTACATTATCTTTAAGCTCGGGTTGTTGTTGAGCGGCAAGTTTTCGGCATTGTTGCCAGTATTGTGGGCCTTGTTCTTGGTAGCGTGGTAATGCATTTAAGTAATTTTGTTGGGCGTTAACAGCTGCTTTTATAATCGGGTGGTTGTTGTATAAGGTGTCGTCTAAATCAAAGCTCATGACAGAAAAAGGGCGTATTGCACGATTAAATCGGATCATTGTAATTTCCTAATCAGTTTGTTTTTTAGCGCGCGGGTGTGTGTTGTCGTACACCTTGGCTAAATGCTGAAAATCTAAATGGGTATACACTTGTGTGGCCGACAAGCTGCTGTGGCCAAGCAGTTCTTGTACAGCGCGTAAATCACCCGACGATTCTAAAATATGTGATGCAAATGAATGGCGTAACTTATGCGGATGCACCTGTGAGCTAATCCCTTGCTTTATTCCCCACTCTTGCATACGCAAACGCACTTGGCGAATTGAGATACGATTTTTTTGGCTACTTAAAAATACGGCGGGCTCGTCTTGTTTTGCAAATTGAGGCCGCACGGTTAACCATTTTTTTAATGCTTCTAATGCCTTCGTTCCCACAGGAATAAGGCGTTCTTTGTTACCTTTACCACGCACTAATATTTCACCACTTTTGGCATTAATATCTTGCATGTTAGCGCCAACTAACTCGCTAATACGTAAACCTGATGAGTACATAAGTTCCATCATGGCTTTATCTCTGACTGCTAAAGGGTCGTCGTCGGGTATTTCGAGCAAACGCGCCATTTGATCAACATCAAGGTTTTTAGGTAAAGGCTTGGCAAATTTAGGCCCTTTAATGCCGGTCGCAGGGTTATGATAATGCGATTGCTGTGCAATATTTTTGGCTTTTAAAAACTTATATAAACTCCGTATACAGCTTAATTTTAAGCTAATGGTTCGGCCACTTAATTGTTTGGCGCGTAAAGCCATACTGTAGCGGCGAATATGCTCTGCTTGTACGCCAAACCAGTCATCGCATAATTTATTGAAATAAAGCGCTGCAAAGCCAAGTTGGCTGACATATTGATTGACGGTGTGCGCTGAATATTGTTTTTCAAATTTTAGGTAGTCGCTAAATAGCGTAATGGGTGTGCGCCAGTTGTCACTTAATTCGCTTATATTAGGCGCATCATCACTCATGCGAGTTTTTGTAACCTTAGTTGCAGGGCGCTAATAAAATCCAACATAAATAGGTTGTCTTGTGCGGGTTCAAAATGGTTAACGTTGTTGCTGCCAAATGCCAGTATGGCACTAGGCTGCTTTGCATCGCCAATTAAATAAATAGCCGCAGATTGCGTGTCATCTCTAAAAAGTAATGCACGCTCTTGCGTTGTAATACGCCCTAAATAATACCCAGAACCGCTGAGGCGATGTTCTATGAGCTCGTCAAAGTCAGGAGTGTATTTTAATAATTTGAAGTCACTTATGTCGTCATTTGAGCACACAATAGCGTGTAAGTTTTTAGCGATTGCATCAAAGTCATCATGGCGCCAAAGTTGGCGATGGCATTGGCTAAGTAAACAGTACACTCGCTCATTTTGAACAGCGTGTTTACTCATGGTGTCGATTTGCTTTTTTAAACGTGTATTGTGCTCACGCAATTGGCGCTGTTGAATATGCACGAGTGACGTTGCCCCTTGCGCTTGCTGTTGAAGCTCTAGCTGAGCAAACACATCTGGGTGTTTAACTAAAAAGTCAGGGTTTGCGAGTAAGTAGCTAGTAACTTGCTCCTCGCTCAGCTTACTCATAATGCAACTTGTCCGTCGAACACGTGCTCAGCGGGGCCTGTCATTCGTACCGGATGACCTTCTCCACTCCAGCGTATTTGAAGAGTGCCACCAGGGAGGTCGACTTGTACTGCGCTTGAAAGCTTACTTTGCATATGCCCAATGACCATAGCTGCACACGCGCCAGTGCCGCATGCGAGTGTTTCATTTACGCCGCGCTCCCATACTCTTAGCTTTATATGCTCTTGCGATATAACTTGCATAAACCCAATGTTAGCGCGCTGTGGAAAACGTTCGTGGTTTTCAAGCAGTGGACCTAATACATCGACCTGCGCTGTCGTAATATCGTCAACTTCAAGTACACAGTGTGGGTTCCCCATAGAGACTGCGCCACTAAATACGGTGTGTTCTTCTGCCCTTATAATGTAGGTGAGTTCACGTTTGCTGGCTTTAAGCGGTATTTTGCTTGGCTCGAAATTAGGGTGCCCCATGTTAACCGTGACTTGGCCGTCTTTTTCTATGTATAGCGTTAAATTACCCGATTTGGTTGATACGCTAATTTTGTGTTTGTTAGTCAGGCCTTTCATACGAACAAAACGTGCAAAGCAACGTGCGCCATTCCCGCATTGTTCTACTTCGGTACCATCGGCATTGAAAATACGATAATGAAAATCGAGATCGGGGGAGTATGGCGCTTCAACCATGAGTAATTGGTCAAAGCCAATGCCAAAGTGGCGATCAGCCAGCTTTTTAATTTGATCTCGTGATAAAAATACATTTTGTGTAATATTATCAATAACAACAAAGTCGTTGCCTAAGCCGTGCATTTTGGAAAAATTAACTAACATAGCGCTCTAATTCGTGTTTGCTCTGTGGTAATCATGCCACAGAGCAGCTAGTTGGCAAAAACGTTTATGGTAAAATTTTCTCACCTTGATAAAGACTCTCAATGGTTTCACGTTCGCGGATAAGATGGTGCTGCTGACCGTCTACCATTATTTCAGCTACGCGTGGGCGAGAGTTATAGTTTGAACTCATTGTAAAGCCATATGCCCCAGCACTGCGCTGCGCGAGTAAATCGCCTTGTTTAAGCGCTAGTTCTCGGTCTTTTCCTAAAAAGTCACCGGTTTCGCATACGGGCCCAACAATATCAAAGTTGTGAGTTGGCGTATCGTCATCACGAACCGACACAGGAATAATTTTTTGCCACGCTTGATAAAGAGAAGGGCGAAGCATGTCGTTCATGCCAGCATCAACAATGGCAAAAAACTTACTTTGGTTTTGTTTAATAAACTCAACCTGCGTAATTAATACCCCTGCGTTTGCTGCAATCGCACGACCTGGTTCAAAAATAAGTTCTAAATGGCGGTAGTTTTCTAGGCGAGCGGTTACTTGCTCAGCGTATTCACTAGGATGAGGTGGTTGTTCGTTGTCGTAAGGGACACCTAACCCACCACCTATATCTAAATGGCTTAATTCTATCCCGACATTTTTTAGCTCATCTATTAACGCAAGGAGTTTGTCTAGCGCTTCTAAAAATGGTTTTACTTCGGTTAACTGCGAACCGATATGGCAATCTACGCCTATTACGTTTAAGCCTGGTAAAGCATCAGCTTGTTGATAAACACTTACAGCGGTTTGAATATCAATGCCAAATTTGTTTTCTTTCAGACCTGTGGAGATATAAGGGTGCGTTTTAGCATCTATATCGGGATTTACGCGAATAGAAATTGGCGCCACTAAGTTAAGCTCGCACGCAACCTCTGAAATACGCTCTAATTCAGAGGCTGATTCAACGTTAAAGCATTTAATCCCTAATTTTAATGCGTACGCTATTTCGTCAGCGGTTTTAGCAACGCCTGAAAAGACCACCTTACCGGCGTCTCCTCCGGCTTTAATTACACGCGCTAGCTCACCTTTTGAAACAATGTCAAAACCCGAACCTAAGCGCGCTAAAATATTTAATACGGCAATATTAGAGTTTGCTTTAACGGCATAGCATACCAAGCTTTTATGGCTTTTAGTCGCATTAGCAAACGCAAGGTAGTGGCGCTCAAATGTTGCGCGAGAATACACATAGCAAGGCGTACCATATTGCTGAGCAATTGCGGCAATACTCACATCTTCAGCAAACAATTGGTTGTTTTTATAGTTAAAAAAATCCATTTATTGCTCCTGCTTTACTGGGGTAGTGGGTTGCTTGGCCTGCGTGTTAGGCGTCATCGTGTTTTCTGGTTGGTTTTGCTGGGCCTGTTGTTCAGGCAAATATAACGGGCCGCTTTGTCCGCAGCCAGCTAATGCGCCAAATAGGGCCGTGCTAATTAATAGTTTTTTTAATTGTAAGGTATGTGTCGCTTTCATTAGATTAATATTGTTGCTGGCTTTATAATCGCAGAGTAACAGAATATCTAAAAAATGCAGCTATTCGCGGATGATTTTATTCCTGTTACACTAGCTGCATGTTTTTAACGCAATTACGTACCCAATATTAGGCGGCTCGCCTGCAAAGGAATCAACAATGACTGAACACGAATATCACCAATTAGCCGAAGCTCTTATGTTCACAATTGAAGAGCAAGTTGATGATTGTGAAGCCGATTTAGATTACGAATCAGCGCAAGGTATTTTAGAAATTATTTTTCCTGATAAAAGTAAAATTGTGATCAATAAGCAAGCGCCTCTTCATCAAGTGTGGGTAGCAACTAAATTTAATGGTCATCATTTTGAAATGCGTGACGGTCAATGGATTGATAACCGCTCTGGTGCAGAGTTTTGGGAGTTCATTAACGAAGCGTCAACTCGCCAAGCTGGCCAAGAAATTAAATGGCAATCGTCACTATGAGTTTAGAATTTGTTCAATACCCTGCACAGAGCGCTCATAAAGCTACCGTTATTTGGTTACATGGGTTGGGTGATTCGGGTGATGGGTTTGCCCCTGTAGCGCCGCAATTAAACTTACCAGATGAGTTAGGTGTGCGTTTTGTTTTTCCTCATGCACCTGTGCAACCGGTCACCATAAATGGCGGTATGGAAATGCGCTCTTGGTACGATATTAAGTCAATTGAGCTTGATAAACGTGCCGATGAAGAAGGTGTTAGAGAGTCTGCCGAAAAGGTAGAAGCCCTTATAAATACAGAAATAGCAAACGGAATACCAGCTAACAAAATTATTTTGGCAGGCTTTTCACAAGGTGGTGTTGTGTCGCTTCACTTAGCACCACGTTTTGAGCAAAAGCTAGCGGGTGTTATGGCATTGTCTACTTATATGTGCGCGCCGCATAAATTCACAGATGAAGTAAAGCATACCGATTTAAATGTATTTATGGCACATGGTAGCCAAGATAACGTGGTACCAATGAGTGCGGGTAAAAGTGCATTTGATGTATTAACAGCACATAACATGGATGTAAGCTGGCAAGAATACCCAATGGCACATCAAGTATGTGCAGAAGAGTTACACGCTATTCGCCACTGGTTAATTGCCCGTTTAAGCTAATTTTGGAGCCGCTGAGGTCAATATGAGTCAAAAAATAGTTATTAAAGCAAATGTAAAACGCGAGCCACAAAACAGCCTACCTACGGTAAGTTATGAATGGCATTGGCGTCGTATTGTGAGTTTGGCTATGTTGATAGTAATGACATCTGCGGCCGTGATATATGGTTTAACCAGCTCAGTAAATGCAGATCAAGGCGCTCACCCCAATGAACAAACAGAGCTTTTAATTTCTAATAGCACACAAAGTAATGAGGTCATTGAAAGCCCAATACACGATGAACCCAATAGCCAGTCGCAAATAAGTGCTGCCAATACTGACGGGTTAACTGCAAAGCAAATGGTCTCTGCTGAAGATGTTGTTAACATCGATATCTCAAACAAAAGTAACCCAGAGCCAGTGACCGTTCAGCCTGAGTTAGATAATGTAATAGTAGCTCTGCAAGCTGCTGAGTTGGCTAACACATCTAACAGCGAAATAATTTCATCAACACAAAACAGCGATGCACAAAGCGAAGTTAACCCTTTACCCGAGCAATCTGCGGATATAGACACCTTACTAGACGCTCCGCAAAGCGATGATGTTACCTTATTTGGTACAGATAGATTTCCTGACAATGCGCATATTGCAAGTGTTGCATTAGGGGCCCAAATTGATACTGGTAAAATAAGCCGTGCGGTTCTGACTCGCAGTGTTGAAAAGCGAGAGCCTGTAAATGTGTTTGCGGCAGATGTGCGTATGAGTCAATTTGAAGGAACATTATCGTTTTTTAGTGAACTAAAAGGGCTTCAAGGTCAGCAAGTTAAACATATTTGGTATTTTGAAAGTGAGACAATGGCCGAAATTACACTTAATGTTACTTCGCCGCGTTACAGAACTTATTCAACAAAAAATATTATGAACACGCAAACAGGCCATTGGCGTGTAGACGTTGTTGACGAGCAAGGTAATTTAATTGCCCAAAAAGAATTTAGAGTGTTAGCTAACTAAATAATGCTAACCGCAGTAATTAATTGGATACCCCTATGACAGAAAAAACAAAATTAGTACGTATAGCAACTCGCAAAAGCGCCCTAGCGTTATGGCAAGCTGAGTTTGTAAAAGCTCAGCTAGAGCATTTTCATGATGATGTACGTGTTGAGTTAGTCCCTATGTCGACACAAGGGGATATTATTTTAGATACGCCATTGGCCAAAATAGGCGGCAAAGGGTTATTTGTAAAAGAGCTTGAGCAAGCCATGTTAGATGGCCGAGCTGATATTGCCGTGCACTCAATGAAAGACGTGCCTGTTGAATTTCCGGAAGGACTAGCGCTTCATACCATTTGCGAGCGTGAAGATCCTCGTGATGCATTTGTATCAAATAACTTTGCCAACTTAAATGAGTTACCGAAGGGGGCCATTGTAGGTACATCTAGCTTACGTCGTCAGTGCCAAATTAGAGCGCTAAGACCTGACTTAGAAATCCGTGATTTACGCGGAAACGTGAATACACGCCTAGCTAAATTAGATGATGGGCAATACGATGCCATTATTTTAGCAGCGGCAGGGCTTATTCGTTTAGAGATGGGCGAGCGTATTGCGGATTACATTGAACCAGAAGTATCGTTGCCTGCAAATGGCCAAGGTGCTGTAGGTATTGAGTGTCGAATTGAAGATGACGTAACTAAAGCGTTATTAGCACCGCTTGAACACGCACACACGCGTATTCGTGTTAACGCAGAGCGTGCCATGAACCGTCGTTTAGAAGGCGGTTGCCAAGTACCAATTGGCGCTTATGCGTTAGTTGATGGCGAGCAGGTTCATTTACGAGGGCTTGTAGGCGCAATTGATGGCAGCGAAATTTTACGTGACGAAGTTGCGGGTAATATTAACGATGCCGAAAAACTCGGAATAGAGCTGGCTGAAAAATTACTTGCTCAAGGCGCAGATAAAATTTTAGCTGACGTATACAGAGACGCATAAATGACACATATTCTGATAACTCGGCCCGAAGGAAAAGGCGTAGCCCTTGCAGAACAACTTGAGCAAGCGGGTTATCAGACGTCGTTGTTTCCTGTTTTAAATATTAACTATTTAACGCCTTCTAGTACTCAACTAAGCCCACTTATTAATGCAGATAAAATTATTTTTATCTCTCAGGATGCTGTTAAAGCACTGGCACAATTAAAGCCCGATATAAACATTAAAGCGCAGTTTTATGCTGTAGGGCAGCAAACTGCCGATACAATATATGAATTATTTGGTGTGCGTGCAGCAACTCCTAAACAGTTCGATTCTGAAGGGGTATTGGCTCTTAAGTCGTTGGCTCAGGTTGATGGCAGCAATATTGTATTGGTCAAAGGGCAAGGTGGTCGACCCGATATAGCCAAGGTCCTAAAAGAGCGCGGTGCGTTTTTAAATAATTGTGTTGTTTATGAACGTGAGCCAGTATCCGATTTAACTAGTAACTGGACTGACCACTGGCAAAGCAACAATGTACACGGTATAGTCATAACAAGTAATGCAGCAGTTGATGCCATATTTACCCCCCTTGCTGCACAACAATTACAATGGTTACAACAGTGCCACTTTTATGTTGCCAGCGAGCGTATAGCCGCATATTTACAGCAACAACACGTAAGTTTGGCAAATATACATATTGCAGCAGGGGCTAGCGATAACGCTATGTTTACCTGTATTAATCAGCAAGGTAGCAGCATGAGTGAACAACCTAAGTCAATAACAACAGAAAACACAACATCAACAGCTTCGAGTTCAGCATCAGTTAAAAATGAGCCAGCAAGCGTAAAAAACAAACCAGCAAATGACAAACAAAAAGTTAGTAAAGTGGCTTCTCTTGCATTGTTAATATCGTTGGTTGTGGCCTCTGGAGTTGGTTACGAGTTTTATCAAAAGCTAAATGCAGGTAAAGCGCAAAATACATTTGTTAACGAACTTAGCGAGCAAAATAAGCTACTTCAGCAAGAGCTAGCGGTTCTTAAGTCTTCTCAAGTGAGCTTGCAACAAGCGCTATTTAATAGCGAAGAAAAAGTATCTGAGGCGTTAGCGCAAAGCACTCTTGAAAATGAGCAAGCATTAAAAAACGCACTACAAAAAGCGCAGCAACAAGGCTCATCTTTAAACCCACAAGAAGTAACTAGTTTGCAGCGTATGGCTGAATTTAAACTGTGGGCAGAAAAAGACTACCAAGGCGCAAGCGCTGTACTAAAGCGTTTAGACGGACTGTTAAGTGAGCACCCTGGTACAATTGAACTTCGCCAATCTATTATGCAAGACATACAAACGCTTGATAGTTTAAAACCGGTTGCTACCGAGGCTATTTATTTGCAGCTAAATAGTGTTCTTAACCGAATTGATGAACTGGTGTTTAACGCGGTCAATTTACCAGAGGAACCACGGGAAGTTGATGAAAATGCACTCAGCGAAGATATTAACGATTGGCAGCAAAATATCAGTAACAGTTGGAATAAAATTGTTGATAGTTTTATTAAAATTAGGCGCCATGAAGGTATAGCTGTTGAACCATTACTAACTGATCAAGAGCGCAATTTAATTAACCAGCGAATTAAGCTTAATATAGCGCAGGCGCAAGATGCGCTACTAAGTAAACAAGCCAGTATATATTTTAATGCATTAAGCGAAGCAAAGCGCTTAATTGGTGAATACTTTAAGCAAGATGATGCAGCGACTAAATCAACACTAAATACGCTATCTAAATTAGAAAAAGAACCACTTAATTTCAGCCAAGAGGTCACACTGCAAAGCACACAAATGGTTAAGGAGTGGGCGCAATGATAGGGCTAATTATTTTAATTGTAGCTGTTGTTGTTGTAATTGCGGTTACCCCTTTTGTACTTGACGAAAAAGGTTATGTGCTAATTTCGTTCAATAATACGACCATTGAAGGCACCATTGTTTCGTTTTGTATTATGGCTGCATTGTCTGCGGCAGTTTTATATTTTAGTTACAAACTAATACGTTATTTATTATCAATTTATAGAAATACCAAGCATGGTTTTTTTGCCCGCAGTGAAGAGCGTAAATTCGCCGCAATTGAACAAGCCCTTTTCAGTGCTATAAACGACGATTACGAACAGGTAGAGCGCGCACTTTCTGGTAACAGTGTGCCAGAAAAATTTGACGATATTCGTTTAGCGCTTTTAGCTAAAGCAGCACTTGCTAACAACGAGGCAGATAAAGCGCTTGAGCGATTATTTGAAATAAGCCCAGAGCAGCAATTAAAAGTAGCAAAGCTATGGTTGGCAAGTGGCGATAGCAGTGCGATTGAATCGCAGTTGCGTGTGAATGCAGAAGCTAAAAAAGCCACCGCCCTTGAACTTAAACTGTACACTGAGGTATTAGTACAACAGCAGCACTTTAGTGCACTTGAAGAGTTTTTACCCAAGCTACTGCGTAAAAAAGTGTTTTCTAGTGAGCAGTGGACGCGTGTATTTTCTGCCTATTTTACGGCCCAATCAGCTGATGAATTAACAAATAAATACAAACAATTACCACGAAAACTACACACTCATGCACAGACTGCATATTTAACTCAAATGGCTGCAACAGGTCAGCTTGCCGTTATTGAGGGCGATTTAACTAAAATGGTTAAGCAAGCCAGCCAACATGATGAGCTTGCTGCTATTTTAAATAATGCAAACCATGGTGAAGCGCACAAGTTACAAGCCAGTATCCAAGATCGCCTTAAAAAAGACGACACCAATACAGCGCTGCTGTTGTCGCTGGCATGTCTTGCTAATGCACAAAGTGATTATGACTTAGCGGCACGTGTATTTGATAAAGCGCTTAATGGTGATAATAAACACCAATTTGCAGACCAAGCAGCCTTGAGTTATAAAAACACGGCACAGGCTGAAAAGGCACTCGTTTTATATAACAAATAAGTTTACTAGCTGATTAGTTATATATTTTAGGCACAGGTTATAGGCGTTTTATAAATGCTTTACCTGTGCTTTTTTATAGGTATTTTTTAAATTTAGCGAAACAATAAAAAAGTAAGGCGATACTATTTTTATACAGATTATTGTTAAGTGCGTGAATATTTTGCACAAAAAGCAGACATATGACCGCTTAATAATATTACAAAGCGTATAGACTTGAAAAATACCTCTATCTGCGTATTATGCGCAAAAATTTAATTAAACTGGGTGCTACTATGATCAATAGAAAACTACCTTTGCTAGATATTCACCGTCATTTAGATGGTAATGTTCGCGCGCAAACCATACTAGAACTTGGTCGTCAGTTTAATATTGATTTACCCGCAGATAACGTTGAACAATTAATTCCTCATGTTCAAGTTATAGATCCAGAGCCAAACCTAGTGGCTTTTTTACAAAAGCTAGACTGGGGCGTAACGGTACTTGGCGATTACGATGCATGCCGCCGTATTGCTATTGAAAATATTGAAGATGCGCAAGCGCAAGGCCTTGACTACGTTGAACTTCGTTTTAGCCCTTACTACATGTCGCAAAGCCAAGGTTTACACCCACAAGGTGTTGTAGAAGCTGTGGTTGATGGTATTAAATCAGCAACAAAGAATACCAATATTAAAGCAAACTTAATTGGTATTTTGTCGCGTACTTATGGTGTTAAAACGTGCCAGTATGAGCTTGATGCATTACTTGCGTTTAAAAATGACTTAGTGGCGGTTGATTTAGCGGGCGATGAAATTGGCTTTCCGGGTGAATTATTTATTGAGCACTTTAAGCAAGTGCGTGATGCGTATTTAGCGTCAACAATTCATGCTGGCGAAGCACTTGGCGCTCCAAGTATTTGGCAAGCAATTAATGAATTAGGTGCAAGTAGAATTGGCCATGGTGTAAAAGCAATTGAAGATCCAGGATTAATGGATTACCTGCGTGATAACCGCATTGGTATTGAATCGTGTTTAACCAGTAATATTCAAACCAGTACAGTTACCGACCTAGCTACGCATCCACTTAAACAGTTTTTAGATCATGGTATTCTTGCTTGTCTTAATACAGATGACCCGGCTGTTGAAGGTATTGAAATAGAGCATGAATATACCATTGCAGCACCCAAAGCAGGCCTATCTCAGGCTGATATAGAAAAAGCCCAAGCTAATGCCTTAGAAATTGCATTTTTAAGTGACGGCGATAAAAAAGCACTACTAGCACAAGTGAGTGCACGTTAAGTAATGCAAATAAATATGCGGCTTTAAAGCTGCATATTTATAGATTTAACTTGAGCGATAGTTAAGAGATTTACTAACGCTCAGGTTTTAAATTAGTGCTCTTGGCAGCTAAGGTAGTTATCGTAAAGCGCTTTGAGTACGTCGGCACGATTTATCATCCCCACTACTTTTACGCCTTCTACTACAGGGTAGTTTTTTGGCTTACCTGGCTGCATTTGTTCAGCTAGTTCAATAATGTTTAAATCGCTACTCACTGTGACTACATTGGTCTGCATAAGCTGCGACACTTTTACAACCCCTTCGCAAAAATAACTACTTTGCATTAAAGGCTTTAATAGCTCTTGTTCTGAAATAAATCCGACTAGGCATTTTTCGTTATCGAATACAGGCGCACCAAGTAATTTAAATTTTTGTAACTCGGCTATGGCAGTTGTCATTTCAGTGTCTGGTGTTATGTTTGGCAACTTGCGTTGCATAAAATCTTTTACTTTTGTATTTAGCATTTGGGTCTCTCCCGCTGATGTTCTGTACAAAGTATGGTTTATAGATTGGATTTTAGGAAATTGTTTATATTGATGTGTTTGATAGGTTTAAGCTATTAAAACTTTAAAGTCATAAAAAAAAGCACCCATAGGTGCTTATCATTAAATGATGCGATGAGTTTACTTTATAAATGCAAATGCATCGGCGTACATGTTTTCACGAATAGCGCCATGAGCTATAAAATCATCACGTACAATCCCTATCATGTCAAAACGACCTGCCATGTAAATGTCGTAAGGTTCTAGTGATACGATGTCTTGCATTACTGCTTTGTGCACAAAACCCGTGTGACCTTGCCAATTAGCTGATGGGTTTTCGACGACAGGAATAAATTCAAAATGCTCGTGGCTTTCTGCCCATAATTTCATTTCTTCATGTGCATATAATGCCGACTCTTCTTTAACACCCCAGTAAAATAGCACAGGGCGATCACAGTTTATTTCAGCTAGGTGATCAGCCATTGATTTTACATACGAAAAGCCAGTGCCACCTGCAAGTAAAATAATAGGTCGGTTACATTGCAAACGAAGTTGGGAAACACCTAATCCAGCCTCTATATCAACCATTGTTTTGTTTGAATGCGCATTACGTAAATGTTCAAGCGATTGCATTGCGTATGAGTCTGCACCAGAGGCACCAATGTGCAGCTCTATTTCATCACATTGTGATGGCCGGCTAGCAATAGAAAAAGCGCGTTTGTCTTTTTCACTTAACACCAGTTGCATGTATTGGCCCGCTTCAAAGGTCACAGGCTCTTGTGGCTTTAAAGTTACTTTGTTAACAAATTCTGTTAGTGGGCTGATAGCTACAACTTCAGCTTTTAATGTTTGCATTTTTTACCTTTTAGCAGCGCTTTTGATAGCAGATACGCAATTGAATGGATCGATTCTAGCATACCTATAGGATTATTTTATAGCCTGTTTATAGCTTACCCGAACGATGGTGAATAAATTATTGACCATCGCTGGGTTTGTTTAGTTGCTAAAGAATTTTAAGGCTATCCCAAATATCGTCAACACGTTCTTTGGTGGCTTTATCCATTACTATTGGTTCACCCCATTCACGGTCGGTTTCGCCTACCCATTTATTAGTCGCGTCCATACCCATTTTAGATCCAAGGCCCGATACAGGAGAGGCAAAATCTAGGTAATCTATTGGAGTGTTTTCAATCAACGTTGTATCACGCGCTGGATCCATGCGCGTTGTGATGGCCCAAATAACATCTTCCCAGTCGCGAGCATTTATATCGTCATCGCACACAATTACGAACTTGGTATACATAAACTGGCGCAAAAACGACCATACTCCCATCATTACGCGCTTAGCGTGACCAGGGTATTGTTTTTTCATTGTGACTACCGCCATGCGGTACGAGCAACCTTCAGGCGGCAAATAAAAGTCCACAATTTCGGGAAACTGTTTTTGTAATATTGGTACAAATACTTCATTAAGTGCAACACCTAAAATAGCGGGTTCATCAGGCGGACGGCCAGTAAATGTGCTGTGATAAATAGGATCTTTACGGTGTGTAATGTGAGTTACGGTCATAACAGGGAAGTCATCAACTTCGTTGTAGTAACCTGTATGGTCGCCATAGGGGCCTTCTGGCGCCATTTCGCCAGGCATAATATGGCCTTCAAGTACGATTTCGGCACTGGCAGGCACTTGTAAGTCGTTTGAAATTGACTTTACCACTTCAGTTCGGCTTCCACGCAATAGCCCTGCAAATGCATATTCGCTAAGCGTATCTGGTACAGGAGTTACTGCACCTAAAATGGTCGCTGGATCGGCGCCTAACGCCACCGATACTGGATAAGGCTGACCAGGGTTTTCTTTACACCACTCTTGAAAGTCGAGCGCGCCGCCGCGGTGCGACAACCAGCGCATAATTATTTTATTTTTACCTAATAATTGTTGGCGATAAATACCCAGATTTTGACGTTTCTTGTATGGCCCTTTTGTGACGGTTAAACCCCATGTAATCAAAGGGGCTGCATCACCTGGCCAGCAGTGTTGAATAGGTAGTTTTGTTAAGTCGACGTCATCACCTTGTAAAATCACTTGCTGACAAGATGCTTTTTTGATTTCTTTAGCGGGCATGTTCAGCACTTTTTTAAATACAGGAATAGATCCAAGTGCTTCTTTAATGCCTTTTGGGGGCTCGGGCTCTTTTAAAAACGCGAGTAGTTTACCCACCTCACGAAGTTCATTTACGTCTGTTTGGCCCATACCCATAGCCACTCGCTTCGGTGTTCCAAATAAATTGGTAAGCACCGGCATGCTGTGCCCTTTTGGGTTTTCGAATAATAAGGCAGGACCTTTTGCACGCAGTGTGCGGTCAGAAATTTCGGTCATTTCAAGATACGGGTCAATTTCTTGGGTGATGCGTTTAAGCTCACCTTTTTTTTCAAGTAAATTGATAAAATCGCGCAGATCTTTATATTTCATTATGGGCCGCTATTAAGCAAAAGAGTTGAACTATTATACCCATTTCATGCAAAGCAAGTCATTACACCTGCACTTAAAACTTAAAGCGCTCTACGGCACTTGTTAAAGAGTGTGCAAGTTGATTTACGTCTTCACTTTCGCTTGCTAGGGTGGTTGCGTTATTGGCATTTAAAGTGGCATGTTCGGTCACCTTAGCCATTATTTTTTGAATATCATCACTGTTTGTTAACTGTTCATGAGAAGCTGTAGCAATTTGCTCACTCATTTGGTTAATTGACAGTAACGTCCCTTTTATACGCTCAACCGCTTTATTTAGTTCAGCACTGTTTTCAACACACTGTTTAGCTTGTTGTTGGCCATCGTTAATTTCTTTCTGCGTTGTTTTTGTGTGTTGCTGCAGCGTTTGGATCATGGTGTGAATTTCGCTTGTGGAGCTCTGTGTACGTGCCGCTAATGAGCGAACCTCGTCAGCAACCACAGCGAAGCCTCGGCCATTTTCTCCGGCTCTTGCCGCTTCTATAGCTGCATTTAATGCAAGTAGATTAGTTTGCTCTGCAATGCTGCTAATAGTATTTACAATTGCGCCAATTAAATCTGTAAATTCGGCCAGCTCTTCTGTGCTACTTACCGCTTTATCTAATCGATTTAAGAGTGCTTCAATACTTAAACTGTTGTCGTTGGCTATTTGGTTTACGTCGTTAGCAAACTGAGAGGCGTTGGTAATTTCGTTAGATGCATTATCGGCCTGCTCATAGACCGCTTGCGAATTGTTTAGCATGCTATGCGCAAGCTCTGTGGCTTGTGCGCTTCGTTCTAATTGCTGCTGAGCAACAATGGTCATCTGTTGGCCCTTTTCACTTGTTTGAATGGCCGATTTATCAAGCTCGTGAGCATCATTACTAATCGCTTTTATAAGGTGGGTCAAATCATCGCTGAGCTTATTGATGTTGTTAAGTAAAGTGCCAAATTCATCTTTGCTACGCGGTTGGCTGCGTTTAGAAAAATCACCTGAGGCAATACGTGCTAAATCGCTATTTACTTTTTTAAGTGGTTTTAGCATGGCATTAGTTGTAAAAATTGAAATAACAATAAGTAAACCAATAAGTACAATCGCAATTATAATGACAGAGCTAGAACCCATATTAATTGCCGACTTAGCACTGCTTTGCAGAGTTTTAAAACGCTCGTCAGCCAGTTTATTAAGCTGTAATAATTGGCTTTCTGTGTCTATAAACTCTTGTTGAAAACGCTCAAAACTTTGCTGTGCCATTTGGGTGTTTTCAAGCGCTTTATTTTGCTGGGCGTAAATACCGTCGGGCCCATTCAATCGTGTTCTTAAGTTATTAAATTGCTCGGTAAATTGAGCCGCGTTTAAACGCTCACCTAAGGGAGTGGCTTGCTGCTCTAAATACACAAAGTTTGGCTGGATGTTATCAAGTAAAAATTGGGTATCTTGTTGGTGGACGTTTAAGTCGCTGACACTGGTCGTTTGCGTAATACTTTTAATATTGTTGCTTAAATTAAAGAGTAAGTCGTCAATGCGTGTTGCTGTGCCAAATACAGAGTTTAGTAACGACTGCTGCTTTGCATTTATCTCTATGAGTTCTATATCGAGTAAGGCATTACTGAGGTTACTTAGCTCATCACCAAACTCTTTAATTAGTGAGGTAGCAGCCGACTGCGCCGTAAAACGCTGTTCTTTGGCATTAAACATGTTTGCGCTTGTTTTGCTTAGTTGCTCAAAGTTTTTTGAAGCGTCAACTAGCAAAGTTTGCATGTTTTGCTGACCTGTCAATTGTGGCTTAAGTGCATTGAGCATATTACTGAATTCTTGTTGCTCGCTAAGCGCTTCTTTTTTATTGGTCAGTAATAAATCAGGTTTTGTTTGACTATAGGCTAGTGCATTGAATTTGGTTATAGAGAGAAGCGATAATCTTAAGTCTTTACTGACTTGTTGAGCTGGAACAGCAAGGTTCTCTATTCGTGAGGTAGTCGTGCTTATTTTATTTAAGGACCAGTAAAAAAATAAGCTACTGATAAGCATTAATAGACCTATAGCACAAAAGGCTAAAATTATTTTATGTTTAATGGCAATAGAACGCATAACTTCATCAACAAAATTAAGACTTTTTTTAGTGTAGCAAGTTTTTTAATTTGTTGTTAGTAGCTTGTTGTTTTAAGGTGCAGTGATATTTTTTGCCTAAAATTATAAGCATCGCTTCAGCGCCTTTTCCCCAAAAAAGTACTTTTTTATTTATATACTTATTTCCAGACGCGCTTTCTTCATGAGAAAGGTTGTATATTTTATTATTGAAGGTGAGCTCTGCTTCTTGGTTTTTTAACGTACTCAGTACTGCTTTCTTGTTATTACATACGTAGTGTGTGCTTGTTGTTTTTTTACTACATCCAATTAAACTGAGTAAGCAAGCCATTAAAACAAGTGTTGCTTTCATTTTCCCTTCCTTAATATATTTTACCCGCTATTTTACTTAAGAATAACAGGGCAAAATTAACCGTTGGTGAAAGGCGCGCTTTACGTTATGTTGATTAAATTATTTATAAGCTAGGGTCTGTTGATCTTTTCGGATTGAAATTTGTTCAAACTAGGGGCTATTTAATCGTGGCGCGAGGTTTGTAACCTAGTGGACTAAGTAAAAGCCGAGCAACAAAAAGTAAGTAGCCCCTAGGAAGAACCCATCGGGCAGCGCCTGTTTGGTATTAATGCTACGTTATCGCCAATTTATGGGGAATAACCACACTGCATCGGCTCTGCCTTGCCTAAATACCAAACAGGCTGCTGCAAATTTAACATTGAAAGAACAACAGACCCAAGGAAGCAAAATGGCAGGCACTAACCTTTTAACATTATTAGATGACATAACGGCTTTACTCGATGACATTGCAACCATGAGTAAAATAGCGACAAAAAAAACAGCAGGTGTTTTAGGAGACGATTTAGCGCTGAATGCACAGCAAGTAACGGGTGTGTCAGCCGACAGAGAGCTGCCCGTTGTATGGGCGGTAGCAAAAGGATCATTTTTAAATAAAGCAATCCTTGTTCCTGCGGCGTTGATGATCAGTGTTTGGCTTCCATGGCTCATTACACCACTTTTAATTTTAGGTGGGTTGTTTTTATGTTTTGAAGGAGCTGAAAAAATATTTGCGCGATTTTTACCTCATCATGATGAGATTGCAGATGGCGAAAAAACACTTGATTTAGTTGAATATGAAAAACAAAAAATAAAAGGTGCGATACGGACAGACTTTATTCTATCGGCCGAGATCATTGTTATTACGCTTGGTACTGTCGCGGGCCAAACATTACTCAATCAATCCTTAGTTCTTTGTGTAATAGCGATTGTTATGACTATTGGTGTTTATGGACTTGTAGCTGCAATTGTAAAACTTGACGATGCAGGCTTGTATTTGGTAAATCAATCTAAAGTGTCTGGCAGTGCGGTTAAAGAGTTTCTGGGTAAAAGCTTGCTTGCGGCAGCACCACGACTTATGCAGTTTTTAGCTTTTGCAGGTACTGTGGCCATGTTTTTGGTGGGAGGCGGTATTTTATCTCATGGTATTGAGTTATTACATCATGCACAACTTAATGTGATTAGTTATGCGCAGTCAATACTAGGCAATATAGGTGAGCTATTAGCCCCGCTAGTCTTTGATGGAGTGCTAGGGGTTGTTGCAGGGCTAGTTATTGTGCTTTGCAATGTGGTTTATACAAGGTTATTTAAAACAGATAAGTAGAGCCGTGCTTTCTGCCCTACATAATTGATTCACATGTTATAAATTTACACAACTGCTCAAGTTCGTAGGTTGCTTTACTATTACCTTGAGCAATTGCTTTTTTATACCAGTAAATAGCTTGTTGTGTGTTTTTGTCTGCACCTTGGCCGTCTCGGTACATTTGTGCAAGGTTAAGCTGCCCCCATTGAGAGCCTGACTCTGCAGCAAGTTTAAAGCTTTCTAAGGCTTCTTCAAATTGCCCATCTTTAAAGTACATAATGCCTTGCTGGTTGTTTTTATCTAGCTTTAAACCTTTGTATAAAGGCTTAGGTTTAGGCGGAAACATCACAAACCCACCATACAAGCTATTAGCGTGTGGGCGCAGCACATCGTAAATCACGTCATTATTATATAAGCGCTTTACCTCATCACGGGGTAAGGTAATTGTGCTTGTTGAAAAATAATCGCGTTGTACTAATAAACTGGTGCGCATTGCCGTGGTTATGCCTCGGTTGCGTTTATAGCTGTAATTGCTTACTTGAAAAGTAATAAATTGCTCGTCAAAGCTGAGTACTTGGGCCACTTTTAAATTTGTTAGCGTCCATGGTTCGTGAGTAAATTTATCAGCGTGAACTAAATATGTATCAAATGCCTGTGGGTTACTTAAGTAGTTGTATTTGAGTGCTTGGTTGTCGGTGTATTGTTGGAAAAAATACACTATTACCCACAATAATAAAATTAAGCCAATCCCGTATTTTGGCAGGCTTAGTTTTTCAATTAAGGGGAGTTTTTTTATATTAATGGCTTCGTTATGGCCACATTGGTAGCACTCGCGCTTGTAATTTAGCTTTAATGGTACGATAGGAATAATCGTAAAACGTAAGTAGCGGCTATGGTTTACTAAGTGATAGCTATCGCTTTGGCAGCTTGGGCAGGACTGCGTTTGTGAAAAATGAGGAAAAGACTGACCGGTGTTGAAAAGCAGCATGCAATAATGCCCCGAGTTTTAATTTCTATTAAAGTAAAACAAGGGGCATATTTTTTAAAGCAACAAACTGTAAGTAAGTATGTCTGTTACTCTTTTGTTGTTATTTTTGGTTTAATTGTTGTTTTTGCGTCTGCTGCCATAAGCGCAAATACCGCATAGGTTGCTGTATTTTGACGAAGCTTTGCTGGCGTTACTTTATCAAGCGTGTCGTCAGCGGTGTGGTGATAATCAAAGTAGTCTGTACCATCTTGGGCCAGCTCAAAAATAGGTGCCGACACCGCATTTTTAAATGGAATGAGATCAGGTCCGCCGTTAGCTTGGTTTTTACCAATGTACTCAACATTTAAAGGGGCAAGCTCTTTTGCGATAGCACGTACTACAGGCAGTGACGCTGCATCTACATTTGATTCAAAACCGTAAACTACATCAGCGCCAAAATCAGACTCTGCAGCAGCGACAATATTGTGTAAATTGTTTTTATGTTTCGCAAAGTACGCTTTTGCACCCCATAAACCAAGCTCTTCAGCGGCAAAAAGGACAACGCGAATACTGCGTTTAGGGCGTTTTACATCGCTAATATGTTTAGCAGCCGCCATAGTCAATGCAACGCCGGCACCGTCATCAAGTGCGCCTGTGCCTAAATCCCATGAGTCTAAATGCCCGCCAATTAATACGTATTGCTCTGGGTTTTCGGTACCGTTAAATTGGCCTATAACATTGTAACTAGTGCCTTCGCCAAGGTTTTCGGTTTGTACATTTATATTGACCGATACATCTTTGCCTAAAGCGACTAAGCGAGCAATTTGATCGGCATCGGGGTTAGCAATGGTTACGTTAGGTATTTTTTTAACGCCTTCTTTATAATAGCTTCCGCCGGTGTGGGCAAAACGGTGATGACCTGTACTTACTGACCGCATCATGTAGGCAACAGCCCCTTTTTTAGATGCTTCAATTGCTCCGGTGGCACGTGCTTTTACAGCGGGTCCATAACCATTGCCGTCTATATCGCGATTCATTCTGTAGTTAATGTAAGCAATTTTGCCTTTTAAACTATTAGCCGGTGCTGCTTTTAGTTCATCAAGTGTTTCGAATAATTTAATCGGTGCGCTGATACCTCCTTTAGGTGTGCTTATGCTATTACCTAGTGCAGTTAAATGAAGGGGTTGTTCGCTAGGTGTTAATATTTTTCCACTTTCGCTGTAGCGGCGCCATTCTGGAAAGGTCGCTTCTTCAAGCCATACTTTATCAAAGCCCAGTTCTTTAAATTTAGCTTGCGCCCAAGCAACGGCTTTTTTATCGTTTTCGGTGCCAGGTAAACGCGGGCCAACTTCGGTTGTTAGTGACTCTAATAGCTCATAGCTTAAGTGGCTATTAAGGGCTGTGGTACGCACTTTATCTACTTGTTGTAATTGATTGCTTGTAAATTCGTTGCTGCTGGCAGTAGCTGCCATACTACTGGTAAGGAGTAGTGCGGTGATGAGATTTTTCATGGTAATTAGCCTTATTTATGATTGCGGCTATTAAAACATGTAATAAAGACGTAAAAAAATAGATGAGATGAATGAGCTGCTTTAAGTGATCAAAAAAGCCCGCGTATTTTAAGCGCGGGCTGGTAATTAAAGCGCTTAATTAAAAGCTAAACTGTGCAGCTAGTCTTACGTTAGTGCCTTCACCTATTGTTACGTTATTTGTTCCACCACCGGCTAGGTATTCTTCGTCAAATAAGTTTTCTATGTTTAGGCGTAAGTTAACATCGGTTTTGCTTACTTTAAGTTTGTAAGTTGCACCTACATCTACGCGTGTGTAGGCATCTTTAATAATCGTGTTGTCACTATCTGCAAAACGCTCACCTTCGTAAAATGCACCGGCATTAAATGCAATCGCGTCGTTAAATTCGTAACGAGTCCAAAGTGATGCAGACCATTTAGGGGCATCGGTAGGGCGCTTACCTTCTAACTCTTCGTCACGTTCGTAATTTGCATCTAGGTACATAGTCGATGCCATTATAAATAAACGGTCGGTTGCCGCACCTTGTGCTGTTAGTTCAATCCCTTTATGGCGTTGTTCACCAATTTGGTTTGTTTCAGAAGTTAGATCACCCACTGGTACTTCAAGCGTTTCTGTAACTAGTGTGCCATTTTTACTTATATCGAAAAGCGCACCACTTAGCATTAAGCGATCATCAAATAACTGCCACTTAATACCAATTTCTTTTTGCTCAGAGGTAACGGCATCTAGCTTCATCCCATTATTTATATCGTCTTCGTTTACAAGAGTATCACTGCCTTGAGGTTCAAAACCTTCAGAGTAACTCGCGTATACCGTCGCTGATGCATTAGGATGATAAAGCACACCTATTTTTGGCACAAACGATTCATTATTGGCATCTTCACGTGTTTGTTTATCGTAGCGGCCACCAAGCGATAGCTGCCACTGTGGCGAAAACGTGATTAAGTCTTGAACATAAATACCGTAGTAGTCGTATTCTGTTTCGCTGATAGTATCATCTGTTTTATAGCTGACAGTTGGGCGACTTGGCTCTGTTTGACCAGATATAAAATTAAATGAATCAGCTGAGGTGCGACGCTGTCCATAATAATAATCAAGCGAGTTAGCACCAATGAGTAATTGATGATGAACGCCTGCTGTTTCAAATTCACCGATAAAGTCGATAAATGCGGTTTTAAATTGCCAGTCGTCAAATCGGTCGTAAGGGCGAGACTCATAGCTGTCGCCTTCAACAAAATTACTCGGCTTACGTGGAGCTGACTCAAAACGTTGGCGTTCAAATGTTTGTTCGTTATAACCCAGCTTTACTTGCCAGTTATCGTTTAAAAATACTTGAAAATCAATGCCCGCATTTTCTACCGTTATGTCGGTAAACGCCCAAGACATATCGCGAATAGTTTTATCGCCGCCAATAACGTTGGCGTTGTCGTCTATCCATGCACCTGTGTCTAAACCTGCTTCGTCGTCTGTGCGGTCATAATGAACTCGAACAAGAGCATTGTCGCTAATATCGTAATCAACAATCAACGCACCTAAAAAGCGGTCACGCTCGCGGTTTTCACCGTTTTGGTATTCGCGCCAGTAATCAACATCTTGCTTAACTAAAATACCGCGTGCACGTAAATCTTCTGCATCCGTTAAAGCGCCTGCAGCATCTATCATAAAGCGTGTTGAACCATGCTGATCTACATCGGCACTGGCATTAAATAATGTGTGTGCTGTCGGCTTTTTAGTGACCATATTAATTAGGCCACCAGGACCTGATTGACCATATAAAATGCTTGATGGGCCTTTAATAACCTCTACTTGTTGTAAAATTTCAATGGGTTGTTGATAGTGCGACCAATGCTGATGCCCGTCGCGTAAATAACCGGTTGATGAGCTGAGTTCGAATCCACGTAAGTTAAATACTTCACGGTTACGTTGTTTTGAACCGGCCGTTAAGCTTGCATCGTTTGAAAGTACTTCACCTAATGTTGTTGCAAGTTGTTCGTTGATAATAATGTCGCCAATTACAGTCACTGATTGAGCTGTATCGAGTAATGAAGTTGACGTTCTCATTGCACCATTTGCGTTATCTACTTTGTAGTCATTAAAGTAACTTCCTTTGACTTCTATATGTTCAAGGTCGGTAGAATTTGCATATGTATTTGTTGTTATTGTTGCCAATAGTGCGATGTAAAGGGAACTCAGTTTCATTTGATGCTTCCAGCTCAGTATTTAAATAAAAAGTGAAGCGCAATCTTAATGAAAATAAATATCATTTGCAATATGTTTTTATTAACAATATTTTATAATGTGTTTGCTAATGGTTGCCAATAACGAATTCTGCTATTATTAGCGACATATTTAGTGGGACTTTTCCCGCGTTATTTTTACTGCTATGGAATTTACTGTGACTTCAACTGCTTTTTCATCTTTGGCTTTACCAGCTGGACTTGTTGATAATTTATCGACGCTTGGCTACGCCCACATGACACCTGTACAGGCACAAAGTTTGCCTCCTGTACTTGAAGGTAAAGACATCATTGCTCAGGCAAAAACGGGTTCAGGTAAAACGGCTGCGTTCAGTTTAGGTGTGCTTGCTAAATTAAACGTAAAACGTTTTCGTATTCAATCGTTAGTATTATGCCCAACACGTGAGCTTGCCGAACAAGTAGCTGTTGAAATGCGTAAACTTGCTCGCGGTATTCATAATATTAAAATATTAACGCTATGTGGTGGTGTATCAATTGGCCCACAAATTGGGTCGCTTGAACACGGTGCACATATCATTGTTGGTACACCAGGGCGTGTAGATGACCATATTCGCAAAGGGACATTACGGTTAGATGATGTAGAAACATTAGTACTAGACGAAGCCGATCAAATGCTTGATATGGGTTTTCAAGATACCCTTGATGCGATTATTGAATGCATTCCACAAAACCGCCAAACGCTTTTATTTAGTGCTACTTTTCCACGCGCAATCGAAGCGATAGCAAAGCGTGTACTTAGTAACCCTGAAATGATTAAAGTAGAAGAAGAGCAAGAAAAAAGCACAATAAAACAGTACTTCTACAAAATGGATAATAACAAACAGCGCTATCCAACACTTAAATTACTATTACTTAAATTTACACCACAAAGCTGTGTTGTGTTTTGTAATACCAAGGTAGAAACGCAGCAAGTGTGCGACGATTTAGCCGATGAAGGCTTCAGCGCTGTGGCATTGCATGGTGATTTAGAACAACGTGACCGAGAGCGCACTCTGATTCATTTTGCTAATAAAAGTGCGTCTATTTTAGTTGCGACAGACGTTGCAGCACGTGGTTTAGATATTGACGATATGGATATGGTAATCAACTACCATTTAGCGCATGACCCGCAAACACACGTTCACCGTGTCGGGCGAACGGGTCGCGCGGGTAAAAAAGGGATTGCTTGCTCAATTTATGGTGATGCGGAGCAATTTAAAGTAGCGCAAATTGGTGAGCATTATGAACGCGACTTTGAGCCTGAACCAATGCCTTCATATAATTTGTTGGATAAACCACCGTATAAACCAGACATGGTCACTCTGATGATAGACTCAGGTAAAAAGCAAAAAGTGCGTGCTGGTGATATTTTAGGTGCGTTAACGGGTAAAGACGGTATTGCTGGGCGTCAAGTAGGTAAAATCAATGTTCTTGATAACGTCGCATTTGTAGCTGTTGAACGTAATGCGTCTAAACCGGCACTTCGTAAATTAACCGAAGGTAATATAAAAGGGCGCAAAATTCGTGCTCGTCGCCTAACGCGTTAATCAAGTTATGAGCGAGCAGCCGGTTTAAGCTGCTCGTACTCTACTTTTATTTGCTTAAATGCATTCTCGCAGCCAGTAGGTTTGTCTGGGTGGTTCGCCAGTGCAAGCTGTCGCCAACGTTTTTGTAATTCTTTAAGTGAAAAATCATTTGTTAGCTGCCACTTTGCCAAAAGTGTGTCAAAGTGATCTTCTGTTAAAGCTGGCGCGCTATTTACCCTCTTAAACTTTTGCCAAAAACTTGTGAGTAGCTCATTAATTTGCTCTTCGCTTGCTTCGTAATTCCCCCAGTCTAAATAATAATCTTTTAAGTTAGATTTAAGCGTTGCTGGGTTTTCTATATCCGTTTCAATGAACTCTATATGAAGTGTTGATATTAAGAGACTTTTAGGGTGAAGTTGTTCCTGTAGTTGATACAATGCATTCATAATTAAAAAATTACGCTTAAATAAATCACGTTCAGGGTTTTTATCAAGTGGCTTAATTGTACCACAATTAATAAGCTCAGCTGCTAGGATATGAACTTGCCACACTTTTTGGGTTAATATTAAGTCAAATATTCGGTCAATCAGTGGGTTAAGCATTGTTTAGGTCCTAGTATTTAGTGTATCTTCAGTACAGATTACATTGTTACACGTAACAATTTGAAGGATTAAAATTATGCATGGCAAGCTCAAGTGCCTCTTATTCATTGTATGCAGTTTGTTCTATTTGCCAAGTTATGCTCAACAATCAGAACCATTATTAGAAGAGTTTAAACAACAACAACAATGGGATGCAAAGCTTGAATTGGGTAACGCCTTACTTAATAACCAACGTATTACAGCTCAAAGTCGTGCTGAAATATATGCAGGCCTTGCCGATACTGCGCTGTCGAGCGGCCACTATAGTGATGCTTTTAATTACTTTAAATTATTAGAGCAAGAAACTTCTGGATCACTTTTTCCTAGCGAGCACTTTCGTGCGATTAAAATGCAAGGTGTTGCACTTTTTTATCAAGGCTTGTTTAAACAAGCAATTACTCAATATACCCGCGCACTTGATATTGCAAAAATTAATAACCAACCATTAGAGCAAGCAAACTTATTGAATAATATTGGTTTAGCTTATTTTAATATGCATAAATTAGTAGCAACGCTTGATTACTACCTAAAAGCAAAAGAGATTTACGAAAAAGTGGGTAGTGAACAGGATAAAGGCGATATTTTAATTAACATAGCGGGCGTGTATATACGCTTATCTCGTTATGAAAATGCCATGAGTATTTATCAAGACGTGTTAAAAATTTTTCGCAAGTTAGATGATAATTTGGGTATTGCTATGGTGCATAATAATATGGGGGTGGTTTATTTTGAAAGCAACCAGCTAGATTTAGCGATGCATTACTACCAATTAGCAACCCGCTATTACCTATCCGTCAACAATATGAATAAGTTAGCGACTCAGTACACTAACATTGCAAACGTTAATATTATTCTTAATAAAGTGGAATTAGCGTATGAGCAAGCGCAATTAGCGATAGAGTACTCACTTAAAATTGATAATAAAAACTTAGAGCTCACTGCACTGCAAACTCTCGCAAAAGTCCAGCTTGTAAGGGGAATGTTAGATGAGGCAAAAACGAATATTGAACGCGTTTTTGAATTACTCAAAGAGCATAGTAATGATCGCATTATGCGAGATGGACTTGGCACCCATGCTTTGATTGAGGCAAGTAGGGGGAACTACGAAAATGCAATGCAGTTGCATGAAAAGTACAATAACGAACTACGCAAATTAAGAAGTGACTCTATTGTTAAAGCCTTAGCCGTGCTAGAAAAACAATTTAAAGCCACACAATTGAATCAAGAAATTAAAGAGCTGAAACAAGACCGTAAATTACAAGAGTTAAAAATGAAGCAGCGTTCGCAGTTAACGGTGTTTATTTTTGTACTGTTATTTTTAGTCATAGTGACAGGGGTTGCTTTATATCGACGCGGCGCAGAAAAACGGGCAAAACAATATTTAGCTGAACAGGTGGCGCAACGCACAGCAGAGCTTCAAGGTGTTGCCCAAGAGTTGAGAGCAGCTAATGATGTTAAAAGTCAATTTTTGGCTAATGTTAGCCATGAAATAAGAACACCATTAACGGCGATTCTCGGACAAACAGACGACTTAATGAATGGTTTATACGAGCCTGAACAGCTAAAAGATGAGTTAGCTATTATTCAGCGGCACAGTAATCATCTAAAAAGCTTGATAAACGATGTACTCGATTTAAGTAAAATAGAGGCGAATAGATTAGAGCTTAATGTTTCGTGTTTCGACATGGTGCAACTGGTAAATGATGTGCACGCTATGTTCAGTCCTCAGGCAAAAGCAAAAACCCTTCGGCTTGTGCTTGAAAATAAGGTGGGCGATGAGTTTTACACCCGCCTTGATTTAATGCGAGTAAAACAAATTCTTATCAATTTGTGTGCTAATGCAATCAAGTTCACTCAATCAGGACAGGTGGTAATTGTATTAAATAAATCAGAGCAAGGTATTGTTTTTATTGTTAAAGATACCGGTATAGGTATGAACTCCTCACAATTAAAACTCATTTTTGAATACTTTAGCCAAGCAGATAACAGCATTAGCCGGCGGTTTGGTGGTACAGGTTTAGGGCTTAGTTTATCGCAGCAGCTCGCTTCTATGATGGGCGGATATATAAGCGTACAAAGTGAATATAAAAAAGGAAGTCAATTCTCGTTCTTTTTACCTTGTGCGCAAGTATCCAGTGAACACAGTGATATTGGGCAAATAGAGCAAAATAAAAAGCAGCTAAGCGGTACTGTGCTTCTTGCAGAGGATCACGCAGATAACCGCAGATTCATTAGCCGTTATTTGCGCTCTTTAGGGCTTGATGTAATTGCAGTCGAAAACGGCGAGCAAGCTGTAGAGCAATGCTTACAAATATACCCAGACCTTGTACTTCTTGATATTCAAATGCCAATAATGGATGGGCGAGCTGCCTTTGAGTTATTGAAAAAATGTGGTTTTCAACGGCCAATATTTGCGCTCACTGCAAACGCAATGAGTCACGAAATAGACGACTACCTTACATTAGGGTTTACTGGTTACCTTGCAAAGCCATTGGATAAAGACTTATTTTATAAAACCTTGTCAGAAAATTTAGACCAAGTGCATTCAGACGGACCTAATGTATCAAGTGACATAGATATCAGTGACTTAGTAATAAGCTTTAAACAAAGTTTCAGCTTAGAAAGCGACAACATTACACAGCATTTTTTAAGTGAAGACTTTGACGCTTTGCAAAAAGATAGCCACCGAATATTAGGTGCGGCACAAATGTTTGCCTTAGAGGAAATAGCTTCAGCTGCGAAAAATTTAGACAGCGCCTTATTGCAAAAAGGCGAAAAAGATATGAAATATATTAATCAGCTTGTGTCAGAGCTCCAGGCTGTATTACACAAATATAATGAAACGTAAGTACACATTATAACAAATATAAAAAAAGCGCCCAGGGCGCTTTTTTTGTATTACTTAAATGCGTTTATTGACGTTTCATCGAATCAAAAAACTCATCATTGGTTTTACTCATTGATAGTTTATCGATTAAAAATTCCATGGCGTCAATCTCTGACATTTCATGAACGATTTTACGTAAAATCCATAGCTTTTGAAGCTCATCTGGCTTAGTAAGTAGTTCTTCACGGCGAGTACCAGAGCGGTTAAAGTCGATAGCTGGGAATACACGTCTTTCCGCAATTTTACGGTTAAGGTGTAATTCCATGTTACCAGTACCTTTAAACTCTTCGTAGATTACTTCATCCATTTTTGAGCCAGTATCGATAAGCGCAGTGGCTATAATTGTTAAGCTACCACCTTCTTCAACATTACGTGCTGCACCAAAGAAACGCTTAGGTTTGTGAAGTGCATTAGCATCAACACCACCGGTAAGTACTTTACCTGATGAAGGGATCACCGTGTTATAAGCACGCGCTAAACGCGTGATTGAATCAAGTAAAATAACAACGTCTTTTTTATGCTCAACTAAACGTTTTGCTTTTTCGATAACCATTTCGGCAACTTGGACGTGACGAGACGCAGGTTCGTCAAACGTTGATGCAATTACCTCACCTTTAACAAGGCGTTGCATTTCAGTTACTTCTTCCGGGCGTTCATCAATAAGTAAAACCATTAATGTAACGTCAGGATGGTTATGTGTGATTGATTGTGCAATGTTTTGCAGTAGCATTGTTTTACCCGCTTTTGGCGGTGCTACTAATAAACCACGTTGACCGCGGCCAATTGGTGATGCTAAATCAAGTACACGAGCAGTAATGTCTTCTTTACTACCGTTACCACGTTCCATGCGGAAACGTTCGTTTGCATGTAATGGGGTTAAGTTTTCAAAAAGAATTTTAGTACGAGAATTTTCAGGTTTATCAAAGTTAACTTCGTTTACTTTAAGTAATGCAAAGTAACGTTCGCCGTCTTTTGGTGGACGAATAAGGCCTGAAATTGAGTCGCCAGTACGCATACTGAAACGGCGAATTTGGCTCGGTGATACATAAATGTCATCTGGGCCAGCTAAGTAAGAAGCTTCTGATGATCTTAAAAAGCCAAAACCATCTTGCAAAATCTCAAGCACACCGCCGCCGAAGATATTTTCTCCGCCTTTGGCATGGGATTTTAATATGGTAAAAATGATATCTTGCTTTCTTAAGCGGGCTACGTTTTCGAGCCCCATGGACTCAGCTAAGTTTACAAGTTCTTTTATAGACTTGTCTTTTAATTCGCGTAAATGCATATTGGTGGGTTCTTTATTACAATTGTCATACTCAAAGTCGCTTTGATCGTTGAGTGAGGTTGGTTGAATATAACTAAGGATTAGTTGGCTTTATAAACTAGCAGTTCACTGGCATAGCGTCCAGTGTTTATACAAAATAAATTCAAAAAAAGGGCAAAAGCCCTTTTTTTAGTTCTAGTCTATTAGATGTTGTTATCTAAAAACTCGATAAGTTGTGTTTTTGAAAGTGCACCAACTTTAGTTGCAGCAACTTGGCCATCTTTAAAAAGAAGCAAAGTAGGGATGCCACGAATACCAAATTTAGGCGGAGTGCCAGCATTTTGGTCAATATTAAGTTTAGCAACAGCAACACGACCGTCGTATTCATCAGCAACTTCGTTAAGAATAGGGGCGATCATTTTACAAGGTCCGCACCATTCAGCCCAGAAGTCTACTAGTACAGGCTTGTCTGATTGTAATACGTCAGCTTCAAAGCTATCGTCAGTAATTTGGATTATTTTCTCGCTCATTGCGCTCTCCGATTTAGTTAGGCGAAATATTTAGTGCGTATTTAAACACTCTTGTTTCTTATTGCAAGTTTAAACGTTATGCTTAAACGCTATGACTAAGACACATTTAACCGATAAAAAGTTTTCAGACTTTGCTATCGCACCGGAAGTGGTTGCCGGTCTAACCGAGAATGGGTTTGAATATTGCACACCTATTCAAGCAAAATGCCTACCTTTTATTTGTGACGGACGCGATATTGCGGGCCAAGCACAAACGGGTACTGGCAAAACGTTGGCATTTTTAACTGCCACGTGCCATCGGTTATTACAATCTAGCAAAGCACCTAGTAAACATCCAAGAGCCCTGATCATGGCCCCTACTCGGGAGCTTGCGATTCAGATACACAAAGATGCAAAAATTTTAGCGCCACACTGTAATCTTAACTTAGGTTTAGTATATGGTGGCGAAGATTACGAAAAACAACGTGCACAATTAGAAAAAGGCGTAGATATTTTAATTGGTACGACAGGTCGTTTAATCGATTTGTACAAGCAAGGCTGTTACACCCTTAATGAAATAGAGGTTGTCGTGCTTGACGAAGCCGATCGTATGTTCGATTTAGGCTTCATAAAAGATATACGTTATATGTTTGATCGTATGCCAGATACATCAAAGAGATTAAACTTATTATTTTCTGCGACTTTATCGTACCGCGTACAAGAGCTTGCGTTTGAACACATGACCAACCCAGAACATGTACAAATTGAGCCTGACGTAAAAACTGGTAAACGCATAAAAGAAGAGCTGTTTCACCCATCGCAAGAAGATAAAATTAAGCTTTTATTAACTTTGATCGAAGAAGAATGGCCAGATAAAGCCATTGTATTTGCAAACACTAAGCACAGTTGTGAAACCGTGTATGCGTGGTTAAAAGCTGATGGCCATCGTGTTGGTATGCTAACAGGTGATGTAAATCAGAAAAAACGTCAAAGCATCTTAGCGCAATTTAGCAAAGGCGAATTAGACTTTTTAGTTGCAACCGATGTTGCCGCGCGTGGTTTGCATATACCAGAAGTAAGTCATGTATTTAACTTTGACTTACCTGATGACTGTGAAGATTATGTTCACCGCATTGGTAGAACAGGTCGTGCGGGTGCATCAGGGCATGCAATAAGCTTTGCATGTGAACAATATGCTTATAACCTACATGAAATTGAAGAATATATAGAGCACAGCATTCCTTTATCTCATTACGATAAAGCCGCTTTGTTAGACGACCTAACTAAGCCTATTATTCAAAGAAAGCGCAACTATTCAAATGGTCCTCGTAATCGTAGTAATAACAACGGACGTCGCCCAAATAATAGTTACCAAAAAGGACGGTCGTAATAAACCGTTTGCATAAGTAGTAGTAACTAGAGGTTTTTGAACGGTGGGGCAACTTATACCGCAAAAAAATGTATACGCAGTTATTGATTTGGGATCAAATAGCTTTCATATGCTTATTGCCAAATCAGTGGCTGGCGGTTTACAAACGATTGGTCGCGTAAAACGCAAGGTTAGGCTAGCCGCCGGGCTTGATAAAGATAATGTATTAAGCACCGAGGCTATGCAGCGAGGCTGGGAATGCCTCGCGCTTTTTGCTGAGCGTTTACAAGATATTCCAAATCAAAATATTACCATAGTAGCTACAGCTACATTACGCTTGGCAACTAATGCTGAAGTGTTTAAAGCGCAAGCTGAAAAAATTCTTGGCCATAAAATCAACGTTATTAGTGGTGAACTAGAGGCGCGTACCATATACAAAGGTGTAGCGCACACTTCAGCATGTACCGGCAAACAGCTCGTTATTGACATTGGTGGTGCAAGTACCGAAGTAGTGATTGGTAAAGAATTTGATGCCCTTTTATACAAGAGCCTCAACATGGGGTGTGTTACTTACCTTGAGCGTTATTTTAAAGATTGCTTATTAACACATAGTAATTTCAATACCGCTATAAAGGCCGCTCGAGCTGTTATCGATAATATAGCACCTGAATACAAAGCCGCAGGGTGGCAAATTGCATCAGGCGCATCAGGTACAGTGCAGGCTATTCAAGAAATAATGGTGGCACAAAACCTTGATGACCTTCTTACTTTAGAAAAACTAAATTCAATAAAAGAGCAATCAATTGCATTTAAAACCATTGCTGCGTTAGACCTTCCAGGTTTAAGCGAAGACCGTCGATTAGTCTTTGTATCGGGTCTTGCTATTTTGATTGCTTTGTTTGAATCATTAAATATTGAAAAAATGGGGCTTGCAGGCGGTGCACTTCGTGAAGGTGTTTTATATAGCATGGTGCCAGAGTTTCATAATAGCGATATAAGAAAGCGAACAGTTGATGGGTTTATGAGTCGCTACCATGTTGACCAAAAACAAGCATCACGAGTTTCTAGTTTAGCTATTGAACTCGCACAAAGCATTAATGAAGATTGGCCAATTAATCACTTAAATGGCTTACCCCTGTTAAAAGCCGTTGCGCAGTTACATGAAATCGGCTTACTAATAGAGTATAAGCAGTATCATAAGCATACAGCGTATATTCTAGAAAATACCGACATGCCTGGTTTTTCGCAATCAGAGCACAGGTTAATTGTGGCAGTAGCCGATGCGCATCGCTCTGATATACCAAAAGACAGCTTTAGTACGTTAGGTGCAAACAACCTTCTTGCGCAGTACATCGTAAGATTACTGCGTGTATCTGTTATTTTGTCAATGAGACGACAAGATGATGTCCTGCCAAACTTTGAATTAACTGCTAAAAATGAAGTTTTAACACTAACATTCGAAAATAACTGGTTAAAAGAACATCCATTAATGGCTAGTGAGCTACAGCAAGAGTCTAAACAGCAAAGTAAACTTGGTTGGAAGCTAGTCGTTCATTAAGTAAAAAGGCCCTTGCGGGCCTTTTTAGTGTTTAAAGTAATCGTTTCGATTAAAATACGTGCGAACAGCATATTTTTTCAAGTTTTCTTCAAAAAAGGGTTGATCTGTTTTTGGATCTCCCTATAATGCGACCCCACTGAGACGGCAGAGCAGGC
>NZ_PNDY01000018.1:0-16862 GCF_005886645.1 Pseudoalteromonas sp. S408 | reverse complement strand
AGCTCGAAGGCGAGCCCCGACCAATGATAGTATCCCATTTGCTATGTGACTCTCCACCGCTGTGGGCACCACGACATTCTACTGCGTAGCGCACCGACTTCAAATACAAGAAAGCCCGACTCTAAAGAGCCGGGCTTTTTTACGTCTATAGAAAAGTAAAATTAAGCACTTTCTTTTCTAAAGCGTAGAGTCTCTTAAGCGAAGTGCCTCTTTGTGAACAAAGTATGTTTAATCACACTAAAATCACTCAATATTTTAGCCGGCTAATACAGTAATATTCGTTTAAGTTAGATCAATTAGTCGAGAGATATGGTTTATCTATTATCAATTTTATTTATAAAGTCTTTTAACTTTATTGCTAATTATCAAATGCTCATTAAGCAATTAAACTAGCTCCATCTTGTATTTACATACTTACATTAAGACGGAGAAAAGCATGTCTCACCAAATTATTAAAGACTTACATAATAGATACACTGCAAAGCAATATGATGCATCAAAACGTATTTCTACAGAAGATCTGGAAGTAATTAAAGAAGCTATTCGTCTGTCGGCTTCTTCAATCAATTCTCAACCTTGGAAATTTGTTCTAGTAGAGAGTGAAGAAG
Source organism: Pseudoalteromonas sp. S408 (assembly GCF_005886645.1). NCBI lineage: Bacteria > Pseudomonadati > Pseudomonadota > Gammaproteobacteria > Alteromonadales > Pseudoalteromonadaceae > Pseudoalteromonas > Pseudoalteromonas sp. S408. Next base: position 16,254 of record NZ_PNDY01000018.1, on the reverse strand, counting down.
GTAATAACCGTTTTCACGATACATTCGCTAACAAGCACCAGTTTAATCAACACCATGCTAAAGAGGCATCTCACACGCTTTTACTTGCTTATGACCCTGAGTTCATTAAAGAGAAGTTTTCGAAGCGTGTTGACGTAGAGGTAAGCTCAGGCCACCTACCAGCAGATATGCGTGATAACTTTATGGGTGCATATGCATTTGCTGAAATGAACACAGATGAAAATGGCTACAACGGTAGTTGGACTAAAGCACAAGTTTATTTAGCACTAGGTAATATAATGCATACTCTAGCGCGTTTAAACATAGCTTCTACACCTATGGAGGGTGTAGACCCAGACTTAATTGGTGAAAAGTTTAGCGCTGAGCTTGATGGACACATTTGTGAAGTTGCGCTAGCTATGGGTTACCCTAATACCGATGAAGACTGGAACCATGGTTTACCAAAAGCGCGTCTAGCGTTAGAAGACATTATTACAACTGTTTAGCATAGTAAACCTTATTTAAAAGCCGAGCCTCTCTCGGCTTTTTTTGTGTTTAAAATAAGCCATATGCTTCTGTTTTTTCGGTTTCTTCTTGCAGCGCAGCAGGTTTAAATATGACACTAGGATCGATAAGCACACTATGGTTTTCGGCCATTTTTATTAGGCCTCGCATCATACCTTTAGTTTGTGGGTCTATATCAAAGCCTATATCAGTTAGCTTATCTAAAGGTTTGATGTCTTCTTTTTTATAATCTAGGCTGTCTTCCACTTTATCGACGAGTAGCCCCACATGAGGATTTATACCGTCTTTTGTTGTGAATACAATTATTGGTTTGTAATCTAAAGTAATTTGCTCTTTTGCAGATTCAAACAGCCTCTCTAACTGAGCAATACTGCTACTTTTTATTTTACTGAGTAAGTTGTTTACCTGCTTATGTTCACCTTGCTTGTGAGCAGTGACTGCTTGTTTAGCTTGTACGAGTAATGATTCGAAAGGTTCATTAAAGCGAGACATAGTAAGCTTTAAATCAGGGTTGTCGGTATTAAACTCTTGGTAAAAAATAATAAAGTCTTGAAGCTCAGTTTCATTAATAGTTAATGTTTCTGATTGAGTTAAGAGGTTCTTTTCTAGTGTATTGAACCAGCTAGTTTGTTTGTCTTGCCATGATCTTAGCTGTTTTAAAATATGCTTGTTGCTTTGCTCCGTTGATATATTATTTAAAATAATCCCTAAATCGAAAACTGGAGTAGGGATATCCATATAATCTTTAACACCAATAAAGCTTTTGTTGTTGTTTGGTAGTGTTGTGAGGTTATTATCAAAGCGCTCGGTTAATAAAATATCAAGTATTTTTAGTGAAATGGTTTTGCAGCCCACTTTAAAGTTTATTAATTCCATGCCTTTATCTTAATTTACCCATCAATCTATTAATAATAGAACAAATCCACCAAATAGCTTAAGTAACTATGTTAATTAATCACTGTATTAAGGAGGCTGATTATTTAATAGCTTTAGTTAGTTTTAACACTGCTTGTTTAAAGTGTGTTTCAAGCTCTTTTTTACCTTGGATCTTTAATTGCTCAATAAGATTTTTATCGCTTTCATTTTGCAAAATTAACTTAATTAATAATTGCTTATCGCTTTGTGTTAAGAGATTAATGATTGAGGGCATCTCAGTGATAACTTGCCAAATAGTGGGCGAAATACTAAATCGAGAAGAATGACTATTAAGTTGTCGTGCTATACGTTTTTGCGTATCTGTACTTATAGGCTTATTTGTAAACGGGGCAATAAGTACACTTACAAGCTGCCAGTCAAGGTGCTTAAAGTGTGTGAGTAAGGCATAAAATATATCGTTTTGAAAATCAGCTTTTAATTGTTTCACCGTACTTGTATTGTTGTTTAAATACTTCACAACGAGTGCTGAGTGCTCGCCAGTGCTTTTATCTTTTTGATAACCAAGTTTTATGGTACTAAATCCTTGGCTTTGCCAAAATTTTAATAGCTCATAGGTGGCGCCAAAACTAGCTCCAAACCAATAACACTCATTACTTACTTTTGATTCGCAGTAACTCAGTAGCGCTTTACCTAGCCCTTGACTGTGAAGGTTAGGAGCAACAGCAATTCTTACTACGCGGGCAGAGAATTGAGTAAGGCACTGGGGATCATTGCTTAGCTGCGAGAGAGTCTGTGCCATTAAATGCCCTTGAGGGCGGCGTTCACCTTTTAGTACTTGCTCAGTAAGCTCTGTGGTTAATCCGCCCTCTATAGAGATTAAACACACTCCCACTAATTGGTTATTTATCTGGGTTATGAATAATCGTTGCGCAGGCGCATCAAGTAGCTGGCGTAAATCATTAACGCTACTTTGATAATGTGCTAAGGAAAGTAATGCGATAACCTGCTCAAGTAACGGCTCGTTGTTTGTGAGTTGGTGTTGAGTAATTTCACTGTGGACTAGGTTATTTAAGCCATTGCGTTGAGTTTCTTCGTACTGTGCTTCGAGTGCGAGCAAAGTGCGTATATGGCGTTCTAAAGGATCGGCTTTTGCAAACCTTAACGGTGCATCAAGTGTGACAATATTAGCGGCTTTGTACTTTGCTTTAACATACTGACTAAACCTAATTGTATAACCCCTACCATTGCCCTCATAGCCTACTAAAGTGCTTGCAAATACAATACGCGGATAATGCTTAAGCATTTTGAACAACAGAGGAACAGGTATTGCAGCTGCCTCGTCAACAAGTAATAAATCACACTCTGGCAACGAGCTTAATAATGAATCTGGAGCAATATACTGTAAATTGGCAAGTTGCTTACTTTGACTTTCGAAGGGGATGTTTAACTCATTGCTTAAATGTTTAAAGCTACTATGAGTGGCTTTAAATTGTGTGCTGCAAAGTAGTATTTTTTTATCTATAAGTTTTGCAGCAGCAAGTCCAAGCGCTGCAGATTTACCACGGCCTCTATCGGCATTAATAAGTAAAGGGCGATTAGCGCGACCATGAGCCACTTTAATTATATTTTCTACACAATGCTGTTGCGGTTCAAAATCTATTTTATTGGTAGAGCTTTCGCTAGTGATATTACGTGTACAGCCATGTAATTCACTGAAATGAAAAGCGGGTAACGATTGTATAACGCGGGCAATGCGTTCATTAAAGAAGCTATAGCTTACTTTATACCCGTGAGACTGCACTGTGCTTAGCGCAGGATCTGGCCAAGTTGAAAGCTCGCTTAATTCTGGTAGCAGTAAATATAATATACCGCCTGCTTTTACCGTACCTGCAATGGCAGCCAATATATCAGGGTGTAAGCCACTAAAGCCATCGTATACGGCGTGTGAATATTCTTGCCCTAAAATTTGATGGGTACGATTAGGCCACTGCGCGTTATTTAATGAGGTATTTTTAGAAACGACGAGTGTATTTTCAGTTTGAAGTAATTCACCTAATAGCTTGTAGCACCAAGCGGTACTGCCAGTAATGAGCACAAGTTGGCGATGATAAGCGCCAACCAGTGTTTTTTCTAACGTGTTTACGTGAGCTTTATACAGCTTGTAATCGTGCATAAGCCGTTACTAACCATTTGCTGCCTAAGTCATCAAAGTTTACCTGTACACGCGATTGCGCGCCGCTGCCTTCATAGTTAAGAACCGTGCCAATACCAAACTTAGCATGCAGTACACGTTGGCCTAAATTAAAGCCGCTGTCTTCAAAGGCGGCATGGCTGACTGATGCACTAAAGCGTCCTGCTGCCGGTGGTCGCGAAACTTGCGTTTTGATACGAATTTCTTCAACGCAGTCCTCAGGAATTTCGCGTAAAAAACGTGAAGGGCTATGGTATTTCTCTTGTCCGTATAGGCGGCGGCTTTCGGCGTGGCTAATGTATAATTTATCCATAGCGCGGGTCATACCTACGTAACATAGGCGACGTTCTTCTTCTAATCGACCAGACTCTTCATTACTTTGTTGCGATGGAAACATACCTTCTTCCACGCCCACCATAAATACAAGCGGGAATTCTAGGCCCTTAGCTGAATGCAGAGTCATCATTTGCACGGCATCTTCGTGCTCATCAGCTTGCCCTTCACCAGACTCAAGCGAGGTATAGGCTAAAAAGCCTTGTAGTGGTGAGCTAAACTCTTCTTCTTCAGGGAGTTCGTACTGATCGCATGCGCTTATAAGCTCTTCTAAGTTTTCTACACGAGCACGACCTTTTTCGCCCTTTTCTGCCTGATACATAGCCATAAGGCCAGACGTTTGAATTGCATACTTAGCTTGCTCTTGTAATGTAAGGTCGCTAATTTTGTCTTCAATGTGCTCAACCAGCTCAACAAATTTGCTAACAGCGCCGGCTGCTCTGCCCGATAAGTGCTGTTGTTCAACAATAGCTTTCGCTGCGTACCATAACGGAAGTGACTCAGCACGGGCGCAGTCGCGTATATGACTTAAAGTTTTGTCGCCAATACCACGTGCAGGGGTATTAATTACTCGTTCAAATGCGGCGTCGTCCTGGCGATTACCGACTAAGCGTAAGTACGATAGCGCATCTTTAATTTCTTGACGCTCGAAGAATCGCATACCACCGTAAATACGGTACTTTAATCCTTCTTGTAGCATGGCTTCTTCAAGTACACGAGATTGCGCATTACTACGGTATAAAATGGCGGCGTCTTGTAACGCGTTACCGGCATTTAACCAGCTACGTAATTTACTGCTTACAAAGCGGGCTTCGTCTAGCTCGTTAAAGGCGGCGTAAATTGATATAGGCTCGCCCTCGTTGCCATCGGTCCATAAGCTTTTACCCATGCGCTCTGAGTTATTTTTTATAAGCGCATTAGATGCTTTAAGAATAGTTGCGGTTGAGCGGTAGTTTTGTTCAAGGCGAATAGTTTCGGCGTCAAAGTCAGTTAAAAAACGTTTTATATTTTCTATTTTAGCGCCGCGCCAGCCATAAATACTTTGGTCATCATCGCCCACAATCATAATACTTTGCGTATCGCCTGCGAGCAGCTTTAACCATGCGTATTGAATGGTATTGGTATCTTGGAATTCGTCTACCAGCATATGCGCAAAGCGCTGTTGGTAGTGGCGAAGTAGCGTAGGGTTATTTTTAAGCACCTCATAGCTACGTAGGAGTATTTCAGCAAAATCGACCAAACCAGCCCTGTCACACGCTTCTTGATAGGCGGCATATACACGCAGCATCATTTGCTCGTTTATATCATACGCTTGAATATCTTTAGGACGAAGTGCTTCGTCTTTTTTAGCGCTTATGTACCAGCCAAACTGTTTAGCTGGCCACTTTTTATCATCAATATTCATTGATTTTAATAAGCGCTTGATCATACGGAGTTGGTCGTCAGAGTCTAAAATTTGAAAGGCTTCTGGTAAGTTAGCTTCACGGTGATGAGCGCGTAAAATTCGATGTGATAAACCGTGGAAAGTACCAATCCACATGCCACCGACCGGTGCTTTTAAGGTTTCTTCAACACGAGTGCGCATTTCTTTAGCCGCTTTATTGGTAAAGGTTACCGCAAAAATACTATAAGCAGAGGCTTGTTCAACCTGCATAAGCCACGCAATACGATGAACTAACACTCGTGTTTTACCAGACCCAGCACCCGCCAATACCAGCATGTTTTGTAATGGGGCTGCAACGGCATCGCGTTGTTTGTCATTTAAGCCATCGAGTAATTCTGAAACGTCCATCGTTACGCCTTTTTAATCAATATTGAGGGCAGTATAACAGGTGTTTTTGTTAGGCTAAATAAAATACTGTTTTTATGAACAGCTATTCTAAAAATAACCTCTAAAACCAATCAGCTGGCTAGTTTTAGTATCGATAAGTGACTAAAATTAATAATAAAAATAATCAAATTGACCTATATTTAGTAAAAAATACCAAAGCAATTAGAGAGTCGTAATTTAACTAACTGATTTTTAAGCTTTAATAAATTGGCATAAAGTGTGATAGTAAGTAAATAACTAAAATTTAAAATTAATTAACTACAGAGGTGAGTATGGCTGATCAAGGGTCTGGCGGTAATGTAATTGCTGCGTTGTGTAATATATTTTTTCCTGGTTTAGGGCAATTAGTACAAGGGCGTATTTTAGCAGCTATATTTTTTGCGCTAGCTATTGTCATAAGTTACGCACTTATATATGTACTCGTTGGTTTTGTATTAGTGCCTATTATTTACTTATGGTCGATAATAGATGCGGCACGATACCGCTCACGAAGTTAGGTATTTAAACGTTTTATAAAAATAGCGCCTAATGGCGCTATTTTGCTTTTTAGGGTCGGCGTTAAAGCTAATTTATGGGTATAATCGCGTTATTAGCGTTTAATAAGTAATAGTTATGGAATATCAATTTATTCGCGACCCTATTAGTGGGCTGCGCATTAAAATAAGCAGCGAGCATGCAATCATTGGCCGTTGGTTAAACGAAGAAATTGGCAAAGACAAAGTGGCTATGGTGCAAGCACTTATTGCGTCGGTAAAAACGAGTTTTGAGCCTGTGACTTTAAAAGGCCAAGAAATAGATTTAATTTTATCTAAAGATGAAGCCTTATTTGAAGCGCATGCACTGCACCAAGACAGCGAAGACTTAATTGCCTATCAAGATGACGATTTAATGCTTGAAGAAAACGACTTAAGCAGTGGATGTGGTTTTGAAGACTTTATTGATTTAATCGAGTCGTGGTATGAGTTTACCAGTAATCGATAAAATAATTAAAACAGACATAGCAAATGCAAAAACAGCGCTTTCTCTGTATTATTAAAACAACTAAAAACGACAGGAATTGATATGTCTGCCAATTTAAATAAGCTAGTAGTCATGCTAGAAATGCAAAACGCCATGAATACAAAAGTGCATGAGCAATGGTTTAAACAAGGGTTTGAATGGTATCGCGCTATTTGGGTTGAGTGTGCCGAAATGCTAGATCATCATGGCTGGAAGTGGTGGAAAAAACAAACACCCGATACCGAGCAAGTTATTTTAGAATTAGTTGATATTTTTCACTTTGGTTTGTCGCTACGTATTGACGGTAAAACAAGCTATCAAGACTTAGCAAAGCAATTAGAAAGTGAGTTGAGCCAAGTACAGCAAGCGGACGACTTCAAACAAACGTTAGAAATACTTGCGGCATCTGCAGTTGCAGATAAAGCGTTTAATGCAGCAGCCTTTGCCGGTTGTATGGCACAAATGGGCATGGATATTGACGATTTATACCGTGGTTACGTCGGTAAAAACACCTTAAATTTTTTCCGCCAAGACCATGGTTATAAAGATGGTAGCTACATTAAAGTATGGAACGGCCAAGAAGATAACGAACACTTGGTTGAAGTGGTTAAAAGCCTTGATACCGAACATGCAGACTTTGCAAAGTTAGTTTACCAAGGCCTTGAGGCACGTTACCCAAAAAGCTAAATAATAGTACGATAGTCGGTTACATTTAAGTAATCGGCTATTTCGTTGTGTGGTTGCTGGCTGTCGGGGTTGGCAACTGCAAGTAAGTGTCCAATGCCGTATTCTTTTGCGGCATTTAATACAGCTACGCTGTCGTCAACAAACAAAGTACGTGTTTTGTTAAACCCTAAATCGTTTTGTACTTGGTGCCATAAACTTTGCTGCTCTTTACTTACGCCATATTCATGCGTCGACACTACACCATCTAAATAATTATCGATTGCGGTGTGTTCAAATTTCATCATGACGTTTTCAGGATGCGCGTTGGTAAGCAATATAAGTTCTTTTCCTGCTTTTTTAAGCTCCGTCAAAAAATAGGGCACGTCATCACGTACTTTTATAAGGTGCTGTGTTTCTCGTTTTAGATCCATAATTGGTAATTTAAGCTGATCTTCCCAATAATCTAAGCAGTACCACTCAATTTGGCCACTTACAGCTTGGTAGCGTTTAAAAATATCTTCTTTTGCTTCGCTCAAGCTTATATTTTTGGCTAAGGCATGTTGTTGTGGAAGAACAGTTAACCAAAAATGGCTGTCATAATGTAAATCGAGAAGTGTTCCGTCCATATCAAGTAAAACGGTATCGATTTTTGACCAATTTAGCATGGGCTTTTCCCTGTGAAAAGTTTATGATTAAGCACAACTGCCATGATAGCAAATTAACGCCAATGACACAGAAAAAGCATCCAACACCTCCTCAAATCCTAAGTAATAATGTTGTCGCTAAAAGTCGCCTATTTACTGTGGAATCTTTAGAGCTAAAATTCTCGAATGACGAAGAGCGTCAGTATGAACGTATTCGAGGTGGTGGCAGGGGTGCTGTAATGATTGTGCCTATAACGGCCGATAACGAAATGCTGCTAGTGCGTGAGTATTGCGCTGGCACCAATGACTACCAGCTAGGTTTTCCTAAAGGACTTATTGACCCAGGCGAAACGCCAGAGCAAGCTGCTAATAGAGAACTTAAAGAAGAAGTAGGTTTTGGCGCAGACTTTTTTAAACCATTAAAAACAGTGACCATGGCACCCAGTTATTTTAATGCCACTATGCACATTTTATTTGCTAAGCAATTATATCCGCAAACGCTCCTTGGCGATGAGCCTGAGCCTTTAGTTGTTGTTAAGTGGCCATTAACGCAATGGCAGTCATTATTAGAGCAAGATGATTTTACCGAAGCACGAAGTGTTGCCGCTTTGCTATTATTAGATAAGTACTTAGCATCTGGAGCTGCCGATGAATAAATTATTAGAACCTTGTATTGAATTAGCCGAACGTGCAGGCGATGCCATTATGGCTATATACAAAAAAGATGATATTGGCCAACAAGAAAAATCAGACCACACACCAGTAACTAAGGCCGATTTAGCTGCAAATGATGTGCTTGTTGCAGGCTTAAAGGCACTTGCGCCTGATATTCCAATCATGTCGGAAGAAACGCCTATCCCTGCATTAGCCGACAGGCAAGATTGGCAGCGTTATTGGTTACTTGACCCCATGGATGGCACTGGTGAGTTTATTTTAGAAAGTGGTGATTTTGCTGTAAACATTGCGCTTATTGAAAATAACCACCCTGTACTGGGTGTTATTCATTGGCCGTCAAAAGGTATTACGTATTTTGCGAGTGCAAAAAATGGTGCTTTTAAGCGTGAAGAAAAGAGCGACACACAAATATACGTAGCTCCGCCTGAAAGTTTAACGCTAGCGGTAAGTCGCCGTCAGAAAATTGAGTCGGTGAGCCAATACTTAAATAGCCAATTTACAACCATTGCGGTTGGTTCGTGCTCGTTAAAAGCATGTATTGTTGCTGAAGGTAAAGCGGACTGCTTTTTAAGAATAGGCCCAACGGGTGAGTGGGATACAGGGGCTTCACAAGTTATTGTAGAAGAAGCGGGCGGTTGCATTACCGATGCAGAGTTTAACCCTTTAACGTATAACCAACGCGAGAGCACTGAAAACCCAGATTTTATTGTAATGGGCCATCCTGATTGGGAGTTTCAAAAAATGATTACTCCTCACCAACGAGCGAGTATAGAATAGGTTTTGATTGCTTTTTGTTCACTTGAACAGTTTTAAGTAGTTAAAGCCTTGCATTATAAGTTTATTCCTATATAGTAGCGCTCTCTTCAAGGCAGGCTCGTAAATATTACGAAAATGTTTTAAAGAAATTACAGGCGCGGGATGGAGCAGCCTGGTAGCTCGTCGGGCTCATAACCCGAAGGTCGTCGGTTCAAATCCGGCTCCCGCAACCAATTTTTATAAAACTTGGTTACTGTAAACTCTAACTTAAGAGATAAAATTAAGTAGTCGATAGACTTTAAATATACAGGCGCGGGATGGAGCAGCCTGGTAGCTCGTCGGGCTCATAACCCGAAGGTCGTCGGTTCAAATCCGGCTCCCGCAACCAATTTTCTGTAGAGGATTGAGGTTACTGTAGAATGTTAGTTAAGGAAAAGCTTGTCGGTCTCAGCTCTTCATTAGCCAGCAAAGGTCGTCGGTTCAAATCCGGCTCCCGCAACCAATTTTTAAATTGGACGCCACGTTGTAATGTAAGCAACGTTAAATAAGTATGCATATTTCAGGCGCGGGATGGAGCAGCCTGGTAGCTCGTCGGGCTCATAACCCGAAGGTCGTCGGTTCAAATCCGGCTCCCGCAACCACTGAAATAAAAAGTTATAGTAAAGCAACACGCCTAAAGCGTGTTTTTTTATGCCTGAAATTTAGTGAAATGGGTAGCTCGTCGGTCTCAACTCTTCATTAGCCAGCAAAGGTCGTCGGTTCAAATCCGGCTCCCGCAACCACTGAAATAAAAAGTTATAGTAAAGCAACACGCCTAAAGCGTATTTTTTATGCCAGAAATTCAGTGATTCCTAATAACAAAGCTGTGATTACATTTACCCCATTTACTTATACTAATCATTTTAAGTTTTTTATTACTTAACACCCCGTGCTGGGTATGTTAAAACGGCTGAAATATTTTTAAGCGCACTTTTACATGACAGAACTTTACCACTGGTTTGATTTAATCGGTATCGCCGTGTTTGCTATTTCAGGCACATTAGTGGCCTACGAGAAAAAAATGGATGGCTTTGGGGTTGTAGTATTAGCAACAGTGACCGCTATTGGTGGGGGAACGGTGCGTGATGTTATTTTAGATGTGCCGGTATTTTGGTTGCATGACCAGAGTTATTTTTTCGCTATTTTAGCCGCAGTGCTTATTACGTCTCGGCTTATTAATAAGCAAAAATCAATTCCGTACTACACATTGCAAATAGCAGATGCATTCGGTTTGGCGTTTTTTGCTGTAATGGGCACGCAAAAAGCATTGCTTGCAGGTATGCCAGAAATGACAGCAATTATTATGGGGGTAATAACCGCCTGCTTTGGAGGCTTAATACGCGATGTTCTTGCCCGAGAAATTCCTATGTTATTAAAAGGCGAGCTATATGCTATTACCTGTATTGCGGGTGGTATTGTATATACGCTCAGTGTGTATTTTTCATTTGTGACCGAGCTGGCGATGGTATTGGCGATGTTGATGACATTACTCCTGCGTTTTTCAGCAATAAAGTGGAAAATCACATTACACGTTTTTAAATATCCTGACTAAACTTATCTAATCATAGGACTGATTAGGATAAGGAATGTCATTAGCTCGTATATATTCTCGTGCACAGGTGGGTATTAATGCCCCTGAGGTTATTGTTGAGGTTCATTTAGGAACGGGTCTACCTGCATTTCATATTGTGGGCCTTCCTGAGGCCTCAGTAAAAGAGTCAAAAGACAGGGTGCGCAGTGCACTTGAAAACTCTCAATTTGGTTTCCCTGATCAACGCATTACTGTTAATTTAGCGCCTGCCAAATGCATTCAATGGAAGTCATGGGAGTTTTTGTAAGTTGATAATTTTATTATTTAATTCTTGAATATAGTGATACATTGCCATAATACAGGAATGTATTTCATTAATAAGGATTGTTATGGGTAAAATTTCAGCTGTACTATTTGATCTAGATGATACTTTAGTTTTTTCTTCACATCTAAAAAGTGCCAGAGAAACTAGAGATATAAGAGCTCTCAGGAGGTTATTGCCATCGACTCAATTATGTAAGAATATTCTCACTTTAATTGAAGGATTATCTCGAAAAGGCATACCGCTTGGAATAGTAACAAATTCACCTAAATGGTATGCAGATGAGGTACTGAATTACTTTGAACTATTCGGCTATTTCTCTGTGATTGTGTACTATGATGACGTTAGGCCGAATATAAAGCCTTCACCGCTTGGCATTAATCTAGCGTTAGAGCGTTTATCAATATCTAAACCTGAATCTGTTTTATACATAGGTGATCACCAAGTCGATATTGATGCTGCCTATTCCTCGCATGTCATACCTATTGCTCCAACTTGGGCTGATACTAAAATTCCTCAAATGCCAGCATGTGTTATATGCACAAAAGCTTTATTAAAGGAAATAGATTCAATTGAAAATATAAGATTATTGGCAGAATCGGCTTCTGATAATACTAATTTATATTTCCAGATTGGAAGAGAGTTTTATTTTTGTCCGATAAATCTAGAAGCCCAAGTAGTGATGCCTGGAAGAAGAAATATCCAAATTATCACTTTTGGTCGTTATTTTAGTACTAAATCTAAAATAACAGCTAATCTAGCTGCTAGTCATAAACTATCTATCGATATTCAGTCAAAAGAACAAAACTCAAATTTTGAGGCTCCAAAGTATTGGGTCGATACATTTGTTTTTGCATTACAAAGAATACCGCAATATCTATATAGAAATAACGAAGGCGTAGATATAGTTACTGTAATCCCCGCAAAGCAGCTAAAGAACAAAAGACTAGAACGTATGCTAAGGCGTATTCATGAGAAATCAGGACTAGATTATCATTTTATTGACGATATATTTCAATTTTCTGAGAATGCAATTAGCTTAAAAACTGTGAACGGCAGAAGAGAGAGACAGGTAGCTGTAAATGGGCAGTTGCATCTCAATCAGAAGTATAAAGGCAAGCTTAAAGGGGCGAAGATTATTATATTGGATGATGTAGTTACGACCGGTGCTACATTTAAAAGAGCAATCTCACTACTTGAAGTCGAAGAAGCTGAGAAGGTGCTCGGGCTTTGTTTAGCGAAAACGGTACATCCAATAGGTGACACTGAGACGTGTGATAGATGTAATAGACCTATGAGATGCCTTACAAATAAGTATGGAATAAAATTTTGGGCTTGTACTGGTTATCAAGAACCAATACCTTGTAATCACGCTAAAGGTATAACTATAAAGGACTGCCCAAGGTGTGCGAAAGAATTAGTGTTAAAAAGCAGTCAATATGGAAAATACTTAGCGCACGAAGGTGAAGCAGCGAAACACTGTCAGTATAAAGAGAATAGGTAACTATATTTTGGAAGTATCATTATTTACATTTAAGCTTTTGTGTCTGAGCTCTTTGAAGGGAGTTGGTCAACAATCATTAAATCGACTGTTAAATGAGGATATTCTGAAGCTGGATCTCGAAGAGATACTAAAAAAAGTCTATCTTAAAAAACAATACTCATTAGAAGATATAGAGCAAGCTAGGACGTTTGCTCAAAAGCAGGTTGATGAAGCTTACAAAAGAGGGCATTACATAATATCTCCTCTTGATAATATCTACCCTGAAATATTGAAAAAACTAGAGGTAAGACCTGCTATTTTATTTATCGCAGGTTCTCTTGAAGCTGTTAATTCAAAAAAAGTAGCAGTAATCGGTACTAGAGAGCCGACTACTCATGGCAATATTATAGCTAAGAGAATCACTACTTGGTTTACCCAAGAGGGGTGGGGTATTTTAAGTGGCTTAGCTATTGGAATCGATACGATTGCACACCAAAGTACTTTAGATGCTAATGGAATTACCATAGCAGTTCTTGCTCATGGTTTGGATACCGTTTACCCTGCAAAAAATAGAGGTCTAGCAGATGAAATTCTTCGCTCAAATGGTGCCTTAGTATCTGAATACCCATACGGAGTAACAGTAAGACCTGCTCAATTAGTTCAAAGAGATAAGATCCAAGCTGCTTTGTCTAATGCAGTGGTCTTAGTCCAAAGTGACCTAAAAGGTGGGAGTTTACATGCTTCTCGTGAAGCTATTAAGCTTGGAAGGCATCTAGTAGTTGCAGGTCAAAGCACTACTGATTTAGAAAATAATGAATCAAAGACTCAAGCAAATAATTTTATTTTAACAGGCAGTAATGACGAAATTGCTCGATTTATGAGATGTCTTCCTAACCAATTAGATCGAATCATCTATTTGAAAAATAAAAATGATTATTCTTTTGTTAATAATATTTTACTATCCGTATCAGAAGATGTCATTCAAAACCCCAAAGAGCAGAGCTTATTTGATTAATTTCAAATATCTCAGAATAATTAATATTAGAGGTTCGCTTGGATATACGCACATTTATAAGTCAATATCGAAATCATCCAGTTTTATTTATTGGCACCGGAGTAAGTCTTCGATATCTAAACAACTCATACACATGGGATGGCTTGTTAAAACATATTGTTACTGAGTTGACAGGGGATGTGGAATTTTATTTAGATATAAAATCTCAGTGTCAAGATGAAGGAAAGTACGATTATTCTATAATTGCTTCGAAAGTAGAAGAGGCGTTTAATTATACTTTAAGTCAGGATCGAAATGGAAAATTCAAACAGATCAATGATATTTTTTATGAAGAAATGATAAAAGACAATAACTTAAGTCGTTTCAAAATATACATATCTCAATTACTTAGTAAACTTGATTACCGTGACTCTAAACTGGCCGAAGTAGCTGAATTTAAAAAAATACGTAAAAATATTGGTTCTGTTATAACAACTAATTATGACTGTCTTGTTGAGGATATATTTGATTTTCAGCCTTTAGTTGGTAATGACATTTTATTAAGCAACCCATATGGCTCTGTTTATAAAATACATGGCTGTCATACAGCACCATCTAAAGTGATAATTTCAGAAGATGATTATTATAAATTTAATGCAAAATATGAATTAATAAGAGCCCAGCTACTATCCATTTTCATTCATAACCCAATTATTTTTTTAGGGTATGGGATAGGTGATGAAAACATTAAAAGTCTATTGAAGACTATTTTTACCTATGTAGAACCGAACTCTGAGGATGCTGAAAGAATTCGTAATAACTTTCTTTTGGTCGAGTATGAAGAAGGTTCTGTATCACATGAAATTTGTGAACATGATATTGATCTTGAGGGGTACGCTACTATCCGTATTAACAAAGTCAAAACGGATGATTTTATTGAGATTTATAAAGCTTTGTCAGATTTAAATTTACCTGTTTCTGCGATGGATATTCGAAAAGTACAAAGTATAGTAAAGGAGATTTATTCAGGAGGGAGTATTCAGGTAAGCATTACTGAGGATTTAGATTCATTAAATAATAACGAAAAAATACTAGCAATCGGTTCCAGTAGGTCAATAACTTATACCCATCAGGACTCTTCAGGAATGATGAGTAACTATTTTAGTATTATTGATGAGGCTAATAACCAACTCTTAAAGCTAATAAACGAAATCAAGATAGCATCTACTCAGTGGTTTCCAATTTTTGGTTTTCATAAAGTATGCCCTGAAATAAATAAAGCTCCAATTTTAAAAGTTCAGCAGCTAGCTAAGTTAAAAACATACCTAAATACACTCAGCTCTAATGTAGAGTCAATACATACATCTGCTGAAAGTATTATGGAAGATGATAATATATCGCGTGCTAATAAGGTGAATGCAATAATTTGGTCGATTTGGCATGATAAGCTCGATTTGGCTGACATAGAGGTTTATTTATTGGGTTTTAAAAATAAAAAAGATACAGATTATAGGCGTTTACTATGTGTTTATGACTATAAAAAATATGGTGAACTATAATTATAATACTTCAATTACTTTGTGTATGTATGACATTAAACACCTATATTTTTTTATATTGGAGCTAAATCTATGGATATTATAGAAGTTATAAAAGAGCCTATTTTTTTAGTTGTATCTACAATACTTTCTCTCATTATTTCTGTAATGGCGAATGTGTTAACTCCAAAAGTCCTTCAATTATGTTCTCAGCTTTCTGTATCTCTAAGAGATAAGCAATATGCAAAGAAAGCTATTTATCACTCAAAAGTTGTTACAGCAGCACATGATACAAATAGGGTTGTGAATATTAAGTTAGACGCAGCCTATAGCTTGCTAAGAGCTTTAATTATGATTGTATTTAGCTTATTTCTATTTTCTATAGCAACTTATTTTGATGTATCTGTGTTTTTTATCGCTTTTTCATTGGCGCTGGTTACGTATGCTGTTTCATTATTCAATAATGCCCAAATAAGCTATAGGATAGCTGTGCTTGCAGCAAAAAGAGCAGAGTATATGATGAAGATTAGGACGCAAATTAATGCTAAATATCAAGAGCAGGAGTATGAAGACTTTATCGATCCCGATGAAGATGCTTATGAAAAATGTCTTATTGAGTGGGACAAAGAAAACATCTAAGTATAACGATCCCGCTTCGGACTAAAGAATTTTAAATAGCTTTTTCTTTAGGTCTAAGTTGAGCGCTAATACTTCAGGAAAGATAAAGACGCTGCTAACTTAAATTTTATTTTTATGCTTATCTAACGCATTAAGTACGTACAGAGATGTCCTAAAGCATAGGACTTGAAGTTTAAATTTTACACAGACTATTTTTTACGCCTAAGATTGCTGCTATACCTATACCTATACCT